>NZ_CP026121.1:685000-1027500 GCF_003330845.1 Streptomyces sp. Go-475 | reverse complement strand
GGACGACCAGGTCGAGGGTGTGCACGGGCTTGACCTTCAGCCAGGACGCGCCACGCCGGCCCGCGCTGTAGGGGGCGTCGAGCGCCTTCGCGACGACGCCCTCGTGGCCGCGCTTGAGGGTCTCGGCGAGGAACTCCTCCGCCGTGGGCGTGTCGTCCGGGCCGGACACCAGGGTGCGCCGCACCCGCATCGGCTCCGGGACGAGGCGCGCCAGCTCGGCGTGCCGCTCGGCGAACGGCAGGTCGAGCAGGTCGCGGCCGTCGACGGAGAGCGCGTCGAAGAAGACGGGGGAGACGGGGACCGCGCGGGCGGCCGTCGCCACGTCCGTGCGGGAGCCGACCCGGCCGGCGGTCTCCTGGAACGAGCGGGGGCGTCCGCTCTCGTCGAAGGAGATCACCTCGCCGTCCAGGATGAACCGCTCGCCCCGCAACTCCAGGGCCGCGGCCGTCACTTCGGGCAGTCGGTCGGTGATGTCGTCGAGCGTGCGGGTGTACAGGCGCACGGTGTCGCCGTCGCGGTGCGCCTGGACGCGGATGCCGTCCAGTTTCTCCTCGACCGCGCAGGCGCCGAGCTTGTCCACCGCCTCGGCGACCGAGGAGGCGCTGTGCGCCAGCATCGGCAGGACCGGGCGGCCGACGGTGAGGCGGAACCGGTCCAGGGCGGCCCGGCCGTCCGCGAGCAGGGCCTCGGCGACCGCCTGGAGGGAACCGGCGAGCATCACGGCCCGCCGTACGTCCGCGGAGGGCGTCCCGGTCGCCTGGGCCAGGCCCTCGACCGCGACGGCGTCCAGCGCGCCCTGCCGTACCTCACCGGTGAGCAGGCCGAGCAGGAACCGCTGCTCGTCTTCCGTGGCGGCGCCCATCAACTCCCCGACCAGGCGGGTGCGTTCCGCCTGGGAGCCGGGGCCGGACACCTTGGCGAGCTCCGACAGCCGGGCGTCCACGTCCCGCACGGTCAGGCCCGGCTCGGCGGCCGGCTCGACCGGGCGGCTCAGCACCTTCCAGCCGACGCCGATCCGGCCCTGCGGCAGCCGTCCGGCCAGGTAGGGGATGACGATCGGCACGTCGTCCGCCTCGGCGTCCCGGAAGAGCTCCGCGAGCAGGGCCGTCTTCCGGGACCGCGCCGAGGTGGCGGCGACCTCCTGGGACACTCGGGCCAGCCGGTGCAGCAGCATGCAGCCATGGTGCACCGGAGGCGATGCCTCTACACCTGGGCGGCCGGGTGCGCCGGTCGTGGAGAGGAGCCCTCAGACCGCGTCCAGGTCCGTCATCAGCAGGTCCCCGACGATGGCCGACGCCGCCCGGTAGCCGCCGCTCGCCGCGTGCACGACCTGCTCGGCGAAGCCGATCGCGTTGCCCGCGGCCCACACGCCCGGCACGCTCGTCAGGCCGGTCGCGTCGACCACCGGGTACGCGCCGAACGGCGTCTCGTGCAGCTCGGCGCCCAGCCGCTCCAGCAGGCCGGTCTGCGGCACGGGCCGCGGGGCGGTGAACAGCACCGAGCGGGCGTGCGTCGTACCGTCCGCGAGCCGGACCCCGGTGAGCCGGTCGTCCTCGACCACCAGCCCGGCGACCTCCCCGGGCACCACGTCGACCCCGGCCGCGGCGAGCCGGCGCAGATCCTGGTCGGACAGCTCCTCCTCGGCGACCGTGTGCAGGAAGAACCGCACGTCCTTCGACCACTGCGACACGATCAGCGCCTGGTGGACGCTCGCCGGGCTGGTCGCGAGCACCCCGAACGGCTGGTCGCGCACCTCCCAGCCGTGGCAGAACGGGCAGTGCAGCACGTCCTTGCCGAACCGCTCGGCGACGCCGGGGACGGCGGGCAACTCGTCCTTCAGCCCGGTGGCGACCACCAGCCGCCGCGCCCGCACGGTCCGGCCGCCGGCCAGCACCACGGAGAAGTCCTCTCCCTTCGCCACGTCCACCACCCGGTCCCGCACCAGCTCCACGCCGTACCGCGCGATCTCCTCCCGGCCGATGGCGAGGAACTCGGCGGGCGGCATGCCGTCCCGCGACAGGTAGCCCTGCATGTGGGCGGCGGGGGCGTTGCGCGGCTCGCCCGCGTCGACGACCAGCGTGCGGTGCCGGGCCCGCCCCAGCACCAGCGCCGCGCTCAGGCCCGCGGCACCCCCGCCGACGACGACCACTGCGTACTTCTCGGTCATGGTGACCACCTCCGCCGCCGAGGGTCGCCCCGGCGGTACGGGATTGACAAACGCGTTTGCCGAATCTGCAATACGAGCATGACGACGGACGAGGTACTCGCGGGCGTGGGCCCCCGGCTGCGGCAGATGCGCAAGGACCGGGAGGTGACCCTCGCGGCCCTCTCGGAGGCCACCGGCATCTCCGTCAGCACCCTGTCGCGGCTGGAGTCGGGCCTGCGCAAACCCAGTCTGGAGCTGCTGCTGCCGATCGCGCGCGCTCACCAGGTGGCGCTGGACGAGCTGGTCGGGGCGCCGCCGGCCGGTGATCCCCGGGTGCGGTCGAAGCCGATCGTGATGGGCGGCCGCACCCTCTGGCCGCTCACCCGGCAGCCCGGCGGCCTCCAGGCCTACAAGGTGCTGGAACCCCAGCGCAGGGAGGAGCCGGACCCGCGCACCCACGAGGGCTACGAGTGGATGTACGTGCTGTCCGGGAAGCTGCGCCTGGTGCTCGGCGAGCACGACGTGGTGCTCACGGCGGGAGAGGCCGCCGAGTTCGACACCCGCGTGCCGCACTGGTTCGGGTCGACGGGGGAGGGGCCGGTGGAGTTCCTCAGCCTGTTCGGGCCGCAGGGGGAGCGGATGCACGTGCGGGCGCGGCCGAAGCGGTCCTGACCCGCGAGATATCCCTGGGCGGGACTTCTTGGCCCGGAGGCTGTTCCCTGATCGGCAAGCGACCGCTTAGTATGCGAACCGACCCCGGTCAGACGAAGCAGTCCCGTGGAGGCACCGCATGCAGGCATGGCAAGTGCACGAGAACGGCGAGCCGAGCGCGGTGATGCGCCTGGCGGACGTGGCGCCGCCCGCGCCCGGCGACGGCCAGGTCCTGCTGAAGGTGCGCGCCGCGAACATCAACTTCCCCGACGCCCTGCTGTGCCGCGGCCAGTACCAGGTCAGGCCGCCGCTGCCGTTCACGCCGGGCGTGGAGATCTGCGGCGAGACCGAGGACGGCCGCCGTGTCATCGCCAACCCGGCGCTGCCCCACGGCGGCTTCGCCGAGTACGCCGTCGCGGACTCCGCCGCTCTCCTGCCCGCCCCGGACGCCCTGGACGACGCCGAGGCCGCCGCCCTGCACATCGGCTACCAGACGGGCTGGTTCGGACTGCACCGCCGGGCCGGTCTGGAAGCCGGCGAGACCCTGCTCGTCCACGCTGCCGCGGGAGGGGTCGGCAGCGCGGCCGTGCAGCTCGGGAAGGCCGCCGGCGCCACCGTCATCGGTGTCGTCGGCGGCCCCGAGAAGGCGGCCGTCGCCAAGGACCTGGGCTGTGACGTGGTCATCGACCGGCGCGGTGAGGACGTCGTCGCCGCCGTGAAGGAGGCCACCGGCGGCCGGGGCGCCGACGTGATCTACGACCCCGTCGGCGGCGAGGCCTACGCCCAGTCCGCCAAGGCCGTCGCCTTCGAGGGGCGGATCGTCGTCGTGGGCTTCGCCAGCGGCTCGATCCCCAGCCCGGGCCTGAACCACGCCCTGGTGAAGAACTACTCGATCCTGGGCCTGCACTGGGGCCTGTACAACACCAAGGACCCGAAGCTGGTCCGGCACTGCCATGAGCAGCTCACCGAGCTGGCCGCCCGGGGTGCCATCAAGCCGCTGGTGAGCGAGCGGGTGCCGCTCGGCGGTGCCGCCGACGCCGTGCAGAAGGTCGCGGACGGCCGCACCACCGGCCGCGTCGCCGTCGTCCTGGAGGGAGCAGCATGACCGACGCCGAGGAACTGCGCCGCCGTACGCGGGAGTTGCTGGCCACGCACCCGCCGGCCTCGACCGACCGCCTGGACTTCCTCCGGGCCCGCTTCGACGCCGGGCTGGCGTGGGTGCACTACCCCGAGGGGCTCGGCGGACTCGGTGCGCCCCGCTCCCTCCAGGCCGTCGTGGACGCCGAGCTGGAGGCGGCCGGCGCCCCCGACAACGACCCGCGGCGCATCGGCATCGGCCTCGGCATGGCCGCGCCGACCATCCTGGGCTACGGCACCGAGGAACAGAAGCGGCGGTTCCTCAGGCCGTTGTGGACGGGGGAGGAGGTCTGGTGCCAGCTGTTCAGCGAACCCGGCGCCGGATCCGACCTCGCCGCGCTCGGCACCCGGGCCGTCCGGGAAGGTGGGGGCTCCTCCCGCTCGAGCGAAGCCGAGAGTGGGGGAGACTGGGTGGTGAACGGGCAGAAGGTCTGGACGTCCAGCGCCCATGTCGCCCGCTGGGCCATCCTCATCGCCCGCACCGACCCGGACGTGCCCAAGCACCGCGGCATCACGTACTTCGTCTGCGACATGACCGACCCGGGCGTCGAGGTGCGGCCGCTGCGGCAGATCACCGGCGAGGCCGAGTTCAACGAGGTGTTCCTCACCGACGTCCGCATCCCGGACGCGCACCGACTCGGCGCGGTCGGTGAGGGCTGGAAGGTCGCCCAGACCACGCTGAACAACGAGCGCGTGGCCATCGGCGGCATGCGGCTGCCCCGCGAGGGCGGCATGATCGGCCCGGTGTCGAAGACCTGGCGCGAGCGCCCCGAGCTGCGCACCCACGACCTGCACCAGCGGCTGCTGAAGCTCTGGGTGGAGGCCGAGGTCTCCCGCCTCACCGCCGAGCGGCTGCGCCAGCAGCTCGTCGCGGGCCAGCCCGGCCCCGAGGGCGCCGGCATGAAGCTGGCCTTCGCCCGCCTCAACCAGGAGATCAGCGGCCTGGAAGTGGAACTCCTCGGCGAAGAGGGCCTGTTGTATGACGACTGGACCATGCGCCGCCCGGAACTGGTCGACTTCACCGGCCGCGAGGCCGGCTACCGCTACCTGCGCTCCAAGGGCAACAGCATCGAGGGCGGGACCAGCGAGGTCCTGCTCAACATCGTCGCCGAGCGGGTCCTCGGCCTGCCCGCCGAACCGCGCACCGACAAGGACGTCGCATGGAAGGACCTGGCCCGGTGAAGAACGAGCGCGACCTGTTGTACTCGGAAGAGGAAGAGGCGCTGCGCGCCGCCGTCCGCGACCTGCTCGCCGACCACTGCGACGCGCCCGGCGTCATCGCCCGCACCGAGTCGGACGCCCCGCACCACCTGGAGCTGTGGAAGACGCTCACCGACGGCATGGGCCTCGCGGGCCTGCTGGTGCCCGAGGAACTGGGCGGCCAGGGGGCCACCCACCGGGAAGCCGCCGTGGTGCTGGAGGAACTGGGCCGTGCGGTCGCGCCCGTGCCGTACCTGACCAGCGCGGTCGTCGCCACCGAGGCGCTGCTCGCCTGCGGCACCGACGACCTGCTCCGCGAGCTGGCGTCCGGGACGTCGATCGGCGTGCTCGCGGTCGCCCTCAACGTCGCGCCGGGCACCGCCTACAAGGTCGTCCGGCACGACGACGGCGTCCTGCGCGGCGAGCTGACCGCCATCGCGGACGCGACCGCCGCGGACGTGCTGCTCGTGCCCGCCGACGACGGCGGCCTGTACGCGGTCGACGCCACCGCCGCGACCGTCACGCCCCAGATCTCCCTGGACCTGACCCGGCCGCTCGCGACCGTCACCCTCGACGGAGTCCCGGGCCGCCTCCTCGGCGACGCCGAGCCCGCCGTCCGCCGGGCCCTGCGCGCCGGAGCCGGGCTGCTCGCCTCCGAGCAGTTCGGCCTGGCCGACCGGTCGCTGACCGAGACCGTCCGCTACCTGAAGGAACGCAAGCAGTTCAACCGGCCCGTCGGCGGCTTCCAGGCGCTCAAGCACCGGCTGGCCCAGCTGTGGCTGGAGTCCGTCAACCTCCGCGCGGCCGCCCGCAACGCCGCCGACGCCCTGGCCACCGGCGAGGACGTCGACGTGGCCGTCTCCGTCGCCCAGGCCTACGCGGCGCCGGTCGCCGTCCACGCCGCCGAGGAGGCCCTGCAACTGCACGGCGGCCTCGGCATGACCTGGGAGCACCCGGCGCATCTGTACCTCAAGCGCGCCAAGGCCGACTCCCTCGCCTACGGCACCGCCGGAGCCCACCGGGAGGCCCTGGCCGCACTGGTCGACCTCCAGGCCCCCTGACGTACACCACGCCGACACCCGGCAACAGCCCGCGGAAGACCCGGAGAAGCCCGCCCCACCTGGGGCGGGCCTTTCCGTGCGCCCAGGCCGGGTGAAGTGAACCACCGGTGGCAGTTCGGCCAACTCCACGCCCGGGCCTGCTTCTTGTGCCTGCCGGCACCCCATACTCGCAGGGTTCCGTACGGCACTCCCAGGGAGGCAGAGCATGGCCCTCACCACCCGTCGCAGAGCCCTCACCACCCTCGGCGCGGCCTTCGCCGGCGCGGTCGCCCTGCCCGCCACCGACGCGTCGGCCGGTGAACGGCGGCACGGGCGCCGCCCGTTGTGGCGCGCCCACGCCCACAACGACTACGAGCACCCGCGCCCGCTTTTCGACGCCCTCGGCCACCGCTTCGGCAGCGTCGAGGCCGACATCTACCTCATCGGCGACCAACTGCTCGTCGCGCACGACCCGGAGGACCTCGACCCCGCCCGCACCCTCGAGTCCCTCTACCTCGACCCGCTCGCCGCCCGCGTCCGGGCCAACCGGGGGCGTGTGTACCGGGGGTACCGGGGCTCGCTGCAACTGCTCATCGACATCAAGACCGAGGGCGCCTCGACGTACCTCGAACTCGACCGCCATCTGCGTCGCTACCGGCACCTGTTCACCACCTACGCCCACGGCCGCGTCCACCGCGGCCCGGTCACCGCCGTCATCTCCGGCGACCGCGCGGCCCGCGCCCCCATGGAGGCCCAGACCGTCCGGCGCGCCTTCTACGACGGCCGCCTCACCGATCTCGGCAGCCAGGCCCCGGCCTCCTTCATCCCGCTGATCAGCGACAACTGGACGCTCAACTTCACCTGGCGGGGTGTGGGCGCCTTCCCCGACGCCGAGCGGCAGAAGCTGCGCGGCATCGTCGCGGCCGCCCACCAGCGGGGCCGGCGGGTGCGGTTCTGGGCGACCCCGGACCTGGCCGGACCCGCCCGGGACGCCCTGTGGTCCGAACTGCTCGCCGCGGACGTCGACCACCTCAACACCGACGACCTCGCCGGTCTGGAGGCGTTCCTCGACGCCCGCCGGGCGGCATAGCGTCCCGGCGAGGACACCACACGTTCGGCGGACAGCTCAGCCGCACGGACGAACCCTCCGCTACGCCACACTTACGGCCGAACGCCGTGAACCGGACAAGGCGGCGTGGCGGAGGAGTCGACGATGGCCATTTCCATCTCTGCGGTGCTGCTGCTCGTGATCCTGGCGGTGATCTTCCTGCGCAACGGCGGGCTGAAGGTCTCCCACGCCCTGGTCTGCCTGCTGCTCGGCTTCTACCTGGCCAGCACCAGCATCGCCCCCACCATCCACAGCGGCCTCACCGCGACGGCGGACATCGTGAGCAGTCTGCGGCCCTGAGGTTCAGGCTCCCGAGAACACGCCGATGCCGTTCGGGACGGCCCGCTCGGCACCGCCGCTCGGATGGTTGCGCACGGAGACGGTGCTCGCCCCGGGTTTCCGGGCGACCAGCGTCGACGATCCGCCGCCGTCCAGGCTGAAGGCGTCGTCCGAGCCCAGCTTCCGCATGGCGCCGGCCACTTCGGCGATCGTCAGGCCGGTGCGGTAGGCGGCGGCGCCGTCCAGGGCGAGCAGCAGCACGCGCTGCCCGCCGTCGGCGATCCCCACGGCCGTACGGACGGCCGATGCCGTGTCGTCGAGCCCCGGCAGCGGCCGCCCGCCCGTGAGGACCGGGTAGCCGCCGAGGGCGAGGCGGTACGGGGTGCCGCTGGTGGCCGCCACGAGAGCGTGCTCGACCTCGACCGCCTCACCGGTGGAGAACTTCCGCAGCTGCTGGGCGCCCGCCTCGCGCCCGACCAGCACGGTGGTCCCCGCGGCGATCGGACCGCTGCCCGGGGTGTCGGCGGCCGACACGACCTTGCCGTCGCGGACCGTCACCTCGTATGTGTCCGTGCTGCACGGCGCCGCGCGGTCCGTGTCCGTGCCGCACGTGGCGCGCACCCGGGAGGCGCTGCCCCAGTCGGAGGTGAACGCGCCGACGGAACCCACCGGCAGCGCGTACTGGTTGAGCCCGCCGAGCGGCAACTGCGCCTCGGACGTGCGGACCGAGCCCCGCAGAGCCAGCCGGTCCAGCCGGGCCCGCCCGTCGGTGCCGACGCCGAACACGTCCTCGGTGGACGTGCCGGGCGGCAGCGCCGGCCCGAAACGCTGGCCGTTCGGCACGGCCGCCTTGAGCGTCCGCCCGGCCGCGATCGCCGGGCCGACACTCGCGCCGGTCGCCTCCACGCCCGGGTGCTGCGTCTCGGAGATGTTGAAGAAGTCGCCGTTGACCCCGGCGACCGCCCCCTGCGCGTCGGCCATCCGCGAGACCTGCGCGCGCGAGGCCACCGCCCCGGGGTACAGCAGCTCGACCCGGACGTTCGGATGACCCAGGTCGACGCTCAGCACATGCGCGTGCGTCACCCCCTTGGCCGCCTTGATGTCGAACTCCTGGTACGTGACGCCCGGCGCGACCCGCACGCCCTTCTGGACGGCGCCGGCCGGTGCCGCCCCCGCCAGGCCCGCACCGGCCAGTGCTCCGAACGCCGTGAGGAAGGCCAGCACCGCTCTGCCGGCTCCTCGCCGTGTGTGACGACCTGTCACCGTGCCCCCTGATGTCTCGTCAACTCCCGACACTCAGGGGGCAGTGCACCAGACCACGGGGGCCGGCAGGGCGGCTCGGCGCCGACTACGCGGGAACGGCTGAAAAAACGCACCCCTCCGGGTGCCTCAGCCGTCGTCCGTTCCGGTGGTGTACGGCGTGAAGTGCGCCGGCGTGTGGTCGATCGGCAGGCCGGGCCGCCAGGCGGTGAGGGCCTGCGCGCTGCACACGAACAGCTGGTCCGGCAGCCGGTCCAGGGCGAACCAGCGCCAGCGGCCCACACTCTCCCCGGGCTGGTCCGACGGCTCGCCCCGCCAGGCGGTGACCAGGGCCGCCACGGTCACCCGGACGACACCGCCCACGTCGTCCAGGAGCGTCCCCAGCAGCCGGACGTCCTGCGGCCGCGCCACGATCCCCGTCTCCTCGCCGAGTTCGCGCACGACCGTCTCCCGCAGCGACTCCCCGGGCTCCACCGTCCCGCCGGGCAGCTCCCACGTCCCGCGCCGGTGCCGGCCGAGCAGCAGTCCACGCGGCCCGTACAGGACGGCACCCACCCCGAGCGCCGCGTGCGCCGGCGGCGGCTTCCCGACGCGCGGCCGGGAGGAGACGCGGACGGGCCGCGTCACCTGGAACAGCCGGTAGGACGCCTGGTTTCCGTCCTGCGGCGTGCCGAGGACGTCGACGCGCTCCACCCGTAGCCCGTACTCGGTGAGCAGCTCCGCCCACAGGTCCGGGGTGAGGACCCACATCTGGACGGTGACGTCACCGCCGCCCGCCAGCCGCAGGATCTCCGGCCGGGCCGCGACACGCTCGGACGGGCCGTCGCCGCGCGCGTTGGTGTGCAGCACCGTGAAGCAGAACCTGCCGCCCGGTCTGAGCGCCCCGGCGAGGGCGGGCAGCAGCCGGTGCGGGTCGAGGTACGGGACGGCGTTGACGGAGTAGACGACGTCGTACGGCTCCGCCGAGCGCAGGTGCTCCACCGCGTCGGCCAGGACCAGCCGCAGCCCGGGCAGCGAGCCGTAGCGGGCACGCGCCCGTTCGTACTGGCCGGCCGAGGCGTCGACCGCGTCCACCAGCGCGCCGTGCGCCCGGACCAGATACGCGGCGTGCCGGGCCGGACCGCACCCGAGATCCAGCACCCGCCGCCCCGTCAGCTCCCCGAGCACCTCGACGCCCGGCCCGGCGCCCCCGAACCCCCAGTCCAGACCGGCCGCTTCCGGCAGCACCGTGCCGCGCCGCAGGTGGTGTGCCCCGTACGTGTTCCATGCCTCGGCGTTGACCGCCTCAGGTCGGCTCGGCAAGGCTCAGCCACCCGCCGCCGCGTCGCGCGGAAGCACCGTGACGCGGTGGAAGTTGCAACCGACGGGCCGTGGCTCGTCGGCGGGCGGCCGGGCCTGGTGGGCCTTGAGGGCGCTGCTCACCAGGGTGAGCAGCAGGTCGACGTCCGCCTCGCAGTCGAGGTGGACCGTCACCCAGCACGATCCGGGAACCAGACGGATCGCGCTCGAACCGGAGAGGTCGTAGTGGAAGCGCTGGATGGCCCGGCGAGTGAGGTGGAGGTCCACGTCCCGCGGAGAGTGGAAGTGGACGATCTCGTCGCGGACGGAACGGAGCGCCCGTCCGGTACCGCAACTCGCCGGGCCCGCCGTGAGGTCGGGCCAGGCCTGCAGGCGCTCCAGGGCGCGCTGGGCCAGAGTCATGGTCCCATCGTCGCCTGCTTACCGTCGCGCAACCAGGGGTTGAGTGATTCGTAACCGGGACGTGAGGTGCGTGCGGGTGGACATGGGCCGTGGTTTCAGAAGGAGTTGACCAGTCTGAGGTAGCGCTTCCAGTCCCAGTGCCGGCCGGGGTCGGTGTGGTCGCTGCCCGGTACCTCGTGGTGGCCGATGATGTGCGCGCGGTCGCGGGGGATGTCGTACCTGGCGCAGATCGCCGCCGTGAGCCGGGCCGACCGCTCGTACATGACGTCCGTGAAGTACTTGGGCCGATCCACCCAGCCCTCGTGCTCGATGCCGATGCTGCGGGTGTTGTAGTCCCAGTTCCCGGCGTGCCAGGCGATGTCCGACTCGCGTACGCACTGCGCCACCTTTCCGTCGGCCGCGCGCACCACGTAGTGCGCGGACACCTTCGTCCTGGGGTTCCGGAAGACGGACAGGGTGCCGGAATAGGTCGTCTGCGCGACATGGATGACCACATAGCGCAGGGGATGGGCACGAGGGCGGTTCGACGGTGTGTAGTTGGCGCGGCTCGCCGGCTGCCAGGCGGCTCCCGGATGGTCGACGGCCTGTGGCCGGGCGGCGGCCCGGGCGTCCGGGAGCAGGGCGAGCGGGACGGCGGTGAGGGCGGCGCCCATGAGGATGCCTCGCCGGCTGGGGAAAGATCGCGTCTGATGCATGAGTGGGGCCTTCCGGTGTCCACGGGCAGGTGTCACGTGCTCAACTGCGGAGCGCGGCGGCCGTTGTGGTCGCGGCTCGCGTGGATCAAGTTACGGCGACCGCGGGCAGGCCGTCGGGACCCGCCGCGAAGCGGTGGACGGGCCGGAGAATGTGGATAACTCGCTCACTCGGCCGGGTGATTCGGGACGCGGGACGACATGAGCGGCGGGTCGGTGAACGCCCTTTTCAGGCCCGCCCGGCGACGGCCGCCGGGTCGTCCAGCACCGCCCGCACCACCGAGTGCGCCGCCCCGAGCAGCGGCCCCTCCGGGCCCAGCCGGGACACCGACACGGGGCAGACCGGACCCGCGGTCCGCCGCGCCAACTCCTCTCGCAGCGAGGGCAGCAGCCAGGGCGCCAGGCCCGACAACTCCCCGCCCAGCACCACGCTCTCCGGGTCGAGCAGGTTGACCGCCCCGGTCAGGGCGACACCGAGCGCGGTGCCCGCCTCACGCAGGGCCCGGCGCACGTCCTCGTCGCCGTCCGCGGCGCGCCCCGCGAGCAGTCCCACGCGGTCCTCGTCCGGCTCCAGCCCGGCCGCGCGCAACACCGCCTCCTCACCGGCGTACTGCTCCAGGCACCCGCGCCCCCCGCACGCGCACACCGGCCCGTCGGGCTGGACCGGCACGTGCCCCAGCTCGCCGGCGAAACCGCGCGTGCCGCGCAGCAGCCCGCCGTCCACCACGACCGCGCCACCGATGCCGATCTCCGCCGACACGTGCAGGAAGTCGCCCGGCGTGCCGTCACCGAGCCAGAGTTCGGCGAGTGCGCCGAAGTTGGCCTCGTTGTCCACCGTCAGCGGGAACTCGCTCGGCAGCAGGCCGCCGAGGTCCGTGTCGTGCCAGTCGAGGTTCGGGGCCCGGACGACGGTCCGGGAGTCACGCGCCACCAGGCCCGGCACGGCCACGGCGAGCCCGGCCGGCCACAGGCCCTCGGCTTCCGCCTCGGCGACGACCCCGTGGATCAGTTCGGTGAGCTCCGCGAGCACGGGCTCGGGGGAGCGGCCGCGGTTCACGCCCTGCCGTATCGCCCGCGCCCGCGTGGTGCCCCGCAGGTCGACGGCGCAGACCGCGAGGTGGTCGACGCCGATCTCCGCGCCGATCCCGGCCGGGCCGCGCGCACTGACGGCGAGCGCGGAGCCGGGACGACCCACCCGGCCGGGCCGCTCGGGCCCCAGCTCCTCGATCAGCCCCGCGCGGACGAGTTCGTCGACCAGCGTCGACACCGCCGCCCGGGTCAGGCCGATCCGGGCGGCGACGGCGGCCCGGGACAGCGGCCCCTCGGCGCGGACGGTGTGCATCACACGGGCGAGATTGCGGCGGCGCATGCCCTGCTGGGTGTCGGGCGTGGCCCGGCGCGGGCCGCCCGCGCGCGGGGGACGCCCTGGCGCGGCGGGGTGGTTCTCGTGCGGGGCACGCTCCGGTTCGGTGGGGTGGCTTGCGTGCGGCGTGTGCCCTGGTCCGGCGGGGTGGCCTGCGTGTGGGGCACGCTCCGGTTCGGTGGGGTGGCTTGCGTGCGGCGTGTGCCCTGGTCCGGCGGGGTGGCCTGCGTGTGGGGCACGCTCCGGTCCGGCGGGGTCGCTCTCGTGCGGTGGTGCGGTCATGCCTGCGTCAGCCTCCGGGCTGGGTCAGGGGTGGGGCGGGGAGGCCCGCCGGTGGGCCTCCCGGGGAGTCCGGGCCGACTCCGCGCAGGGTCGTCCGGGCCGGCTTCGCGCCCCCACCCGGTCGTCCGAGCCGGATCCGCGCCTCCGCAGGGTCCTTCGAGCACGGGATGCCGCGTCGGCTCCAGGGCGTTCACGGTGCACTCGCCTCAGCTCCCGGCCGTCCCCCGCTCCAGCAGCGGAGCCGCGTCGGAGAGTACCCCGGCGATCCTGGCCAGCGTCTCCTCGTCCCGCTCGACGGCGTCGAGCACCGGCCCGGCCGCCGTGTCCCAGCGGCGTGCGACCGCCGCCGGGTCCTCCCCGGTCAGCAGCCCGGCCGCCTGCGCGGCGGCGCCGAGCGCCACCAGCTCCTTCGCCTCGGGCACCTGCACCGGGCGTCCCGACAGCCGCCGGACGGTCTGCTGCCAGGCCGTGCCGCGGGCGCCGCCGCCGATCAGCAGCAGCGGTGCCGAGGGCTCCGCGTCCTCGTCCAGGACCAGGTCGAGCGCGCCCAGCAGGGAGTGGACGGCACCGTCGTAGGCGGCCTGGAGCAGCTGCCCGGCGGTGGTGTCGTGCCGCAGGCCGTGCAGCAGCCCGGAGGCGTTCGGCAGGTTCGGGGTGCGCTCGCCGTCCAGGTAGGGCAGCAGCGTGACGGCCGTGCCCGGCTCGACGGCCTCGCGGTCCAGGCCCAGCAGCGTCGCCACGCGGTCGACGGCGAGCGTGCAGTTCAGGGTGCACGCCAGCGGCAGCCAGTCGCCGCGGGCGTCGGCGAAGCCCGCCACCGTGCCGCTCGGATCGGCGGGCCGCCGCCGCGACACCGCGTACACCGTGCCCGACGTGCCGAGGCTCAGCACCGGCATGCCGGGGCGCAGGCCCAGGCCCAGCGCCGCCGCGGCGTTGTCGCCGGTGCCGGGCGCGACCAGGGTGCCCTTGGAGAACGGCAGGTCATGGCTGTCGCGCACCGTGCCCGCCACCTCCCCGGGCCGGACCACGCGGGGCAGCAGGGCCGGGTCGAGCCCCACGTGCGCCAGGATCTCCTCGTCGTAGGCCTCCGTCCCCGACGCCCACCAGCCCGTCCCGGAGGCGTCGCCGCGGTCGGTCGTGCCCTGACCGGTGAGCCGCTCGGTGAGGTAGTCGTGGGGGAGGCGCACGGCCTTCGTGGCGCGGACCGCCTCCGGCTCGTGCTCGGCCAGCCAGGCCCACTTGGTGACGGTGAAGGATGCGGCGGGGACGCTTCCGGTGCGTTCGGCCCAGACCTTGGCCCCGCCCAGGTCCTCGGTCAGCCGGCGTGCCTGCGGCGCCGAGCGCACGTCGTTCCACAGCAGGGCCGGGCGCACCGGCTCGCCCCGGTCGTCCAGGGCGACCAGACCGTGCTGCTGGCCGCCGACCGACACCGCGGCGGCCTCGTGCGCCGCGTCGCCGCACTGGCGCAGGGCCTCGCACAGCGCGTCCCACCACTGGCGCGGATCACTCTCGCGGCCGGCCCCTGAGGAGACGCTGTGCGGCGCCTGGCCGCTCGCGACGACCCGGCCGGTGGCCGCGTCGACGACCAGTGCCTTCGTGGACTGGGTGGACGAGTCCACGCCGACGACGAGCGGACCCTCGGCTGCTGACATCGGGCTTCTCCCTACTGCGCGCGGCTCGTGTCTCCGTTCGGAGGCACCTTGTCTCTTCCCAGAGAGGTGCTCGCATACTAATTTGTAAATCGGCATGACGAAATAGCCTCAGCGAGCAAGGAGCCGCGGCATGAGCTACCAGCCCACCCCCGAGGACAGGTTCACCTTCGGCCTGTGGACCGTCGGCTGGCAGGGACGGGACCCCTTCGGCGACGCCACGCGGCGTGCCCTCGACCCGGTCGAGACGGTGCAGCGCCTGGCCGAGCTCGGCGCGCACGGCGTCACCTTCCACGACGACGACCTCATCCCGTTCGGCTCGAGCGACACCGAGCGCGAGGCCCACATCAAGCGCTTCCGGCAGGCGCTGGACGCCACGGGCATGAAGGTCCCGATGGCCACCACCAACCTCTTCACGCACCCGGTCTTCAAGGACGGCGCGTTCACCGCCAACGACCGCGACGTGCGCCGCTACGCCCTGCGCAAGACCATCCGCAACATCGACCTCGCCGTCGAACTCGGCGCCCAGGTGTACGTGGCCTGGGGCGGCCGGGAGGGTGCCGAGTCGGGTGCCGCCAAGGACGTCCGCGCGGCCCTGGACCGGATGAAGGAGGCCTTCGACCTGCTCGGCGAGTACGTCACCTCCCAGGGCTACGACCTGCGCTTCGCCATCGAGCCCAAGCCGAACGAGCCGCGCGGCGACATCCTGCTGCCGACCGTCGGCCATGCCCTGGCGTTCATCGAGCGCCTGGAGCGTCCGGAGCTGTACGGCGTCAACCCCGAGGTGGGGCACGAGCAGATGGCCGGGCTGAACTTCCCGCACGGCATCGCGCAGGCCCTGTGGGCGGGCAAGCTGTTCCACATCGACCTCAACGGCCAGTCCGGCATCAAGTACGACCAGGACCTGCGCTTCGGCGCCGGTGACCTGCGCGCCGCGTTCTGGCTGGTCGACCTGCTGGAGTCGGCCGGCTACAGCGGCCCGCGGCACTTCGACTTCAAGCCGCCGCGGACCGAGGACCTGGACGGCGTGTGGGCCTCGGCGGCCGGCTGCATGCGCAACTACCTGATCCTCAAGGAGCGCGCCGCCGCCTTCCGTTCCGACCCGGAGGTCCAGGAGGCCCTGCGCGCCGCCCGCCTGGACGAGCTGGCCCAGCCCACCGCCGCGGACGGCCTCCAGGCGCTGCTCGCCGACCGGTCGGCCTTCGAGGCCTTCGACGTCGAGGCGGCCGCGGCCCGCGGCATGGCCTTCGAGCGCCTGGACCAGCTGGCGATGGACCACCTGCTGGGGGCGCGCGGCTGAGGCACACGCGCGTGCGGGCCTGTCCGGTCGAGCCGGGTGTTGCCCGTCTTTGCGTCGTGAGCGCACGCGCGCGTGCGGGCCCGGAGTCATGAGCCCAGGCGCGCGTGCGGGCCCGTCCGGTCGAGCCGGGTGTTGCCCGTCCCTGAGTCGTGAGCCACGCGCGCGTGCGGGCCCGTCGACCGGTCATGGTGACCGGGCGGCGGGCCCGTCATGCTCCGGAATCATGCGATCCGTGGCATGAGCCCGTATCAACCTCCGTGCGCCCCTCCCATCTTGGGGAGAAGGCGGCGACCCTGGTCGGTATGGCCCTGCCGCCCGTACCGCCTCACCCGCCCGGGCCTCCCCGGCGCCGGAATCCGCTGATCGTCCTGCTCGCCGTGCTCGTGGCCGCCGCAGCCGTGTCCGTCGTGGTGCTGATGGCCTCGGGGCGGGACGACCCGACGGACAAGGAGCCGCCCGGCGACAGCGCGAGCCGCACTCCCGCGCCGTCCTTCGGCATTCCCACCGAGCTGCCCTCCAGGCTGCCGAGCGAGCTGCCGACCCGGCTGCCGTCGGGCTTTCCCACCCGGCTGCCGAGCGATCTCCCGAGCGGCTTCGAATCGCTCCTCCCGTCGCTGGACCCCGACGAGCTACTGCCCTGACGGCAGCGCGGGATCGTCCCCGGCGGCGAGTCCGGCGGACGTCAGGGCCGTCGCCGGGTCCTGGGCCGCGCCTCCCGAGGGCATCCAGCGGCCGCGTTCCCTGTGGTACGGCCACCACCGGCCGTCCCGGCCGAGCCGGAGCTGGACCGGCGCGCCGACCACCGTCCACCGGTTGCCCCGGGCCCGCAGCTCGGGCCGCTCGTCCGCGTCCCAGGCCGACTCCAGGGCGGCACGCGCGCGTGCCAGCGCTTCACCCTCCACCCGCCACTCCTCGTCGAGGACGGACAGCGCGTCCGTGCCCCCGAGCCGCCAGGCGCGTACCGCTGCCGCCAGCCCCTCCCGGCCGCGCCCCGACCCGTCGGCGAGACGGCCCGCCACCTCCCCCGGGGGGTCGCCCGCGGCCAGTCGCACCGCGTCCTGCGCCACCGTCGGCTCGGTGTCGCAGGAGCCTCGGAGCGCCTCCGCGAGCAGGCGGTGGGCCTGAACGGCGGTCCGGGCGGCCAGGAACTCCAGCGCGGCCGGGTCGATGCCCGCGGCGGGCGGTGTCCCGGTGTCCAGGGACGGCGGCACGCCCGGCTCGCCGGGCAGTTCGGGCAGGGCCGGCAGCGGGGGCAGGATGTCACCGGCCGCGTACGCCTCGGCCGCGTCCACGCCCTGCGGCCCCGAGGACTCGACGGCGGACGCCCCACTGCGCGACTGCAGGTCGCCCAGCAGGGTGACTTCGTCGCGCCCCCGCATCAGCAGCAGGACGAACGGGTCCTGGTCCAGCAGCCGTGCCACCTGGTAGCAGAGCGCCGCCGTGTGCCCGCAGTGGTCCCAGGCCTCGCAGCCGCACTCCGGCTCCAGATCGCCCAGGCCCGGCAGCAGTTCGACGCCCGCGGCGGCCGCGTCCTCGACCAGGTGCGGCGGCATCTCCCGGTCCAGCAGCGCCGCCACATGGCCGGCCCGCTCCACGGTCATGTCCAGGAGCCGGTCCCACTGCTCGTCCGTCAGCTCCGCCAGCAGGACGTCGGCCCGGTGCGGCGTGCGGTCGCGGTCCTGGACGACGGCCGTGAGCCGCCCCGGGCGCACCGACACCGCGCCGACCGCTCCCGCGCGCGCCAGCCGGCGGCCCGTCTTGAGCTGCGCCGAGTCCAGCGCCGTGTCCTCCAGCGCCTTCAGCCACGCCTGGCCCCACCAGGTCTGCGCGAAGCCCTTCCCGCGCGCGGGAGGCAGCGCGGCGAACGTCCGCTCCCTGTCTTCGTCGTGCCGAGTCATCGCAGGCCCCCTCGCAGTTCGACCAGATCCGCCAGCTCCGCGTCCGTCAGCTCCGTGAGCGCCGCCTCGCCCGAGCCCAGGACCGCGTCCGCCAGCTCCCGCTTGCGGGCGAGCAGTTCGGCGATGCGGTCCTCGATGGTTCCCTCGGCGATGATCCGGTGCACCTGCACGGGCCGCGTCTGCCCGATGCGGTAGGCGCGGTCGGTCGCCTGCGCCTCCACCGCCGGGTTCCACCAGCGGTCGTAGTGCACGACGTGCTCGGCCCGGGTGAGGTTCAGACCGGTGCCGGCCGCCTTCAGCGACAGCAGGAAGACCGGCACGTCACCGTCCTGGAAGCGCCGCACCATGGCCTCGCGCTCGGCGACGGGCGTCCCGCCGTGCAGGAACTGCGTGGGCGTCCCGCGGGCCGCCAGGTGCCGTTCGAGGAGACGGGCCAGCTGCACGTACTGCGTGAAGACCAGTACGCCCGCCCGCTCCGCGAGAATCGTGTCCAGCAGTTCGTCCAGCAGCTCCAGTTTCCCGGAGCGTCCGGCGATCACCGGCCGCTCCTCCTTCAGGTACTGCGCGGGGTGGTTGCAGATCTGCTTGAGGCCGGTCAGCAGCTTCACGATCAGGCCCCGCCGCGCCATGCTGTCCGCCCCGGCGATCTCCGCGAGCGCCTCGCGCACCACGGCCTCGTACAGAGCCGCCTGCTCCTGGGTGAGCGACACGGCGTGGTCCGTCTCCGTCTTCGGCGGCAGCTCGGGCGCGATCCCCGGGTCCGACTTGCGGCGGCGCAGCAGGAACGGCCGGACCAGCCGGGACAGCCGGTCCGCGGCGGCCGGGTCCTGGCCGCCCTCGACGGCCTCCGCGTACCGTCGGCGGAAGGTGCCGAGCCGGCCCAGCAGCCCCGGGGTCGTCCAGTCGAGGATCGCCCACAGCTCCGACAGGTTGTTCTCCACCGGGGTGCCCGTGAGCGCCACGCGCGCGCGTGCCCCGATGGAACGCAGCTCCCGGGCGGTCGAGGAGTACGGGTTCTTCACGTGCTGGGCCTCGTCCGTCACGAGCAGGCCCCACGGCACCCCGGCCAGCCGGGACGCGTCCAGGCGCATCGTGCCGTACGTGGTGAGCACGAACTCCCCGTCGGCGAGGCCGTCCAGGCTGCGCCGCGCGCCGTGGAAGCGCCGCACCGGAGTGCCGGGCGCGAACCGCTCGATCTCCCGCTGCCAGTTGCCCATCAGGGACGTCGGGCAGACCACCAGGGTGGGCCCGGCGGACCGGGAGTCGGTCTGCCGGTGCAAGTGCAGGGCGATCAGCGTGATCGTCTTGCCGAGCCCCATGTCGTCGGCGAGACAGCAGCCGAGGCCCAGCGATGTCATGCTCACGAGCCAGTTCAGGCCCCGCCGCTGGTAGTCCCGCAGGGTGGCCGCGAGGGCGGCCGGCTGCTCCACGGGTCGCTGCCCCTCGGGGTTCTGCAGCCTCTCCCGCAGGGCCGCCAGCCACCCGGTGGGCCGCACCTCGACCCGGTGGCCGTCCACCTCCGCCCAGCCGGTCAGGGCCGCGCCCAGCGCGTCCACCGGCGTGACCTTGTGGTCCTGCCGGGAGCGGGCCAGGCGCACCTCCTGAGGGTCGATCAGGACCCACTGGTCGCGCAGCCTCACCACCGGGCGTTTGGCCTCGGCGAGACGGTCCAGTTCCTCGCGGCTCAGCCGCTGGTCGCCCAGTGTGAACGACCAGTTGAAGGCGAGCAGCGCGTCGGCGGAGAGGAACGACGGCATGGCGGCGGAGGCCTTGCCGGACTCGGACTCCGACACGGATTCGGATTCGGATTCGGTCTTGTTGTCGGACGGTCCCGCCTCCGCGGGACCCACCTCCGCGCGCGTGGTGAGGTCGCGGGTCAGACCCTTCGGCCAGTGCACGTCGACGCCGGCCGCCGCCAGGGCGCGGGCGCCGGCGCCGAGGAGTTCGGTGACCTCCTCGTCGTCGAGCTCGACCGCGTCCGGCACGGCCGCCGAGAGCAGTGGCGTCAGCGCGGGCCAGGCCCGGGCCGCACGGCGGAGGGCGAGCAGGGCGTCCATCCGCGCGCGCGGGCCGAACGCCTCGCTCCGGGCGCCGTCGGCCCAGACGTCCGCGGCGTCCGCGACGAGCGCGGCATCGCTCACGCTGTGCACCTGGAGCACGGCCCGGAACGTCACGTCCGTGCCGTCGGGTGCCGTGTCGTCGAACGCCGTGGCGTCGGCCAGCCCCTGCGTCTCGATCCGCAGCGACAGCCGCACGCCCGCGTCGTGGCCCGCGGCGACGTCCGCCGCCCACGCGCGCTGCTCCGGCAGGTGCACCGGGTCGGGCGCCGCGTAGGCGGGGCCGCCGGTTACGAGTGGCGCTGCGGGGGAGCGCGGCAGGGTGTCGGCGACCGCGTCGAGGAAGGCGCGCAGGAGCTGCTCCGGGTCGGGCAACCGCAGCGCCCCGGCGCCGGCCGGCGGCACGGCATGCGCCTCGGGCGGCATCGCGGCGGCGAGGCGGCGTACGGCCTCGACGTCCTGGGCGCGCAGCGGGCCCGTGCGCCAGGCGTCGTGGTCGCCCGGGGACAGCCCCGGGAGCAGCAGCCCGCGCGCGACGAGGTGCAGGGCGTGCAGGGCCGCCGCGCCCCAGAACACGGTGGACCGGTGCCCGTGCGTACCGGCACGCGCGCGTGTGAGGACCGGCAGGGCCGCGCGGACGGGCAGCAGGACGGCGGGCACGTCCTCCGGCTCGACCCCGTCGTCGCCGGGCACGACGACGGTCAGGTCCGCGACGGTCGCCGCCGCCACGGCCGGAGGAGGCGTGCCGTTGGGCCGCCAGAACGCGACGGTGCCGGTGCGGGCAGGGTCGCCGGGCAGGAACACGGCGCAGCAGGAGGCCAGTTCGGAGATCTCGGAGGAAGGTGCCGGGGGAGTCGGATGCTCGACTATGACTGAGTCCTCAAATTTGACTAGCGGGACGGAGTCGCCGAGAGTACAGCACTTTCGGCGCAGACGGGTATGGCGGAGCTGTGAGCTGGGTCACCATGGAGGTCTCAGGGGTGCGTCAGGGTCGCGCCTCAGGGATGTCTCAGGGTCGCGGTCCGGAACCGCCGCACGCGCGGGTCCGTTTTCGGGACAGAGAGCGGCAATGGCCGCGAAGGAGGCGACAGTCATGTCGAAGAACGCCAAGATCGCCGCGGGCGGTGTGGCGGTCGGGCTCATCCTGCTGATCTGGCTGCCCTGGTGGGCCGCGCTGCTGATCATCCTGGGAGTCCCGGCCGCCGCGTACCTCACGCTGGACCCCTCACAGCGGCGCAGGCTGCGCCGCGCCACCCGCAAGGAACTGGGCCGCTGACCGGCCGCACCGCAGCCCGGCCGGCCGCCCCGGCGCGCGCCGGTCAGTTCGGCCGCACGGCCATTTTGTCGAGTGCCTCGAGGAGACCCGGCAGCTCCGGCCCCCGGCCCACCGGCAGGACCTCGCCGGGTTCCTCGTCGAGCAGCACGAACGCGATGTCGTCGGTCCTGGCCACGAGCGACCAGCCGGGACCGTCGGCCCGCAGGGTCCGCGCGTCGCCCGGCGCGAAGGACGAGCGGACCCGGCCCAGCGGCGGCGGCGAGTCGAGGTAGGTGCGGGCCTCCGCGAGGACGCGCCGGATGCCGCTGTGGCCCGGCTGCCCGTTCCCTCCGCTCCGCTCGTTCCCCCCGCTCTGCTCCGGACCGCCGGCCACCTCGCCGCCGTCCTCCGCGCCGCCGTCCTCCGCGCCGTCGTCGCCCTCGCCCGTCGTCCTGGAGGGCCCCGGTGTCGCGAATGCCGCGTCGTCCACCTGCTCCCGCCACGTCGCCCACTGCAGCGCGATCTCGTCGGCGCCCAGGCGCCGCTGCGCCGGTCCCCAGACGGTGGTGTCCGGCGGGGCCAGCGGGGCCCGGTCGTCGACCTCCGGGCCGGGGTCGTGGGGCGCGGGCACCCCGGGGGCCGCGACGGCGACCGCGAGGGGCCAGCCGGGCAGCGCCGCGACGACCGTGCGCTCGTCGGGCGACAGTTCGTACTCCATGCCGCAGTCCCAGGACGCGATCGCGACGGCCACCAGGGAGACGTCGTCGATGACCACGGTCCAGCGGGCGCCGTCGCCGTCCTGGCCGAGCACCAGCCCGTACCCGTCGGCGAGCGGCGCGAGGCCGAGCGCCGCGCACGCCTCCGGATAGTCGTCGCCCAGCACGCTCGGGAACTTCGCCGGCGTCAGCAGCACCGCCGTGAGCACATAGAGCGCATCGTCCGCGGCGGCGACGGCGTCCTCGTCCGTCCCGGCCATCCCAGCCTCCCCATCCGTTGGTCCAACGGCGCGCACCCTAGTGCGCCCGGAAGCCGCTTGTCACGACCTCGCAGGCGCACCCGGAGCTGCAGTTTTCCGGCGGACGGGGCGAATCGGCCGTCCGGGCCGGGCACCTCACGCCGTCGGCAGGCCCAGCAGTTCACGGGCCACGGTCCCCGGAGACTCGCCCCGTTCCCGCGCGAGCGCGACGACGGCCCGGCAGGCCAGCTCGTTCACGCCGAACGACAGCGCCTCCGGCGACACCCAGCCGGACGCCTCGTCGGCCCGCTCCTGATCGTCCTCGGCGCAGGCCGTGACGTAGACGGCCGCGGCCTCGAAGAGATTGTGCGGACGTTTGTCCCCGTCGGACTTCGTCTCCGTGCGCAAGGCACCTGCGACTCTGCCTCCGGCCTTGCGGACCTTGTTCCACATGTGCTGACCACCTTCCCCCTGTGCGTTTTCCCCGCTCACCGTTCATCTCCCGCTCACCAACGTAGAGTTGGACCTTCGGTGGCAGGAAGGGGAGGGTACCGTGAAGCGCTTCGAACGGCTGGAACGAATCCGTCGCATGGACCCCTACCGGGACGCCTCGGACATCTATCGGCTGAGCGTGGCGTACGAGTTCCCGTGGGACTTCACCCGTTCCCTGGAGCTGGCCCTGTACCGCACCTACGCCGTCCCGAGCATCGGCCGGCTGCTCGCCGAGACGGCGGAGCTCACGGAGCGTACGCAGAAGCGCTACGACGACACCTCGCTGCTGCTGGACGCCATCGTCGAGCACGGCTTCGACGCCCAGCAGGGCAGGACCGCGATCCGCCGCATCAACCAGATGCACCGCAGCTACGACATCAGCGACGAGGACATGCGCTACGTGCTCTGCACGTTCGTCGTGATGCCCAGGCGGTGGATCGACGCCTACGGCTGGCGCAGGATGTCGAGCCACGAGGTCGTCGCCAGCGTCGTCCACTACCGCACGCTGGGCCGGCACATGGGCATCAAGGACATCCCCGAGACGTACGAGGAGTTCGAGACCTGCCTCGACGACTACGAGGCGGCCCACTTCGCCTGGGACGAGGACGCCCGCCGCGTCGCGGACGCCACGCTCGACCTCATGGTCTCCTGGTACCCGCGCCCGCTCGCGCCCCTGCTCCGCGCCGCGATCCTCTCGCTGCTCGACGACCCGCTCCTGCGCGCCTTCCGCTACACCTCGCCGAGCGCCGCCACGCGCGCGTGGGCGCGTCGCGCGGTACGGCTGCGCGGGCGTGCCGTCCGCCTGCTGCCGCCCCGGCGCGCCCCGCACTTCGCCCGGCAGAACTGGGAGATCAAGGGCTACCCGAACGGCTACCGGATCGCCGACCTGGGCACCCGCCCCGTCCCCGGCGTCCGGGGCTGCCCCGTGCGGCACGTGGAGGTGCCCGGCTCCGAGGCCCGGTGACACGCTGGTTCAGTCCTCGCGGACGGCGAGCGCCAGGAAGCGGGCGTCCTCGTCGACGTACGACGTCAGGCGCCACCCGGAACCGGCCAGCAGCGGGCGCAGGTTGGGTTCGGCGCGCAGGTCGTCCGGGGTGAGCGGGCGGCCGTGGCGAGCCGCCAGCGCCGCCCTGCCGACGGGGTGGAACAGCGCCAGCACACCTCCGGGACGCACCACGCGCGCCAGCTCCCGCAGGTTCTCGGCCGGGCTCGGCAGATGCGAGATGAGACCCGCCCCGAACACGGCGTCCAGCGACCGCGGTCGCAGGGGCAGCGCGGCGACGTCCGCGAGCAGCAACGCCCCGTCACGGTCCCGTCCGGCCCGTACGGCCTCGCGCAGCATGGCCGGGGTCAGATCGGCCCCGAGGACCACTCCGGACGGTCCCACGGCGGCCCGCAGCGGCGGCAGGGCGCGCCCGGTGCCGCACCCCGCGTCGAGCACACGGTCGCCCGCACGCAGCCCGAGCTCCGCGACCGCTGCGGCGTAGGCCGGGCCGTCGTCGGGGAACCGGGTGTCCCAGTCGGCGGCGCGGGCGGTGAAGAACTCCTGGACACGCGTCTGCTCGTCGCTCATGTACCGCATGATTCCTCACCGGCACGGATGACGCCTCAGTGCACATGTTCGAGCGTGACCCGATCGTTCCGGTACATCTCTGCGTCATATTCCAACACCTTTCGAAATGCGCCCCCTTCACGCGCCCCTGGCGGGTCTAGCGTCCCTGGGCCATGGGACACCTGGACCACGCCGCCCTGGGGTGGCTGACCCCCGCGCTGTCGTACGTGATGGCCTGCATAGGCGCCGCCCTCGGGCTGCGCTGCACCGTCCGCGCGCTCGCCGCCACCGGGCGCTCACGCCGCAACTGGCTCGTCACCGCCGCGTCGGCGATCGGCACCGGCATCTGGACCATGCACTTCGTGGCCATGCTCGGCTTCAGCGTCGCCGGCACCGACATCCGCTACGACGTGCCGCTGACCCTCCTGAGCCTGCTCGTCGCCATGCTCGTCGTCTGCGCCGGCGTCTTCGCCGTCGGCTACGGCCGTGACCGCGGCCGGGCCCTGTTGCTCGGCGGGCTCACCACCGGGCTAGGCGTCGCGAGCATGCACTACCTGGGCATGGCGGCCGTCCGCCTGCACGGCGACGTGACCTACGACCCGGTGCTCGTCGGGCTCTCCGTCCTGATCGCCGTCGTCGCCGCGACGGCGGCCCTGTGGGCGGCGCTCAACATCAAGTCGCCCGTCGCCGTCACCCTCGCCTCCCTGATCATGGGCGCGGCCGTCAGCAGCATGCACTACACCGGGATGTTCGCGGTGAGTGTGCGCGTCACACCCTCCGGGGAGGCCCTGCCCGGGGCCACGGCGATGCAGTTCATCTTCCCCCTCGCCGTCGGCCTCGGGTCCTACCTCTTCCTGACCTCGGCCTTCGTCGCGCTGTCGCCGACGGCGGGGGAGCGCGAGGCGACCGCCTCGGCCCAGCGGCCGGTCGGTACTCCCGCCCATCAGCGCCCGTAGCCCCAACGGCACCCCCGAAGCCCGAGTGGCTCGCCCCGAAGCCGCGGTGGCACACCGCCGAACCACTCCCGAGCGAGGAGTCCATGCGTACACCCCGGAGGACCCCCGCGGCCGGCCCCGACACGCCGCCGCCCCCGCCCGCGCGCGGTCGCCGCGCGCACGCCGGACCACCCGCCGACGAAGGCCCCGAGACACCCCCGGGCACCGCGCAGGACGGAATACCCCCGCGCGCGGAGCGCTGGCACATCCGCCCCCGCACCGTGCGCGCCAAGATCGTCTGCCTGCTGATGGTGCCCGTCGTCTCCCTCCTGGCCCTGTGGGCCTACGCCACCGTGACCACCGCCCAGGACGTCTCCCGGCTCCGGCAGGTCCAGCGCGTGGACGCCGCGGTCCGCGCCCCGGTCTCCGCGGCGGTCGCCGCCCTCCAGGCCGAACGCGCGGCCGCGGTACGCCACGCCACCGACCCGTCCGCCGTACGCGCGGACGAACTGGCCGAACTCGCCCGGCGCACCGACCGGGCCGTCGCGAAACTGCGGCTCGGCAAGGACAACACCGTCGCCGACAGCGAGGAACTGCCCGCCGGAGTCGCCCGCCGACTGGAGGAGTTCGTCACCGGTGCCGAGCAGTTGCGGCCGCTGCGGACCGAGATACGGGACCGGCGCGTGGACTGGGCCGAGACGTACAGCCGTTACACCCGGACCATCTCGGCGGCTTTCGGCGTCGGCGGCGCCCTCACCGGCATCCAGGACGCCGACCTCGGCTCCGACGCGCGCGTGCTGCTCGAATTCGCCCGCGCGGGAGAGGCACTGGCCCGGGAGGACGCCGTGCTGGCGAGCGCCCGCCTGGACGGCGCCCTGAACGGGGAGCGGCTCCGGATCTTCACCGGCGCCGTCGAACTGCGCCGCACCCTCACCGAATCGGCCGTCGCGGACCTGCGCGGCACCGAACGCTCCGCCTGGGACGCCCTCTCCGACAGCAGCGCCTACGCCGGCCTGGGCGACGCCGAGGACAGGATCCTCGCCCGCGGGCCGGGCGCGAAGGCCGTCGAGGCGGCACCCGAGCACACCTGGAACACGGCGCACACGCGCGTGCAGCACGGCATGCGCACCATCGAGGACGACGCGGCACGCGGCGTCGCGGAGCGGGCCGACCCGTTCACCCGGGGGCTGCTCACCCCGGCCGGCGCCGCCGTCCTGCTCGGCCTGGCCGCCGTCGCCGCCTCGCTCGTCATCTCCGTACGCATCGGACGCGGGCTCGTGGTGGAGCTGGTGAGCCTGCGCAACAGCGCCCTGGAGATCGCCCGGCGCAAACTCCCCGAGGCCATGCGGAAACTGCGCGCGGGAGAGGAGATCGACGTCCGCGCAGAGGCCCCGCCCGGGCCGCCCGCCGAGGACGAGACCGCGCAGGTCGCCGAGGCCCTCGGCACCGTGCACCGCGCCGCGCTGCGGGCCGCCGTGGAACGCGCCGAGCTGGCCAGCGGCATCTCCGGTGTCTTCGTGAACCTCGCCCGCCGCAGCCAGATCCTCGTCCACCGGCAGCTGAGCCTCCTCGACAGCATGGAACGCCGCTCCGACGATCCTGACGAACTGAGCGACCTGTTCCGCCTCGACCACCTCACCACCCGTATGCGCCGCCACGCGGAGAGCCTGATCATCCTCTCCGGAGCGGCCCCCGGCCGGGCCTGGCGCATGCCCGTCTCCCTGACGAACGTGGTCCGCGCGGCCGTCTCCGAAGTCGAGGACTACGCGCGCGTGGAGGTACGGCAACTCCCCGAGGCAGCCGTCATCGGCACGGCCGTCGCCGACCTCACCCACCTCCTGGCCGAGATCATCGAGAACGCCGCCCAGTTCTCGCCGCCCCACACGCGCGTGCGGATCACCGGCGAACCCGTCGGCAACGGCTACGCCGTCGAGGTCGAGGACCGCGGCCTCGGCATGGGCCAGGAGACCCTCGCCGAGGCCAACCGCCGCATCGCGCAGTCCGAGGCGCTCGACCTGTTCGACAGCGACCGGCTCGGCCTGTTCGTGGTCAGCAGGCTCGCCGCCCGGCACGACGTCAAGGTCCACCTGCGGACCTCCCCGTACGGCGGAACCACGGCGGTCGTCCTGCTGCCCACCGCCCTGCTGCACACCGGCGCGGCGCAGCGCTCCCCGGAGGAGGCGGCGCACGCGCGGCAGCCCGAGGAACGCGCCTACGCGCGCGTGCCCGACGACCACTCCCTCCAGGACCCCGTCACCGCACCGGCCGACCGGCGCGCCCTCGTGGCTCCCGTACCGGCCGCCGCGGAGACCACCGGCCGCGCGGAGTCCCCGGGCCACACCCCGCCCCCAGGAGTCGCCACCTTGCGACTGCACCGCCCCCAGGAGCAGCCCGAAGGCTCCGACGACCTCCCACGCCGCGTACGGCAGGCCAGTCTCGCTCCCCAACTGCGCGACGGACGCCCCGAGGAGCACCCGCCCACACCGGCTTCCGGGGACGACGACCGCACCCCCGAACTCGTACGGGACCGCATGGCGGCCTACCGCGACGGCTGGGCGCGCGGCGGCGGCAGGCAACCCGGCCGCGGAACCACGCCCGGCCCCGCGGCGGGCAGCGACAGCAGCGAAGGAGACCCCGCATGATCCAGGACCCGAGCACACGGACCGCCCGGCCCTCCGGCGAACTCGACTGGCTGCTGGACGACATGGTGCTCCGCGTGAGCGAGATACGGCACGCCGTGGTGCTGTCCAACGACGGCCTCGCCGTGGGCGCCTCGAGCGACCTGCGCCGCGAGGACGCCGAGCACCTGGCCGCGGTCGCCTCGGGCTTCCACAGCCTCGCCAAGGGAGCGGGACGGCACTTCGGTGCCGGCGGCGTCCGCCAGACCATGGTGGAGATGGACGAGGGCTTCCTGTTCGTGGCCGCCGCGGGCGACGGCTCCTGCCTCGCCCTCCTCACCGCCGTGACCGCGGACATCGGACTCGTGGCGTACGAGATGGCACGCCTGGTCAAGCGGGTCGGCGAGCACCTCGGCACGGCGCCCCGCGTCGGCGCGCGGCCCCCCGCCGCCGGATGAGCCGGGAGGGCGGTCCGCGCAGATGACCGAGGACATGACGGGCACCCCGCGCGAGCAGGGAAGCCAGTGGTACGACCACGAGGCCGGCCCCCTCGTGCGCCCCTACGCCATGACGGGCGGACGCACCCAACCCGGCCCCACGGGCGTGCGGTTCGACCTCATCGCCCTGGTCACGCTGGACCCGGGCGCGCCCGGCGCGGACGAGGCCCTGCTCGGCCCGGAACACCGGACCCTGATCGGCCTGTGCCGCACGGAGACCCAGTCGGTCGCCGAACTCGCCGCCGGGGCGGACCTGCCCGTGGGCGTGGTCAGGGTCCTCCTCGGCGACCTCCTGGAACTCGGCTGCGTCACCGTCAGCCGCCCCGTACCACCCGCGCAGCTGCCCGACGAACGCATCCTGCGCGAGGTGATCGAGGGACTGAGAGCGCTGTAGATGAACGCACACCCCACCCGTACGCATGCACACCCAGCCCGTACACACGCCACCCGTTGCCGGCCCTCCCGAGAGAAGTGATCAATGGTCTCCGAGCACTCCGACGCCGCGGACGGCGAGACCGCCGCGCTGGCGCTGAAGATTCTGGTCGCCGGTGGATTCGGCGTGGGCAAGACCACCCTGGTGGGAGCCGTCAGCGAGATCCGGCCGCTGCGCACCGAGGAACTGCTCAGCGAGGCGGGCCAGTCGGTGGACGACACGGAAGGGGTGGACCACAAGACCACCACGACCGTCGCCATGGACTTCGGGCGCATCACCATCCGGTCCGGCCTCTCCCTGTACCTGTTCGGCACACCGGGGCAGGACCGCTTCTGGTTCCTGTGGGACGAGTTGTCGCAGGGAGCGCTCGGTGCGGTGGTCCTCGCCGACACCCGCCGGCTCGAGGACTGCTTCCCGGCGGTCGACTACTTCGAGCACCGGCGCATCCCGTTCGTGGTCGCCGTCAACTGCTTCGCGGGCGCCCGGCGGCACGGCGCCCCCGACGTCTCGCGCGCCCTCGACCTCGACCAGGGCACCCCTGTGGTGCTGTGCGACGCCCGGGACCGCGACTCGGGGAAAGAGGTCCTGATCCGTCTGGTCGAGTACGCCGGGCGGATGCACACCGCCCGGCTCCTCGACTCGGTCGGCTGACCGGGGCGCCGACGTCCGCTCCCGCGGCGGCCGGCTGCCCGCCGCGGGCCCGCGTGGTCAGTCCGCCACGTCCCGCTCCGCCAGCACCCGGTCGATGCTGACGCGGACGAGGAGTTCACCCGGGACGCCGTTGCGGGCCCCGAACTCCTCGGCGCGGTCCTCACCCATGTACCGGGCGCCGATGCGGGTGGCCCACCGCCGTATCTCGTCCAGGTCCTCCGAGACGCGGGCGTGACCCCGCAGCACCACGAAGGAGTACGGCGGCCGGTCGTCGTCCACGCACAGCGCGACCCGGCCGTCCCGGGCGATATTGCGCCCCTTCACGCTGTCCTTGCCGGTGTTGAACACCAACTCGTCCCCGTCCAGCACGAACCAGACCGGGGTCACGTGCGGGCTCCCGTCGGCCCGTACCGTGGAGAGCTTTCCGGTGCGGGTGCCGTACGAAACGAACTCCCGCCATTGCGCGTCGGTCATCTTCTCTGCCATGGCTCCCATCCTCCTTGCCCCGACAGCGGTCGTGGGGAAGGCTGGCGTGGAGATCCTCCGGCCAGGAGGAGAATCGCACGGGGAGAAAACGGGGAGATCGGGACATGGCGCACAACCAGGGGCTCGACTGGCTGCTGGACGACCTGACCGAGCGAGTCCACGAGGTGCGGCACGCGCTGGTGCTGTCCAACGACGGCCTGGTGACGGGCGCGAGTACGGGACTGCGCCGCGAGGACGCGGAGCACCTCGCGGCCGTGTCGTCCGGGTTGCACAGCCTGGCCAAGGGTTCGGGACGGCACTTCGGGGCGGGCAGCGTACGCCAGACGATGATCGAGTTCGACGACGCGGTGCTCTTCGTCACCGCGGCGGGCACGGGCAGTTGCCTGTGCGTCCTCAGCGGCGCCGAGGCCGACATCGGGCAGATCGCCTACGAGATGACGCTGCTGGTCAACCGGGTCGGCGAGCATCTCGACGTGGATGCGCGCCAGCCCGAACGCAAACCCATAACAGACGTCTGACCTGCGCATTCGTCATCCCCCGCGGAGTTATCCACAGGCTCGCCACGCGATCCGCCGAAGCGGCTACGGTTTTTTCACGGCGACCGCACACGGCGCGAGCCGCTGACTCCACGGGGGAGACCGACCATGTCAGGCATCAGCACCCGACCCGACCGGCTTTGCTGGGCCCCGAGCCGGGCCGCCCGCGAACTCGGCCTCAGGCGAGGCGAGTTCGACCTGGCGGTGAACCTCGGGCTCATCCGGACCGTTCCCGACGAAGGCGGCGGAGGGCGGCGTGTCGCCCGCGCCGAGATCGAGCGGCTGCGCGCCGGGGACGCCTTCCCGGACGACCTGCGCCGACGCGTCGCGACGGTCGGCACCACCGAGGGCGCCGAGCTCCTGGACGTGGCGCCCAGCAGGTTCACCAACCTCGCCCGCCACGGCCTGCTGGTTCCCGTCCGCTTCTACCTCAACCGATACCGGACCGTCGTCTGGCTGTATCTGGCCGAGGAGCTGGAGCAGTTCGCGGCCGAGCAGAGCAACGTCCCACTGCTGACCGGCGCCCGCACACCCCCGGAGATCCGGGAGGGGCAGAAGGCCGGGCTGGACCGGCGTCCCCGCAACTGGCGGGGACGCCACGTCGGATTCCTGACGCGGCAGGCGGGCGACGACCCCTGGGCGCGGGCCGCGGCCGTCGCCTGCTTCCTCGACCCCGCCGACGTGGCGGACGTCGTCGGGGACCCCTACGAGCGCGCCCACCTGGACCGCTGCCGCCCCCGGCTCCCGGCACACGGCGCACCGGGTTCACCCGCCGCCGACCTGGCCGAGACGCTCATGACAGCGAGCGAGCCGGACGAAGTGGCCTGGTTCCGCGCGGACCTCGCCCACACGATGGAGACGGCGCGCAGGCAGCGACCGGCCCCACGCCCGACCCCGCAGCAGGCCCCGGCCCCGACACCACCATCAGCTCCGGAGCCCCTGGCCGCAGGCCTGGTTCCACCCGGAGACCGGCCCGCACCCCTGGGCCACGCTCCTGCCCACGGCCTGCTGGCCTGGCTGCGCCGCAGAAGCCGGCGTCCTGTGGGCTGAACCCAGCCACCCCACAGCCCGCGGACCGGCCGCGCCCGTGCCTCCGTCTACTTCCCCGCGGACGCGGTACACGGTCACGTGAACCCAGGCGGGATGCCCGTGTCCGACACCAGAGGAGACCCATTCCGGAGGCGATCATGTTCGGTGAGACAAAGGCGTACAGCGGCTTCTCCGTGGACGACATCGACGCGGCCAGGGACTTCTACGGCGACACGCTGGGGCTGCGGGTGTCCGAGGACAACGGCATGTTGTTCCTGCACATAGCCGGTGACCGGGACATCCTGGTCTACCCCAAGCCGGACCACGCCCCGGCGACGTACACCGTCCTGAACTTCCCCGTCGACGACATCGAGGCCGCGGTCGACGAGCTGGGCAGGAGAGGGGTGCGGTTCGAGCGGTACGACCAGTTCGAGGTGGACGAGAAGGGCATCTTCCGCGGCGGCGGCCCGCTGATCGCGTGGTTCACCGACCCGGCCGGGAACGTGCTCTCCGTCCTCCAGGAGCCCTGACGCGCCGGCCATGCCCGAGCTGCCCGATGTCGAGGGGTTCCGCCAGGTGCTCGAGTCCTGCGCGAAAGGCCGGGTCATCCGGGGCGTGGACGTGCGGGACGCGGGTGTCCTGCACGGCGTCGACGCCCGGCGCCTGCGGGACGCGCTGGAGGGGCGGCGGTTCGGCACGCCGGAGCGGCACGGCAAGTGGCTGCTCGCCCGCACCGGCGGCCCCACCCTCGTGCTGCACTTCGGGATGACGGGCCGGCTGGTCTGCGGCCGTGCCGACGATCCCGTGGAGGCGCATGACCGGGTCCTGTTCACCCTGGGTGGCGGACGTCAGCTGCGCTTCCGTGACCAGCGCAAGCTCCAGGGGCTGTGGCTGGCCCACGACGAGGCCGACATCGACCGGCTGCTGGGGCGGCAGGGGCCGGACGCGCTGGCGGTGGACCGACGGGAGTTCGAGTCCGTGCTCGCGTCGCGGCGCGGGGCGCTCAAGACGGCACTCACCGACCAGTCCGTCCTCGCCGGGCTCGGCAACCTGCTCGCCGACGAGATCCTGTGGCGTGCCCGGCTGCGCCCCGACCGCCCGGCGCGTGATCTCGCCGAGACCGACCGCCGTCGCCTGTACAGCGAGATGCGCCGCACTCTGCGCTCCTCCGTCTCCGCGGGCTGCGTCCCGCCGCGTGACTCCTGGCTCACCGGCCATCGCGACGAGCGCGACCCGAGGTGCCCGCGCTGCGGCACCGGACTGCGCCGGTCCCGGATGGGGGGCCGCGGCACGGTGTGGTGCCCGCGGTGCCAGCCGGACGGCTGAGTCGACCGCGGAGGGTGGTCGGCCGCGGAGGGTGGTCGGCCGCGGTGGGTGGTCGGCCGCGGCGGGGCGTCGGCCGCCGGTCGTCGCCCGTCGGGACGTCGTCAGTCGTCGGGGTCCAGGACGGCCGGTGGTCCGGCGAGGATGCCGCCGTCCAGGACGAACTCGCAGCCCGTCGAGTAGGTGGCGTCCGTGACGATGAAGAGCACCATGCGGGCGACCTCGTCGGGCTGGCCGAAGCGGGGGATCGGCTGCCCGGCGGTGTACGCGTCGTCGAAGCCGGCCGTCATGGGGGTGCGGATGGCTCCGGGGTGCACGGAGCAGACCCGGATCCGGTCGGGCGCCAGTTCCAGCGCGGCGCTCTTGGTCAGTCCGCGCAGCCCCCACTTGCTGGCCGCGTACGCCCCGATGGCGGCGTAGGCCATCAGCCCGGACAGGGAGGACATGTTCACGATGACGCCGCCGCCGGCCCGCCGCAGTGACGGCGCCGTGGCGCGCATGCCCAGCCAGGCGCCCGTGAGGTTGACGTCGACGACCCGGCGGAAGGACTCGGGGCTCTGTTCCCCCATCGGGCCCCAGTCGATGATCCCCGCGATGTTCGCGAGGACCGAGACCGGCCCCAGGTCGCGCTCGGTCTCGGCCTGGGCCCGCTGCCAGTCGTCCTCGCTGGTGACGTCCAGGTGTGTGAAGCGGGCCCGGCCGCCGAGCCGTGCCGCCAGGTCCGCGCCCTCGGCGTCCCGGATGTCGGCGACCACGACGGCGGCACCCTCGGCCGCGAGGGCGCGGGCCACCGCTGTTCCGATGCCCCCGGCCCCACCGGTGACGATCGCCACCTGCTCGTCGAGACGTCCCATCGTGACCTCCTTGGCTCAGGGCGCTTCGGCCGGCCGGCGCTCCTCGTCCGGCGCCACCAGCGACTGGGTGAGCGGGATCCGCGCCAGCGCCAGGACGCCCGCGGCGATCAGCGCCGCACCGAACAGCTGGGGCAGCAGCCACCAGCCGGAGCGGACCGTCTCCTCGTACAGGAGGATGCCGAGGGCGAGACTCACCAGCGCGTCGCCGAGGGTGAGCGCGGGCTGCGAGGCGACCAGCGGACCGGCCTGCATCGCGTTCTCCAGCAGGAACAGGGCGCACACGCCGGTCGCGGCGAACGCGTACGTCTGCCAGGCGGTGAGGAACCCCAGGATCCCCTGGTCGTCGAGGATGTGGGTGGCGGCCTTCATCAGCGCCGCCGTCACCGCGTAGCTGATCGCCGTCGCCGCACCCAGGAACGCCGCCCGGGCCCGGCCCTCCGGGCGGCGGACGGCGGCCAGGGCGAGGCCCACCACCGCCCCCGCGCACACGGCGAGCGCGGGGATCCAGCGGTCCAGCTCCACATGGGTGCGGTTGCCGGTGGGCGACGCGGCGGCGAGCGCGATCGCCAGCCCCGCCACCACCACCGTCATGGCCAGCCAGCCCGTGCCCGGCAGCCTCCGGTGCATCAGCAGCGAGGCGACGACGAGGGTCAGCGGCAGCTCCAGCACGAACAGCGGCTGCACGATCGTCAGCGGCCCGGTCGCCAGCGCCAGCGCCTGGCAGACGGCGGCGCCGATCACCGCGAGGATCCCGGCCAGCCAGACGGGCCGGTGCAGGAGATCGAGCATCAGCCCGGCCCGGAACCCCTCCGAGCGCGGCACGGTGAGCGCCGCCTTGCGTTGCAGCACCGTCGCCACGGCATTGCTGAAGGCCGCGCAGACCGCGAACACGACGGGGAGCACGGTGTGCAGCGTGGTCACCTCCCGGATCGGCGGGCGTGTGACCCGGCTGGGCCTCCTCCTGCCATGGTCGCCGGACCGGGGCGCCGCCGCGATCGGAGCCGCACGGGCCGTCTCCGCCCGGCCAGGCTCCACGCCCGGCCCGGCCCGGCTCCACGCCCGGCCCGGCGCCCCCGGCTCCACCCCCGGCCGAGGAGATCACCGACCCCCTGCGGTCTACCCGATCCGGAGCACCGCGTACGTCTCGCCGTCCCGCGGCGGACGCGTCCAGGAGCGGGTGGTGAACGTGTGCAGCCGTCCGTTGACGATGGCATGACGCGGCAGCGACACACCGAACTCCTGGCCCACCGCTTCCAGCAGCGGCCGTTCCACCTCGGCGCTGTCCTCCGGGGCGCCGCCGAAGAACCGGCTCGGATCCAGCGCCCGCGGTATCTCCCCGCTCCGGCGGGTCTCTCCGTCCGCGTGGGTGAACGCGTACTGCTCGACACCGTCCAGCGCCACCGAAAGGTGGAAGAACGGCTCCCCGTGCCATGGCCTCAGGCCGCTCCACACCACCACCGCGCGGGTGCCGGCGCCGGCGGCCGCGGCCGGCGAGACGAACCGCCGCTGGTCGAACGGGGCGGGATCACCGTCGAAGGCGAAGCTCCAGCCGGCGCCGGCCCGGCCCACCGCCATGAGCGCCCTGTCGTCGAAGGACGAGAACTCCTGCTGGCTGCCCAGCGACCCGCGGCGCGCCTCCCAGAGGGTCATGGGTTCGTTCAGCACGGCGCCGTCCCCGTCCGCGAGGCGTCCGGGCAGCTCCTCCGGCTCCACCCCCTCCACGAGGACGAACCGGTAGGACGTGCGGTTGTTGCCCGGGTCCGGCTCCGCGAGCCACGCCAGGCCGCCCGGGTCGAGCCCGGCCCCCGGGCGCGGTGCCTCACCCTCCTGCCCGCCCCTCGGCGTGGACAGCAACTCCCGGCCCCGCTCCGGAGTCAGCAGCGGCCCCAGCAGGGGATCGGCCACCCAGGCCAGCGGCGCCAGATGGTCCGGCCCCAGCGGCTCCCACAGGGGCAGGGCGTCGGTCAGGGTCCGCCACGCCCCGTCGGAGTCCCCCCACCGGGCCAGCTCCCGCGCCCGCTCGACCGCCTCCCCGAACGGTCCGGCCGGCGCGTACCGGTACGTGCCGTTCCGCACCTGGTCCAGCGTCGCGTAGGCGAGAGACACCAAGTCCTCGTCGGCGCCCCGCAGATGGAAGAGCAGCGTGGAGTCGTCGCGGTACGAGTGCGCCGCGTGCTCGGCGACCAGCGGCGGCAGCAGCTCGGGGGCGTACCGCGGGTCCGTCACCAGCCCGTCGAAGTACACCATGGAGGTCTCGCCGAGCAGACGGCGTATCTGGTCGCCCAGCCCCGCGGCCCGCGGTCTGCCGTACTCCTTGGCCTCGTCCAGCGCCCTCCCGGCCTGTTCCCAGTCGCCGCGCAGGGCCTCCAGCCGGGCCTCCTCCATCCGGGCGTCCAGCTCGCGCGTCGTGTCGCTGGCGAACTCCGGCTCCCCGTCGCCCCGGTGCGCGCGCAGGCTGTGGAACTCCCGGTGCATGTCCTGCATGAAGGCGAGGAAGTTCGCGTGCCGCTCGGGTGGCGCGGCCCGCCAGCTCGCCCACGTGTACACGGCCCATTCGCCGTCCTCGTCCACGTCCTCGGGGTCCAGGAGGACGTAGGTGGCGTCGGCCTCGACGTCGAGCTGCAGTCCGCGCCGCCAGAGGTCCGCCTCCCGCCGCTCCTCGGGCCCGGCGTCCTCGTCCAGGTACTCCTCCGTCAGGTCGGCGAGTCCCGACTCGTTGTCGTGCCAGCGGGCGTCCTCGGTGCCCGACAGGAGCCACACGAAGCCGCCCGCGTGCCGCCACCCGTCGCTGACCTTGAGGAACTCCCGGTACGACGGGGGCATCCGGCGGCCGAGGCGCTCCTCCATGGCCGCGATCCGCTCCTCGGACGCGGGTGGGAACCCCAGCCACCGCGCCTGCCGCGCGGCCTCGTCGTCCGCGCTCCGCGTGTCGTCGTCCGGCAGGGAATCCGCCCACTCCCCGCTCCACTTGAGCAGGAAGGAACGCCAGTCGAATGCCGTGGTGTCCGTCATGCGACCGATGCTGCCACCCGCCACTGACAGTGCCCCTGCGATCCGCGGCCCTCTTCGCATGTGCACGGGTCAGTGGAGGGTGGGCCGGTAGACGAGTTCCTGGATGTGACCGTCGAGCGTCCGGTGCCCGACCAGCTCGAGGTCGAAGTCGGCCGCGCCCTGGAAGACCGGGTTCAGCCCGGTCCGGCCGGTGATGACGGGGAAGAGCGTCACCTGCAGGCGGTCGACCAGGCCGGCCGCCATCAGCGCCCGGTTCATCGACAGGCTGCCGTGCGAGCGCAACGGCACGTCGGACTCCTCCTTGAGCCGGGTGACGACGTCGACGGCGTCACCGCTCACGACGGTCGCGTCGGGCCAGTCGAGGGGGCCTTCCAGCGTCGTCGACACCACCGTGGCGGGCAGGTTCCTCATCCGGGTGACCCATGGGTCACGTACGTCGGACTCCTCGGTGCTCGACGCCAGCATCCGCGCGAACGCCCGGTAGGTGTTGGCCCCGAAGACCATCCGCTGTTCCGCGCCGTACAGCTCAAGGCGGTGGTCGAGCAACTCGGGACCTTGCTTGCCCCAGTAGCCGGTCCAGCCGGCGCGGGCGGTGCCGTAGCCGTCGAGGCTGGAGAAGACGTCGAAGGTGTAGGTGGCGGTCATGGGGTTCTCCTCGCGCGGGGGCGATCGGTGCGGGTACGGAACGGCGATCTTCCCGGGTGGAACATCACCGGCCGTCACACCGACAGACCCCGCACGCACCAGGAACTCATCGCCGCACCCACCGAGGAGAACGCGGCCAGCCCGGACCCCGCCCGATCACCTCCTCACCGCATCAGCCCCGCCGCGCTCCACGGCGTCCATGAAGTCCAGCATCAGGCGGTTGCTCCGCTCGGCATGGTCGATCTGGGGTCCGTGGCCGGTGTCGGAGAGGATCTCGGCCCGGGCGCCCGGGATGAGTCGTGGGACGCGCTCCAGCTGCCGCTGGGGGTGGACCAGCAGGCTGCGCTTGCCCATGAGCAGGTACAGCGGCGTGGTGATGCCCGCCAGTTCGGTCTCGGACAGGGGCAGGGGGGCAGGGCGGCGTATGCGGTAGGCGCGCACTCCGCTCCTGACCATGGCACGCAGTTCCGGCACCACGAGCACGGGCTGCTCCAGCCAGGCGGCGAGGCGGGGCCGCAGCGCCTTGGGGGCGAAGGTGGCGAACAGGCTCGCGAAGATCCACACGAAGAAGCGCAGCCCCACCTTCTCCAGGCCGCCCGGATCGAGCAGGGTGACCGAGGCGAGGCGCTCGGGCCTGTGGTGTGCCTGGTTCAGGGCGAGCCAGCCGCCGTACGAGCTGCCCACGAGGTGGACCCGGTCGAGTCCGAGCGCGGCAAGGGACTCGTCGAGCCACTGGGCGGCCCGCTCGGGCTGGTGGATGGGCGCGCGCTGGACGCTGCGGCCGGGATCGCCCGGGGTGTCGAGGGCGTAGACGGGCCGCTCGGAGCTCAGGTCGGCGGTGTTCGGATACCACATGGCGGAGCAGGCACTGCCCGCGCCGTGCACGAGGACGACCGGGGTGCGGTCGCGGGCGGCGGGGTCGGCCGGGTCGTAGCGGTAGACGTGGGTGGTCGCGAAGGACGTCTCCACGTCCTGCTCCCAGGAGGCCGGTGCGCCCAGCGCGTAGACGGCGTCGCAGGCGGCGAAGTACCGCTCGCGCCAGGCGTCGCTGACGAAGCGGCCGACATCGGCCTGGCGGGGGGCTGTTGCGGACGAGGACACGGCTACCTCCCGGAACGGTCCATCTTTGTGGTACGACCGTACCACGATGATGGTACGGCTGTATCATCAAAGGGGCCGGAGGGCCCGTGCACTGCCGACCGGAGCGGAGAGCGAAGGATGCCCAGACGCGTCGACCATGCGGAGCGGCGGACCGAGATCGCGGAGGCACTCGTCCGGGCCGCCGGGCGGCTGGGCCTGCACGCGGTGGGGATGCGCGACGTGGCGGCGGAGGCGGGTGTGTCGCTCCGGCTGGTGCAGTACTACTTCGAGTCCAAGGAGAAGCTGCTGCTCTTCGGGCTCCGCCATCTCACCGAGCGGTTCGCGCGAAGGGTGGCCGCCCGGGTGGCGGCCGCGGGCGCCGACCCGGGGCCGCGCGCGGTGATCGAGGCGCTCCTGGCGGCGGCCCTGCCGGTCGATGCCGAGAGCCGCACCTTTCACCACCTGTACACCTCGTACGCGGTCCTGGCCGTGACGGACGAGGCGCTCGCCGCCCAGCCGTTCATCAAGGACCCGGACAGCGCCGAGGACACCGTGGCCGGGCTGCTCCGGCAAGCGGCGGAGCAAGGGCGGTTGCGGCCCGGCGTGGACCCCCGGGCGGCGGCGGCCGGTCTGCTGTCCCTGTCCGCCGGGCTCGGCACCAGCGTCCTGGTCGGCCAGCGCAGCGCCGAGTCGGCCACCGGCGTGCTCGCCCACCAGCTGGACCTGATCTTCCTGCCCGGCCCCGCCGGCACCGCCTGAGGCCCGGCCCCGCCGACGCTGTCTGCGCCCCTGGCGGCGCTGACGAGGAGGGGGCCAGGTCAGCCCAGCTTCCGGAAGAGCCCCTCCTGCACGACCGACACGACCAGTCGGCCGTCACGGTCGTAGATGCGGCCCCGGGCCAGACCACGGCCGCCGACCGCGATGGGGGACTCCTGGTCGTACAGCAGCCAGTCGTCGGCGCGGAAGGGGCGGTGGAACCACATCGCGTGGTCCAGGGACGCCATGTCGAAGCCGCGCGGGCCCCAGAGCGGCTCGACCGGGATGCGGACGGCGTCCAGGAGGGTCATGTCGCTGGCGTAGGTGAGGGCGCAGGTGTGGACGAGCGGATCGTCGCCGAGCGGCCCGACCGCGCGCATCCACACGGCGCTGCGCGGCTCGGCGTCCTCGACGTCCTCCGGGCTCCAGCGCAGCCGGTCCACGTAGCGGATGTCGAAGGGCTGGCGACGGGCCATCCGCTCCAACTGCTCGGGCAGGGCGCCCAGGTGCTCCCGGATCTCGTCCGTGACGGTCGGGAGCGACTCCGGGTTCGGGACGTAGCGGGCCGGCGGCAGCTGGTGCTCGAAGCTGCCCTCCTCCGGCTTGTGGAAGGAAGCGGTGAGGTTGAAGATCGTGCGGCCCTGCTGCACGGCCGTGACCCGGCGGGTCGTGAACGACCGGCCGTCGCGCACGCGCTCGACCTGGTAGACGATCGGCACGCCCGGGATGCCCGGGCGCAGGAAGTACGCGTGCAGCGAATGCACAGGACGGTCACCGTCCGTGGTGCGGCCGGCGGCGACCAGGGCCTGGCCCGCCACCTGGCCCCCGAACACCCGCTGCAGGGACTCCTGCGGGCTGCGGCCACGGAAGATGTTGACCTCGATCTGCTCCAGATCGAGCAGGTCGACCAGTCTCTCGGCCGGGTTCGTCGTCATCGGTGGGATCCTCCTGTGCTCGCTGCGGCCCGGCCCGTCACAGCTGGCCGACGTCGGTGACCCGGACGACCGCACGGCCCTCCGCGTCCGAGGCGGTGAGGTCCACCTCCGCGCTGATGCCCCAGTCGTGGTCGCCGTTCGGGTCGTGGAAGATCTGCCGCACCCGCCACAGGCCGTTCTCCGGCTCCTCCTCGATGAGCAGCAGCTTCGGGCCGCGCGCGTCGGGACCGGTGCCGAGGTCGTCGTACTCGTCCCAGTACTTGTCCATCGCCTCGCCCCACGCCTCGGCGTCCCAGCCGGACTCCCCGTCCAGCTCGCCCAGCTCCTCGACCTGGTCCAGGGCGGCCAGTTCGACGCGGCGGAACATGGCGTTGCGGACCAGGACGCGGAAGGCGCGCGCGTTGGCGGTGACCGGCTTGACCTCGTCGGCCTTCTCCTGGGCCTCCTCGGCGGTCATCTCCTCCGGGTTGGCGAGCTGCTCCCACTCGTCCAGCAGGCTGGAGTCGACCTGGCGCACCATCTCGCCCAGCCACTCGATCAGGTCCTGGAGGTCCTCGGACTTGAGGTCGTCCGGGACGGTGTGGTCGAGGGCCTTGTAGGCGCTGGCCAGGTAGCGCAGCACGATGCCCTCGGTGCGGGCCAGCTCGTAGTGGGACACCAACTCCGTGAAGGACAGCGCCCGTTCGTACATGTCGCGGATGACCGACTTCGGCGACAGCGGATGGTCGCCGACCCAGGGGTGGCTCTTGCGGTACGTGTTGTACGCGTGGAAGAGCAGCTCCTCCAGGGGCTTCGGGTACGTGATGTCCTGGAGGCGCTCCATGCGCTCCTCGTACTCGACGCCGTCCGCCTTCATCTGGGCCACGGCCTCGCCGCGCGCCTTGTTCTGCTGGGCGGCGAGGATCTGGCGCGGGTCGTCGAGCGTCGACTCCACGACGGACACCATGTCGAGGGCGTACGACGGCGACTCGGGGTCGAGCAGCTCGAACGCGGCGAGCGCGAACGTGGACAGCGGCTGGTTGAGCGCGAAGTCCTGCTGGAGGTCGACCGTGAGGCGGACGATGCGGCCGGTGGGGTCCGGCTCGTCGAGCTTCTCGACGATGCCGCCGTCGAGCAGCGAGCGGTAGATGGCGATGGCCCGGCGGATGTGCCGCAGCTGCTGCTTGCGCGGCTCGTGGTTGTCCTCCAGCAGCCGGCGCATCGCGTCGAAGGCGTTGCCGGGGCGGGCGATCACCGACAGCAGCATCGTGTGCGTCACCCGGAACCGGGAGGTCAGCGGCTCCGGTTCCGAGGCGATGAGCTTCTCGAAGGTCTGCTCCGACCAGGCGACGAACCCCTCCGGTGCCTTCTTGCGGACGACCTTGCGGCGCTTCTTGGGGTCGTCGCCGGCCTTGGCGAGGGCCTTCTCGTTCTCGACGACGTGCTCGGGGGCCTGCGCGACGACGAAGCCCTCCGTGTCGTAACCGGCCCGGCCGGCGCGCCCCGCGATCTGGTGGAACTCCCGGGCCCGCAGGGTGCGCACGCGGGTGCCGTCGTACTTGGTGAGGGCCGTGAACAGCACCGTGCGGATGGGGACGTTGACGCCGACGCCGAGCGTGTCGGTGCCGCAGATGACCTTCAGCAGACCGGCCTGCGCGAGTTTCTCCACCAGGCGGCGGTACTTGGGCAGCATGCCGGCGTGGTGGACGCCGATGCCGTGCCGGACGTAACGGGAGAGGTTGCGGCCGAACTTGGTGGTGAAGCGGAAGTTGCCGATCAGGTCGGCGATCTGCTCCTTCTCCTCCTTCGAGCACATGTTGATGCTCATCAGCGCCTGCGCCCGCTCCACGGCCTGGGCCTGCGTGAAGTGCACGATGTACACGGGCGCCTGCCGGGCCTGGAGCAGGTCGGTGAGCGTCTCGGTGAGCGGCGTGAAGCGGTACTCGTAGGACAGCGGCACCGGGCGGGTGGCCGAGCGGACCACCGCCGTGGGGCGGCCGGTGCGGCGGGTGAGGTCCTTCTCGAAGAAGGAGACGTCGCCGAGCGTCGCCGACATCAGCACGAACTGCGCCTGCGGCAGCTCCAGGATCGGGATCTGCCAGGCCCAGCCGCGGTCGCCCTCGGCGTAGAAGTGGAACTCGTCCATCACGACCTGGCCGACGTCCGCGTCCTTGCCGTCGCGCAGCGCGATCGACGCCAGGACCTCGGCGGTGCAGCAGATGACCGGGGCGTCGGAGTTGACCGACGCGTCGCCGGTGAGCATGCCGACGTTCTCCGTGCCGAAGATCTTGCACAGCTCGAAGAACTTCTCCGACACCAGCGCCTTGATCGGAGCCGTGTAGAAGGTGACCTCGTCGCGGGCCAGGGCCGCGAAGTGCGCGCCCGCGGCGATCATGCTCTTGCCGGATCCGGTGGGCGTCGACACGATCACGTTCGCGCCGGAGACCACCTCGATCAGCGCCTCCTCCTGGTGGGGGTAGAGCGTGAGCCCCCGCTCGCCGGCCCACGACTCGAAGGCTTCGTACAGGGCGTCGGGGTCGGCGGTCGGCGGCAGCTGATCGATGAGGGTCACGCCCCCATCTTGCCTGGCCCGGTGCCCGATGCGGGAATCGGCTGCGGCCCGGAAGATCACGAACGCTACGCTGGGGCGCCGACGACGCGTCAGCGCACCCGGTCAACTGGACAGCGGCACACGAGGAATGGGGCGGGGAACGGCCATGATGGGACCAGCACACTCACTGTCGGGCGCCGCCGCCTGGCTCGGCGTCGGTGCGGCCGCGGCCGCCGCCGGGCAGCCGATGCCCTGGCCGGTCCTCCTCGTCGGTGCCCTGATCTGCGCCGGAGCCGCCCTCGCCCCGGACCTGGACCACAAGGCGGCCACCATCTCCCGGTCCTTCGGGCCGCTGTCGCGCTGGCTGTGCGAGATCGTCGACAAGCTGTCGTACGCCGTCTACAAGGCCACGAAGAAGCAGGGCGACCCGCGCCGCTCCGGCGGGCACCGCACCCTCACGCACACCTGGCTGTGGGCGGTGCTGATCGGCGCCGGCACCTCGGTCGTGGCGATCAGCAGCGACCGCTGGGGCGTCCTCGCGATCCTCTTCGTGCACCTGGTCCTGGCCATCGAGGGCCTGCTGTGGCGGGCGACCCGCGGCTCCAGCGCCGACGTCCTGGTCTGGCTGCTGGCCGCGACCACGGCGTGGATCCTCGCGGGCATCCTGGACCAGCCGGGCAACGGCGCGGACTGGCTGTTCACGGCGCCGGGCCAGGAGTACCTGTGGCTGGGCCTGCCGGTGGTGCTGGGCGCGATCGTGCACGACATCGGGGACGCGCTGACCGTCTCCGGCTGCCCGATCCTGTGGCCCATCCCGGTCGGGCGGAAGCGCTGGTACCCGGTCGGGCCGCCGAAGGCCATGCGGTTCCGGGCGGGCAGCTGGGTCGAGCTCAGGGTGCTGATGCCGGCGTTCATGCTGCTCGGCGGGGTGGGCTGCGCGGCGGCGCTCAACGTCATCTGAGCGCGCCCGCTCACGGGCCTCAGCCGCCGCCGTACCGCCGCTCGAACGCCGCGACCCGGCCCTCCGAGTCCACCGTGCGGGCCTTGCCCGTGTAGAAGGGGTGGCTCTCCGATGAGATCTCCACGTCCACGACCGGGTAGGTCTCGCCGTCGTCCCACTCGATGGTCTGGTCGCTGGTCGCGGTGGACCGGGTGAGGAACGCGTACCCGGCGGCGCGGTCGCGGAAGACGACGGGGTGGTAGTCGGGGTGCTTGTCCTGCTGCATGGATGCTCCTCGGACGGCTCGGGTCGGCTCGGTCGGTGCTGTGATCAGCCGGGCAGGGTGTCCTCGTCGACGATGTGCACGGCGGCCTCCTCGGCCGACGCGGCCGCGCCGTCGATGCCCACGTCCATGGCGACCAGCGCGGGCTCCTCGTCCTCGTGCGTGCCCTCGTCGGGCGCCACCAGGCGGCCGGAGCGGGCGGCGCCCACCTCGTTGTCGAGGAGTTCCCCGTCGGTGCCCTGGCAGTCCCCGAGGCCGTCCCCGTCGGGCGCGACGGGGTCCGGCAGCTCCTCGGAGAGCCGCTGGTCCAGCGTCTCGCCCCGCAGCCGCTCGGCCGCCGTCACGCCGAGGTGCTCGACGGCCCAGGGCCGCTCGGGAGGGGACCAGCCCCGGTCCAGGGGATCGTCGACGCCGTCGTACTCCAGGGTGTCCTCGGCGTCGAGCAGCCCCGTGTCCTCCCTCTGCTCGTCTTGGTCCGGCTGGTAGACGTCGTCGCCCCAGCCGTCGGAGCTGTTCACGGGTACCTCCAGGGGGTGGGGACGAGCCCGTCACCACGGGGCCCGCGCCGGGCCGCCGCCGTACGGAACACTGGCGCCGCCCGTCGCCGAACCGCGTGGTTCCCGGGCGTTCCCCGAGCCGGTGCCTGCTTCCAGCCTTCCACCGAGCCTCGCCACCGCGCAACGCCAGGGCAGGGCCGCGCGCCCCGGTGGTACCCGGGGCCCGCTCCGGCCCAGCCCCACCGGCGGCCCCGCCTGCCTGCGACCGGCCTGCCTGCCTGCGACCGGCCCACCGGCGGCCCGGCCTGCCCGCTGCCCGCCCCAGCCGTGGCCCGCCCTCCCTGAGGCCCGGCCTCATCACCGGCACGAGACCGGGCCCCGCCCGGCACGCGTCCCTACCCCCGGGACTCACTCACCCGTGCCACGACCTCCACAACGCCGCGTACGCCCCGTCCGCCGCGACCAGCTCCTGGTGGCTGCCCAGCTCGCTGATCCGTCCGTTCTCGACCACGGCGATGACGTCCGCGTCGTGCGCGGTGTGCAGCCGGTGGGCGATGGCGACGACCGTGCGGCCGTCCAGGACCCGGGCCAGGGAGCGCTCCAGGTGACGGGCGGCGCGTGGGTCGAGCAGGGACGTCGCCTCGTCCAGGACGAGCGTGTGCGGGTCGGCCAGCACCAGGCGGGCCAGCGCGATCTGCTGGGCCTGCGCCGGGGTGAGCGCCAGCCCGCCCGAGCCGACCTCCGTGTCCAGGCCGTCGTCGAGCGCCCGGGCCCAGCCGTCCGCGTCGACCGCGCCCAGCGCCGCCCACAGCTCGGCGTCGTCGGCACCCGTCCGGGCCAGCAGGAGGTTGTCGCGCAGGGACCCCACGAAGACGTGGTGCTCCTGGTTGACCAGCGCCACGTGCTCGCGGACGCGTTCGGCGGGCATCCGGGACAGCTCGGCGCTGCCCAGGGTGATCCGGCCGTCCCGGGGCGCGTAGATCCCGGCGAGCAGCCGGCCCAGCGTGGACTTGCCCGCCCCCGAGGGACCGACCAGCGCCAGCCGGGTGCCGGGGGCGACCTCCAGGGACACCTTGCGCAGGACGTCCACGTCCTCCAGGTAGCCGAAGTGCACCCGGTCGGCGTGCACATGGCGCCCGTCGGGGACCAGCTCGGCGTCACCGTCGACCGGCTCGATGTCCCGGACCCCGACGAGCCGGGCCAGGGACACCTGCGCCACCTGCAGCTCGTCGTACCAGCGCAGGATCATGCCCACCGGGTCGACGAGCATCTGGGCGATCAGCGCGCCGGTCGTGAGCTGCCCGACGTCGATCCACCCGTGCAGGGCGAACACGCCGCCGATCATCAGGACGGAGGCGAGCACGGTCACGTGCGTGGTGTTGATGACCGGGAAGAGCACCGACCGCAGCCAGAGCGTGTACCGCTCCCAGGCGGTCCACTCCCGGATGCGGCGCTCCGACAGGGCGATGCGGCGCTCGGCGAGGCGGTGGGCCTCGACGGTGCGCCCGGCGTCCACCGTCTCGGCGAGCGCGGCGGCCACGGCGGCGTACCCGGCGGACTCCGAGCGGTACGCGGAGGGCGCCCGCCGGAAGTACCAGCGGCAGCCGACGATCAGCAGCGGCAGGGCGAGCAGCACGGCGAGCGCCAGCGGCGGCGCCGTGACGACCAGCCCGCCCATCAGCAGGACCACCCACACCACGCCGATGGACAGCTGCGGCACGGCCTCGCGCATCGCGTTGCCCAGCCGGTCGATGTCCGTGGTGATCCGGGACAGCAGATCGCCGGTCCCGGCCCGCTCCAGCACGCCGGGCGGCAGCCCGACCGACCGGACGAGGAAGTCCTCGCGCAGGTCGGCCAGCATCCGCTCGCCCAGCATCGCGCCGCGCAGCCGCACCTGACGGACGAACAGGGCCTGGACGGCCAGCGCGGCCAGGAACAGCCCCGCGGTGAGCTCCAGCCGCAGCTCCCGTGCCCCGTCGGACACCCGCTCCACCAGTCCGCCCAGCAGCCACGGACCGGCCATCGAGGCGATGACGGCGACCGTGTTGACGGCGACCAGCAGCAGGAACGCCCGGCTGTGCCGGCGCAGCAGTTCGGCCACGTAGGCGCGGACGGTCGCGGGGGCCCCCACCGGCAGGGTGTTCGCCGTCGTCGGGGCCGCCGGGTCGTACGCCGGTGGCGCTACGCCGATCATGCCTTCTCCTCGATCTCTTCCAGTTCCTGCAGGACGTCCTTCAGGGCGACGGAACCGCTCAGCGCGGCCTCGTCGTCCGTCTCGCGCGTGACCACCGCCCGGTAACGGGGCTCGGAGTGCACCAGTTCCCGGTGGGTACCGACCGCGACGACCTCGCCCTCGTGCAGGAACACGACCCGGTCGGACCGGTCCAGCAGCAGCGGGGAGGAGGTGAACACCACGGTCGTGCGCCCCGCGCGCAACTCCCGTACGCCCTGGGCGATCCGGGCCTCGGTGTGCGAGTCGACGGCCGAGGTCGGCTCGTCCAGGACGAGCACCTCCGGGTCCGCGAGCAGCGACCGGGCGAGCGCGAGCCGCTGCCGCTGACCGCCGGACAGGGACCGGCCGCGCTCGGTGATCCGGGCGTCCATGGGGTCGGTCGCGCCCAGCGACCCCTGCACCAGCGCCGCCAGCACGTCCTCGCACTGCGCCGCCGCCAGCGCCGCGCGCGGCTCCACGTCACCCGACGCGGGCACGTCGAGCAGGTCGCGCAACGTGCCCGACAGCAGGACCGGGTCCTTGTCCTGGACGAGGACGGCCGTACGGGCGCTGTCCAGCGGGAGTTCGTCGAGCGGCACTCCGCCCAGCAGCACCGAGGTGCCCTCCTGCGAGGGGTGCCCGCCCAGCCGTTCGGCCAGCCGGCCCGCCGCGTCCGGGTCGCCGCACACCACGGCGGTCAGCCGGCCGGCCGGTGCGAGCAGCCCGGACTCCGGGTCGTAGAGGTCTCCGGAGGGGACGCCGGCCGTGCGCGACCCCGCGGTGTCCGTGGCCCGCTCCAGCGCCAGCACACCTGCGGCCCGCGTCGCGGACGGCCGGGAGAAGGAGTACGCCATGGCGATCTCCTCGAAGTGCCGCAGCGGATAGGTGAGGACCATCACCGAGCTGTAGACGGTGACCAGTTCACCGACGGTGATCCGGCCCTGGCGCGCCAGGTGCACGCCGTACCAGACGACCGCGATGAGCAGCAGTCCCGGCAGCAGGACCTGGATCGCGGTGATCAGGGACCACATCCGGGCGCTGCGCACGGCCGCGTGCCGGACCTCCTGGGAGGCGCGCCGGTAGCGTTCGAGGAAGAGTTCCTCGCCGCCGATGCCGCGCAGCACGCGCAGTCCGGCGACGGTGTCGGAGGCGAGTTCGGTGGCGCGTCCGGCCTTCTCGCGCTGGACGTCGGCGCGCCGGGTGGCGCGGGGCAGCAGCGGCAGCACGGCGAGTGCCAGCACGGGCAGGCCCACGGCGACGACCACGCCGAGCGCCGGCTGGTAGACGAGCAGGCCGGCACAGACCAGCACGACGGTGACCACGGCCGCGGTGAACCGGGACAGGGCCTCCACGAACCAGCCGATCTTCTCCACGTCACCCGTGGAGACCGCCACCACTTCACCGGCCGCGACCCGCCGGGTCAGCGCCGAGCCCAACTGGGCGGCCTTGCGGGCGAGGAGCTGCTGGACGCGGGCGGCTGCCGTGATCCAGTTGGTGACGGCGGAGCGGTGCAGGAAGGTGTCGCCGACCGCGTTGCCGGCGCAGGCCAGTGCCAGCAGCCCGCCCGCCAGGGCCAGTCGCGAGCCGGAGCGGTCGACCACGGCCTGCACGGCGACACCGACGCAGAACGGCAGCGCGGCGACGGAGGCGAAGTGCAGCAGCCCCCAGGCCAGCGACTTGAGCTGACCGCCCAGTTGGTTCCGGAAGAGCCACCACAGGAATCGGGGACCCGATCGCGTGTCTGGCACGCCCGGGTCGGGATACGGAAGGTCTTGAATCTGCATGACGTCCCAGTGGCTCGTGTCAGGGGATGGGGGTGAGGACCGAGGGCAGCAAACCGTGACAGGTTCGCGTCGCCACGTGGTCGGAGGCAACCGGTTTTCCGTCCACCGGCCGGAACCGGCCGACACGGGTGGGAACAGGGCTGCCCCGGCGGGCCGGTGCTCATTGCGCGGGCGGCGGACTCCCCGTAGAACACCGCCCATGAAGAGACGGATCGTCATGTCCATGCTTGCCGGGGCGACCCTCCTGGCGAGCACCCTCCTCGGCGCCGGTCCCGCCCGGGCGGCCGACGTCCCGGCCGAGTTCGGCACCGACTGGCACGACCCGGTCACGGCCGCCCCGCCCGTCGAGCGGCCGTCCGGAAAGTCCTGCGAAGTCACCCTCGCCCGGGCGCGGTTCCGCGACTTCACCCCCTACCGCGGCACCTACACCCCGCCCGACGGCTGCGGCGACCGCTGGAGCAAGGTGGTGCTGCGGCTCGACGGCAAGGTCAAGGGCCGCCAGTACGACCGGCTCGGCTACCTCCACGTCGGCGGGGTGGAGATCTTCCGCACCTCCACGCCGCAGCCCTCGCCCGACGGCATCGAGTGGTCGGTGGAGAAGGACGTCACGCGCTACGGCGACACCTTCCGGAAGAGCCGGGACGTCGAGATGCTCATCGGGAACGTCGTCGACGACACCTACACGGGCGTCCTCGACGTCACGGTCACGCTGACGTTCTACCCGGGCCGCCCCGACGCCGCGAGCCCCGACCGGGTCCTCACCCTCGACGGCGGCACGACCCTCACCACCCCGCGCAACAGCGAACGCATCGTCGCCGAGGTGTACGCCACCGGCTCCGGCGGCGGTTGCGAGGAGTACTGGTACCTCACGGTGCCCGATCCGGCGCCGTACTCCTGCAAGGCCGGCCAGGGCGGCCCCTACCGCGAGGTGCAGATCCGCGTGGACGGCCGACTCGCGGGCATCGCCACGCCGTTCCCGACCGTGTGGACCGGCGGCTGGTCCAACCCGTTCCTCTGGTACGTGATCCCGGGCCCCCGCGCCTTCGACATCAAGCCGATCACCTACGACCTCACTCCCTTCGCCGGCCTCCTCAACGACGGCCGCCCGCACCGCGTCGAGGTGTCGGTCGTCGGCGTGCCCGAGGGGCAGACCGGCTGGAGCGCGCCCGTGAACGTCCTGGTCTGGCAGGACGAACGGCGCGCGCGGGTCACCGGCGCCCTCACCGTGCACAAGGCCGGCCACCTGGCCAACTCCTCTGTATACACTCCGGGTTCCGGGCACCGGGTGGACACCGAGGGCGCGCACCGGCTGACCGTCGCCGGATACGTCGACACCTCGCACGGCCGCGTCACCACCACCGTCAGCCGCTCTCTCGCCCACACCTCCGAACACCGCTGGACCGACGGCGAGACGAGCGACGGGCTGACGGCCACCTGGACCGACGACGAGTCGGTGACCGTCGACGGCCGCGGCACCCGCACGCACCGCACCTACACGATGGACGGCACGACCACGCTCGGCGCGGGCGACCGGCTGCGCACGGTCCTGACCCTCGGCGACCGCGCCACCACCGCCGTCCTGCGCGACGGCCGGCGCACGGCGTGGTCACGCCTCGACGACACCTACACGGGCGACGCCACCTACACGGCGGGCGTCCCGCGCGACCAACGGCACGCGGTCGGCACCACCAGCGAGCGGTACCGGCTCCACGGCTCCCACGGCTGCTACGACCGCACGCTGACCACCACGCAGGGGGTGCTCACGACGGACCGCAGACGCTGCTGAGGCGACCCGTGTGACGCGTGTGATGTGCGCCACTCAAGGTGCTTTTACATGGCTGAAACGTTGCGGTCTTGTGCGCGATCAAGACAACCTCCACAGTGATCGGTCACGGAAGCCGCTTTCCGTATCGCAGAAGTCCCCTCCGGCTTCTGTGTAGTCCGTCCCCCAAGGAGGCCCCGTGCCACCGTCCGTACCGTCCCTGCCGCGACGCGTCGCACGCACGCTGCGTACCTCACTGTTCGCGCAGGTCCTCTGCGCGCTCGTCCTCGGAATCGTCGTCGGGAAGCTGTGGCCGGACACGGCCACGGCTCTCCAGCCGCTCGGCGACGGTTTCACCCGGCTCATCAAGACGGTGATCTCGCCCCTGGTGTTCTGCGTGGTCGTCGTCGGCATCGCCAAGGCCGGTGACCTGAAGGCGTTCGGCCGGATCGGGGTCAAGGCCCTGATCTGGTTCGAGGTCGCCTCCACGGCCGCCCTGGTCATCGGCCTCGTCGCCGCCAACCTCGTCGGCCCCGGCAAGGGCATGAACGTCGACCCCTCGTCGCTGGACGCCGCCGCGGTGAACGAGACCACGGGCGGCGGCCATCTGCCCTCGACGACCGAGTTCGTCCTGAACGCGCTGCCGCAGAGCTTCATCGGCGCCTTCGCCGACAACGAACTCCTCCAGGTGCTCATCCTGGCCTGTCTGGTGGGCGCCGCCCTGCTCCACCTCGGGCACACCAAGGTGCCGAAGATCCTGCCCGCGATCGAGCAGGCCCAGGAGATCATCTTCGCGGTCGTCGGCTTCGTCATGCGGCTGGCCCCGCTCGCGGTGTTCGGCGCCATGGCCCACCTGGTCGGCAACTACGGCCTGGGCGTGATGACGAAGTACGCCAAGCTCATCGTGCTCTGCTACGTCGCGGCGGCGCTGTTCATCGCGCTGCTCGCCGTCGCCCTGCGGATGGTGACCGGGCTCAGCCTGTGGAAGTTCCTGCGCTACATCCGCGAGGAGATGCTGCTGGCGCTCGGCACCGCCTCCACCGAGTCCGTCATGCCGCGCGTGATGCAGAAGCTGCGCCGGGCCGGCGCCCGCGACGACGCCGTGGGCCTGGTGCTGCCCACCGGTTACTCGTTCAACCTCGACGGCGCCTCGCTCTACCTGTCCATCGGCACGCTGTTCATCGCCCAGGCGGTGGGCGTGGACCTGACCCTGGGACAGCAGGTCACCGTGGTCCTGGTGCTGATGCTGACCAGCAAGGGCATGGCGGGCATCCCCGGCTCGGCGTTCCTCGCCCTGGCCGCGACCGCCTCGTCCCTGGGCGCCATTCCGGCCGGAGCCGTCGCCCTGCTCCTCGGCGTGGACCGCATCATGGACTCGATGCGGGTCGTCACGAACCTGCTGGGCAACTGCGTGGCCGTCTTCGCGGTGTCCCGCTGGGAGGGGGCGCTCGACATCGAGCGGGCGAAGAAGACGCTCGACGGCGAGGAGACGGACCCGCCTCAGGGCGGCGACGGCGACAGCGACGACACCCGGGCGGTCGAGCCGACGACGGCCGCGACCCCGGCGCCGGGCATCCCCGCCCAGAAGCCCAAGGAGCCCGCTCCCGAGGTCGGCTGACCGAAACCGAACGGGCCGCGGCCACCGCTCCGGCAGAGGGAGCGGCGGCCGCGGCCCGTCGTGTGGGTGGAGGCGTCCTGAGCCCGGGGCATCAGCAGGAACGCACCGGCGTCCCGTCGATCAGTGTGTCCAGCAGCCCCCCGAGCGCCGCGCGCTGATCCTCCGTCAGGGGCGCGAGGATCTCCTCCGCGGCCGACCTGCGCGCCGCCCGCAGCTCGCGCAGCGCGCCCCGGCCGTCGTCCGTGAGCTCGATGCGGATCACGCGCCGGTTCGCCGGATCCGGCACCCGCCGCACCTTGCCGCTCGCCTCCAGGGCGTCGACCAGCGTCGTCACGGCCCGGGGCACCACCTCCAGGCGCTCGGCCAGATCCGCCATGCGCGGTGGCGAGCCCCAGTGCGCCAGGGTGCGCAGCAGCCGGGACTGCGCCGGCGTGATGCCCAGCTCGCGCTGCTCCAGATGGCGCTTCTGGATGCGGTGCACCCGGCGGGTGAGCCGGAGCAACTGCTCGGCGAGCAGGCCGTCGGGATCGGGGGTGGTCATGCGGGAACAATATCAGGATGCAGTTCATTGTGAGTATAGGTAACAATGAGCTGTGATCCGGCCCGCCGCACCCCCTCGAAGGAGCCCATGCACCCCGACCACGAAGCGTCCTGGACCCCACCCGCCGAGGCGACGGAACAGCCCCGGCAGGTCCGCCGCATTCTCCGGCTCTTCCGCCCGTACCGGGGCCGGCTCGCCGTCGTCGGCCTGCTGGTCGGCGCCTCCTCGCTGGTCTCGGTCGCCACGCCCTTCCTGCTGAAGGAGATCCTCGACGTCGCGATCCCCGAGGGGCGCACGGGCCTGCTCAGCCTGCTCGCCCTGGGCATGATCCTCAGCGCCGTCCTCACCAGCGTCTTCGGCGTGCTGCAGACCCTCATCTCCACGACGGTCGGCCAGCGCGTCATGCACGACCTGCGCACCGCGGTCTACGGCCGGCTCCAGCGCATGTCCCTCGCCTTCTTCACGCGCACGCGCACGGGCGAGGTGCAGTCCCGCATCGCCAACGACATCGGCGGCATGCAGGCCACCGTCACCTCCACCGCCACCTCGCTCGTCTCCAACGCCACCAGCGTGATCGCCACGATCGTCGCGATGATCGCCCTCGACTGGCGCCTGACCGTCGTCTCCCTGCTGCTGCTCCCGGTGTTCGTGTGGATCAGCCGCCGCGTCGGCAACGAACGGCGGAAGATCACCACCCAGCGCCAGAAGCAGATGGCCGCCATGGCCGCCACGGTCACCGAGTCGCTCTCCGTCAGCGGCATCCTGCTCGGCCGCACGATGGGCCGCTCCGACTCGCTGACGAAGTCCTTCGCCGACGAGTCCGAGGAACTCGTCGACCTGGAGGTGCGGTCCAACATGGCCGGCCGCTGGCGCATGGCCGTCATCACGATCGTCATGGCCGCCCTGCCCGCCGTCATCTACTGGACCGCCGGCATGGCCCTCCAACTGGGCGGCCCCGAGGTCTCCATCGGCACGATCGTCGCGTTCGTCTCGCTCCAGCAGGGCCTGTTCCGCCCCGCCGTGAGCCTGCTGTCGACCGGTGTGCAGATCCAGACCTCGCTCGCCCTCTTCCAGCGCATCTTCGAGTACCTCGACCTGCCGATCGACATCACCGAACGCCCTGACCCGGTCCGCCTCGACCGGATCAAGGGCGAGGTCCGCTTCGAGAACGTCTCCTTCGGCTACGACGACGAGGGCGGCCCCGTCCTCGACGGCATCGACCTCACCGTCCCGGCCGGCGGCAGCCTCGCCGTCGTCGGACCCACCGGCGCCGGCAAGTCCACGCTCGGCTACCTGGTGCCCCGCCTGTACGACGTCACCGGCGGCCGCGTCACCCTCGACGGGGTCGACGTCCGCGACCTCGACTTCGACACCCTGGCCCGCGCGGTCGGCGTCGTCTCGCAGGAGACGTACCTCTTCCACGCCTCCGTCGCCGACAACCTGCGCTTCGCCAAGCCCGACGCCACCGACGAGGAACTGCACCAGGCGGCGAAGGCGGCGCAGATCCACGACCACATCGCGTCCCTGCCCGACGGCTACGACACCGTCGTCGGCGAGCGCGGCCACCGCTTCTCCGGCGGTGAGAAGCAGCGCCTGGCCATCGCCCGCACGATCCTGCGCGACCCGCCGGTCCTCATCCTCGACGAGGCCACCAGCGCGCTGGACACCCGGACCGAGGCCGCGGTCCAGGACGCGATCGACGCGCTGTCGGCGAACCGCACCACCCTGACCATCGCCCACCGGCTCTCCACGGTGCGGGGCGCCGACCAGATCGTGGTCCTCGACGCGGGGCGCGCGGTCGAACGCGGCACGCACGAGGAACTCCTGGAGCGGGACGGCCGGTACGCGGCGCTCGTACGCCGGGACGCCCAACTGGAACCGACAAGATGAAAATATGCCGGGTTTATGGCGATATGCGGGTTACCGTGCCCGCATGCAGAAGAACACTCCGCCACGGAGCACGATTCGACTGACGCGCCGCGGCCGCATCGCCCTCGTCGCGACCGGGGCCGTCGTGGTCGGTACCGCGGTGGCGGTGCCGCTGCTGACCCTGGCGCCCGAGGAGGACGGCCGGCCCACGACCCTGGTGATCCCCGAGGGCTGGCGCGCGAGCCAGGTCTACGCCGCCGTCGACAAGGCCCTCGCCCTGCCCGCCGGCAGCACGAAGAAGTCCCTCGCGAAGGCCGCCCTGAAGCTGCCGAACGACGCCGAGGGCAACCCCGAGGGCTACCTCTTCCCGGCGACCTATCCACTCCAGGAGAAGGTCACGCCGGAAAAGCTCCTGGCGCTGATGGTCGACACGGCGAACGAGAAGTTCAACGGCGCGCCCATCGCCGCCGGGGCGCAGCGCAACGCCATGAACGTCTACCAGGCCGTCACCATCGCGAGCATCGTCCAGGCGGAGGCGGCCACCCGCGCCGACATGGGCAAGGTGGCCCGGGTGATCTTCAACCGCCTGGAGCGCGGCATGCCGCTGCAGATGGACTCCACCCTCAACTACGCGCTGAACCGCTCCACGCTCCGCACGACGGCCGGCGACACGCGCCTCGACAGCCCCTACAACTCGTACCAGCGCATGGGACTCCCGCCCACGCCCATCGACAACCCCGGCGAGGAGGCGATGCGCGCCGCCGTCAACCCGCCCCCGGGAGACTGGCTGTACTTCGTCACGGTCAAGCCGGGCGACACCCGCTTCACCGCGGACTACCGCGAACACACCCGCAACGTCGCGGAGTTCAACGCCCACCGCAAGAGCACGGCGGAACGTCCCTGAGATTCATGCCGCGGCCGGTTCCCGTTCCAGCAACCGCCTGATGTCGCGGACGGCCGCCCGGCCCGCGCGGTTCGCGCCGATCGTGCTGGCCGAGGGGCCGTAGCCGACGAGGTGGACGCGGGGGTCGGCGGCCGCGTGCGTGCCCTCCATGCGGATGCCGCCGCCGGGGCCGCGCAGCCGCAGCGGGGCGAGGTGGTCGATGGCGGCCCGGAACCCGGTGGCCCACAGGATCACGTCGGCGTCGACGCGCCGGCCGTCGTTCCACTCGACCCCGTCCGGGGTGATCCGGTCGAACATCGGCTGCCGGTCGAGCACCCCGTCCTCGATGCCCTGCCGGATCGCGTCGTCGAGCGGCAGCCCCGTCACCGAGACCACGCTGCGGGGCGGCAGCCCCTGCCGTACCCGCTCCTCGACGAGCGCGACGGCCGCCCGGCGCGCGTTCTCGTCGAAGGGCCCTTCCCGGAAGACGGGCGGGCGCCGGGTCACCCATGTCGTGGCCGCCGCGTACGAGGCGATCTCCAGCAGGTGCTGGGTGCCCGAGGCGCCGCCGCCCACCACCACGACCCGCTGCCCGGCGAACTCCTCGGGCCCGGGGTACTGCGCGGTGTGCAACTGCCGCCCCCGGAAGGTCTCCTGGCCGGGATAGCGCGGCCAGAACGGCCGGTCCCAGGTGCCGGTCGCGTTGATCAGCGCCCGCGTCGACCACACGCCGTCCGAGGTCTCCACCAGCAGCCGCCCGCCGGCCCCCTCGCGCACGGCCCGGACGTCGACGGGCCGCCGCACCCGCAGGCCGAAGGTCCGCTCGTACCGGTCGAAGTACTCGCTGATCACCTCGGCGGACGGCCGCGCCGGGTCCGCGTCCGTCAGCTCCATCCCGGGCAGCGCGTGCATGCCGTGCACCTTGCCGTACGTCAGCGACGGCCAGCGGAACTGCCAGGCGCCGCCGGGCCCGGGGGAGTGGTCCAGCACGACGAAGTCGCGGTCCGGCTCGAAACCGGATCGCCGCAGGTGATAGGCGCCGGCCAGACCGGCCTGACCAGCGCCTATGACGACTACCTCGACCTCGCGTGTGTTGTTCACGCTTCTACCAACAGTGCGGCGGCCGTGGATCTTCCCGCGCTACGAGCCCTCCGAGGGCCGTGCCGCCGAGGTCGACGGCGGCAGGTCGCCGTTGAACCGGGTGTCGGTGAACTCGGCGAAGTCGACCTTGCGCGGGATGAGCTTCAGCGCCGTGAACGTGTCGGCGATCTCCTGCTCGGAGGCGATCAGCGGCTTGTCGACGGCGACCGCGATCCGGGTCGTGTACGTGCGCCTGACCGCAGCCAGCGCCACGTCCTCGGGGAGCCCGGTGTCCTTCGCCCAGACCTCGGCCCACTCCTTCTCGTGGTCGTACACCCAGGTGTAGGCGCGCCGCAGCCGCTCCAGGTAGTCCTTGACGGCGGCGGCCTTCCTCTTGTCCTTCAGGGCGGCCGGGGCGGCGACCTGGAAGGTGAGCCCGTTGGTCACGCCCTCCCCGTCGGTGAGGACCCGGCCCTGCCTGGCCTTGAGTATCTGCGAGGTGTACGGGTCCCACACCGCCCACGCGTCGACCTTGCCGGAGGTGAACGCGGCGAGCGCGTCGGCCGGCTGGAGGTACTTGACCTTGATGTCGCTCAGCTTCAGCCCGGCCTTCTTCAGGGACGCGACCAGCTGGAAGTGGGCGGAGGAGCCCTGGGCGACGGCGACCGACCTGCCCTTGAGCTGCTCGGGGCTCTTCAGGGGCGAGCCGTTCGGGACGAGGATGGTGTCGCCCTTGGACGTGCCGTGCCAGGCGGCCACGACCTTGATCTTCGAGCCCGCCCCGGCCGCGAAGACCGGCGGGGTGTTGCCGACGCCGCCGATGTCGACGGCCCCCGCGTTGACCGCCTCCAGCAGGGGCGGCCCCGAGGTGAACGTCGACCATTTGATCTTGTAGTCCAGGTTCTTCAGCTCCCCGGCGGCCCGCAGAATGGCCTCCGAACCGCCCTTCTGATCACCGACGTCGATCGTGACGGAGCCCTTGCCGTCGGTGCCGCCGTCCGACGTGCTGGCGGCCGAGTTCCCGCCGCAGGCGGTGAGCAGCAGGGCGAGGGGGAGGAGCAGGGCGGCGGGGACGAGGCGTCGTCGCATGATGGCGGTTCCGTTCGCTGTAGAGGGAGGAGAAGGGGAGTTCAAGCGGCTTCGGCGGCCGTCGCCTCGACGCCCAGGCGTTCGAGGAGCCCGGCGCGCAGGGCGGCGAAGCGCGGGTCGGTGATGTCGCGGGGGCGGTCCAGGTCGACGCGCTGCTCGTGGGCGATGACGCCGCCGTCCATCACCAGGACGCGGTCGGCGAGCAGCACGGCCTCCTCCACGTCATGGGTGACGAGGAGCACCGCGCAGCCCCGGCGCTGCCACAACTCGCCCACGAGCCGCTGGGCCTTGATGCGGGTGAGCGCGTCGAGCGCGCCGAACGGCTCGTCGAGCAGCAGCAGATCGGGCTCGCGCACCAACGCCCGGGCGAGGGAGGCGCGTTGGGCCTCGCCGCCGGAGAGGGTCTTGGGCCAGGCGTCCGTGCGGTGGCCGAGGCCGACCTCGTCCAGGGCCTGCTCGGCGACGGCGCGTGCGGGCTTGCCGGGCAGGCCCAGCAGGACGTTGCGCCACACCTTCTTCCACGGCATCAGCCGCGGTGCCTGGAAGGCGACGGCCTTGCGGCGCGGCACCAGTACGGTGCCCTCGATGTCGCGGTCCAGCCCGGCGAGGATGCGCAGCAGCGTCGACTTGCCGCAGCCGCTGCGGCCGAGCAGGGCCACGAACTCGCCCGGCCGGACGTCCAGTCGCAGGTCGTCGATGACGGCGCGCCCGTCGAAGGAGCGGGTGAGCCCCTCGACGTGGACCGCCTGGGGGGTCACCGGCCGGTGAACGTCGGTCGCCATTGCAGCAGCACCTTTTCGAGAGAGCGGACGATGAAGTCGGCGAGCAGGCCGAGGAAGGCGTAGACGACCAGGCAGACCACGATCACGTCGGTCCGCAGGAAGTCCCGCGCCTGCACCATCAGGAACCCGATGCCGGAGTCGGCGTTGACCTGCTCGGCGAAGACCAGCGCGAGCCAGGCGATGCCGAGCGAGTAGCGCAGGCCGGTCATGGCGTTCGGCAGCGCGCCCGGCAGGACGACATGCCGGACGAGCCCCCAGCGCGACAGCCCGAGGGACTCCCCGGCCTCGATCAACTGGGCGTCCACGCCCCGGATCCCGGCGTAGACGTTGAGGTAGAGCGGGAAGGTCACGCCGAGCGTGATGATGGCGACCTTGGGGGCCTCGCCGATGCCGAACCAGATGATGAACAGCGGGATGAGACCCACGAACGGCACGGTCCGCAGCATCTGCACGGGCGCGTCGACGAGGTCCTCGCCGATCCGGAACAGGCCCGAGACCAGGGCGAGTCCGATGCCGACGAGCAGACCGAGCAGCAGCCCGGCGGCGACCCGCCGGAGCGAGGTGCCCATGGCCGCGGGCAGTGAGCCGTCGGCCACCATGTCCCCGGCGACCCGGGCGATCCGGCCGGGCGAGGCCAGCACGTCAGGGGGCAACGCCCCGGTGCTGCTGAGGAGTTGCCACAGCGCGAGCAGCAGGACCGGGCCGGTGGTGCGCCGCAGCCAGCGGGGCACACGGGCGCGGCGGGAGGAGGCGGGCACCAGGGGCTGGAGATCGAGATCCGCACCCGATATAAGCGAAATATCGGGTGTCGATGATGGGGGCGGGGCATGGCTGATGCTCATGGGGGCTCCACGTAAGAGCGAGGGCCGGGGTGAGGGCACACCTCACCCGCGCCGCGCCACGCCGACGGGCTCAGAGCCGGTCAGCGGGCAGGCGCGACGAGGGCGAGGAAGGGAAAAACGAAGGAGAAGAGGGAGAAGGGCGTCAGCAGCCGCGGCGACACGCGGCGGAGGCCACCCGCAGCAGGTCGATGTGACCGCGCGTGGTGAGCAGGGCTGAACGCAACATGCGCCAGAACCTAGCCAGTCGGCATGCGCACGGTCAACGGGCGTCTCGTCCAGTGGACTCCGGTATCAGTACACGGTCGGGCGCGTCCCGGTGGAACCCGGCGCGTGCGTCAGGATGGAGGGCATGTCAGATGCCTTCACCACCCGAGTCCTGAACATCACCACCGGTTCCACGGAGAGGGTCGTCGACATCACCGGCGACTGCGAGTCCTTCCTGCGCGAGGCGGCCGCCGGCCGCGACGGCCTGCTCAACGTCTTCGTCCCGCACGCCACGGCCGGGATCGCCGTTCTCGAGACCGGCGCCGGCAGCGACGACGACCTGCTGGCCGCGCTGCACACGCTGCTGCCCGCCGACGACCGCTGGCAGCACCGGCACGGCAGCCCCGGCCACGGCCGCGACCACGTCCTGCCGGCGCTCGTGCCGCCCCACGCGACCCTGCCGGTGCTGGGCGGTCGCCTGGAGCTCGGGACGTGGCAGTCGGTGTGCCTGGTGGACACCAACAAGGACAACCCGGATCGCAAGGTGCGGCTGAGTTTCCTGGGCTGAGCGCGGTCCGCCCGGCCCGGCCCGGCCGGCCGCCGGGCCCCGGGCGCTCCGGCATGCCGTGACGCATGCCCGTAATGCCCGTATCCTCATCAATGCAAGATTCTCCTCCGAAAAGCGGGAATTCTTCCGAGTAGCGGATGGTCACGGGCACAAGTGAGGCGGAGCGTGGTTCGGTCCGGCGAGGAACCCCAGCCGGCGGGTCGTGCGACTGAGGGCACGGGGCCCGCCCGCCTTCGCGAGCGGTTCCTCCAGGGCGAGCCGGTCGAGGAGGGCGTGCGGGGATCCATCCTGGACTCGTGGCGGCGCTGCCGGTCCCTGGGCCTGTCGCCGGACCAGTCCGACCTGCCCTACCGGGACGACTTCGACCCGGGCGGCCGCATCGTCCGCGCGGCCGTGCCCGTGCTGGACCGGCTGCAGGCCACGTTCGCCGGCAGCCAGGTCAACATCTCGGTCGCCGACGCGAACGGAACGGTCCTGCTGCGCCGCTTCGGGGACCCGTCGATGGCCAGGCGCCTGCCGGCGATCCAGGTCGCCCCCGGTTTCGTCTTCTCGGAGCAGGTCGCCGGCACCAACGGCATCGGCCTGGCCCTCGCCGAGCGGCAGCTCATCCGCGTCTACGGCGCCGAACACTTCGCGGAGCGCTCCCAGCAGAACGCCTGTGTCGCGCTGCCCGTCCGTGACCCGCTCAGCGGGCGCATCGAGGGCGTCCTGTGCTTCGGCTACCCGCGCGGCTTCGAGCAGCCCGGGCTGGGCGTCACCATCCGCAGGGCGGCCGAGGTCATCGAGCGGCGGCTGCTGGGGCAGAGTTCCGCGCACGAGCGTGCCCTGCTGCGGGCGTACGCGGCCAGCGGGGCGGGAGCCGCCGGGCTGCGCCGGGGCGTCGCGAGGGACGCGCCCGTGGACGCGCTCCCCCCGCGTGACCGGGAGATCCTGTTGGAGAAGGCCGCCGAGCTGATCTCCCGCGCGCAGCGGGCCGCCGTCGACGTGGCCCTGCCCGACGGCCGCCTGGTGACGCTCGTGAGCCGTCCGATGACGAGTGCCTCCGGGGTGCGGGGCTTCGCCGTGGAGGCCGTGCTGCCCGGCTCCCCGGCGGGAGCGCCTCTCGTCCTGCCCCATCAGCTGGACACCGTGCCGGACCTGGCCGCCCTCGCGACCACCCCACTGCCCGCCCGCCCGTCGCTCACCCTGCCGCCCGGACACCTGGCCACCGAACCCGGTCCGGTGGTCACGGCCGTCGGGGAGCGGGGACCAGCCGAGCCGGGCGACGGCTCCGGGGCCGACAGGGGCCGGGGCGCCGCCGGGTCTGGGGAGTCCGCGACAGTCGGCCCGGGTGGGGGCATCCCCGAGCCGGACCGGACCGTCGCCCCCGACGGGGACGGAACGGCCGACCCGGGTGAGGCCGTCATCCCGGACGGACCGGGCGGGCGCATCCCCGAGCCGGACCGGACCGTCGCCCCCGACGGGGACGGAACGGCCGACCCGGGTGAGGCCGTCATCCCGGACGGACCGGGCGGGCGCATCCCCGAGCCGGACCGGACCGTCGCCCCGACGGGGACGGAACGGCCGACCCGGGTGAGGCCGTCATCCCGGACGGACCGGGCGGGCGCATCCCCGAGCCGGACCGGACCGTCGCCCCCGACGGGGACGGAACCGCCGAGCCGGACGAGGCCGTCGCCGCCGACGGCGGCGGGCGCCCCGCCCGGTCGAAGCGGACCATCGGCGCCGGGGCCGACACGGGCACCGCCCAACCCGGTGACGCCCTCACCCCCGTCGGAGGCCTGGGTGTGGGGGAGGAGCGCTCCGGGTCGTCGTTCCCGGCCAGGGGGCTGCTGATGGTGGGGGAGCCGCACGTCGGGGCCTACGCCCTGGCCGCGCGCCGGCGCCTGGAGCTGCTGTCCGAGGCCAGCGCCCGCATCGGCACCACCCTGGACGTCCGCCGCACCGCCGAGGAACTGGCCGAGACGGCCGTCCCGCGTCTCGCCGACTTCGTCACCATCGACCTGCCCGACGCCGTCCTGCGCGGCGAGGAGTCCGCCGACCCCCTCGCCGACCTGCGCCGCACGGTCGTCCACGGCGTCCGCGAGGGCCTGCCCTTCACCCCGCCCGGCAAGCGCATGGACTTCGGCCCGACCGCGCCGCAGCTGCGCTGCCTGACCAGCGGCGAGGCGGTGCTGGAGCCGGACCTGGAGGCCGCCGCGGGCTGGCTCGCCCAGGACCCCGAGCACACCGCGCGCCTGCTGTCCCACGTCCACTCCCTCATCGCGGTCCCCCTGCTCGCCCGCGGGGTCGTCCTGGGCATCGCCAGCTTCTACCGCGCCGGGGGCTCCTTCGGGGACGACGACCGCTCACTGGCCCAGGAACTCGCCACCCGCGCCGCCCTCTCCATCGACAACGCCCGGCGCTACACCCACGAACGCACCATGGTCCTGGCCCTCCAGCGCCGCCTCCTCCCGCACGGCCTGCCCGACCAGGACGCCGTCGAGGTCGCCCACCGCTACCTGCCCGCCGAATCGGACGTGGGCGGCGACTGGTACGACGTCATCCCCCTCTCCGGCGCCCGCGTCGGGCTCCTCGTCGGCGACGTCGTCGGCCACGGCATGCTCTCCGCGGCCACCATGGGCCGGCTGCGCACGGCCGCGCGCAGCTTCGCCGAGCTGGACTTCCCCCCGGACGAGGTCCTCACCCACCTGGACAACCTCGTCGGACGCCTGGACCGGGAGGACCCGGACGGCAAGGGCGCCGGCGTCATCGGCGCGACCTGCCTGTACGCCGTCTACGACCCGGCCGCGCAGCAGTGTCTGATGGCCCGGGCCGGGCACCCGCCGCCCGCGCTCGTCCACCCCGACGGCACCGTGACCTACCCCGACCTGCCGGCCGGGCCCCCGCTCGGCCTCGGCGGGCTGCCCTTCGACGCCGGGGAGGTCGACCTCCCCGAGGGCAGCCAGCTGGTGCTCTACACCGACGGCCTCATCGAGGACCGGCACCGCGACGTCGACGTCGTCCTGGAGCAGCTGCGCACGGCCCTGGCACACCCCGAGCGCGCCCCGGAGGAGACCTGCCAGGCGGTCCTGGACACCGTGGCGCCCGCCCACCCGCACGACGACATCGCCCTGCTCGTCGCCCGCGTCCACGCCCTCGACCCCGACCGGATCGCCACCTGGGAGCTGTCCGCCGACCCGGCGCTCGTCGGCGAGGTCCGGGCCTCCGCCATACGGCGCCTGACCGACTGGGGGCTCGACGAGACCGCGTTCGCCGCGGAGCTGATCCTCAGCGAGCTGATCACCAACGCCGTGCGGCACGGGGCCGCCCCCATCCGGGTGCGGCTGCTGTACGGCCGCACCCTGATCTGCGAGGTCTCCGACACCAGCAACACCGCCCCCCACCTGCGCCGGGCCGCCAGCACCGACGAGGGCGGCCGCGGCCTGTTCCTCGTCGCGCAGCTCTCGCAGAGCTGGGGCACCCGGTACCTTCCCGAGGGCAAGGTCATCTGGGCCGAGTGCGGGCTCGACGCGGCCTGACACATCGACCGCCGCAGCGCAGGCACAGCACGCCTGAAAGATGCCCGAAATGATGTAATTTGTTCGGGTGCGCGACGCTCCCGACACCTCAGCCAAGGCGGCCTCGCCCTTCGGCCCGGAGCCCCTGGTCCGCGTCCGGGGGCTCGGCAAGCGGTTCGGCGGCACCGTCGCGCTGGCCGGGGTCGACCTCGACGTCCACGCCGGCAGCGTCCTCGCCCTCCTCGGGCCCAACGGCGCCGGGAAGTCCACGCTCATCAAGATCCTCGCCGGCGTCCACCAGGCCGACGCGGGACAGATCACGGTCGCCGGACACCCCCTCGGCAGCCACACCGCCTCCCGGAGCATGTCCTTCATCCACCAGGACCTCGGCCTCGTGGACTGGATGACGGTCGCCGAGAACATCGCCCTGACCACCGGCTACGCACGCCGGGCCGGGCTGATCTCCTGGCGGCGCACCCGCGAGCGCTGCGTCGGCGCCCTGCGCATCGTCGCCGGACACCTCGACCCCGAAGCGCCGGTCTCCGCGCTCGCCCCCGCCGACCGCTCGCTGGTCGCGATCGCCCGGGCCCTGGCGGCACGCGCGCGGCTCATCGTCCTCGACGAGCCGACCGCCCGCCTGCCCGCCGCGGACAGCGCCCGGCTCTTCCGCGTCCTGCACGACCTGCGCGACCGCGGCCACGCCGTCCTCTACGTCAGCCACCGCCTGGACGAGGTGTACCAGGTCGCCGACACCTTCGCCGTCCTGCGCGACGGCCGGCTCGTCAGCCACGGCCCGCTCGCCGGCCACAGCCCCGCCCGCCTGGTCCACGACATCGTCGGCGCCGAGGGGGCCCCGGTCGCTCACCGCCCCGCCAGGGCCCCGGCCCACGCGCCGGCCGTCCTGACCCTCGACGGCGTACGCACCGCCCGGACCGCACCGGTCAGCCTGGAACTCGCCGCCGGGGAGGTCCTCGGCCTGGTCGGCCTCTCGGACGCCGGGCACACCGACCTGGGCCGCGCCCTGGCCGGCGCCGGGCCCCTGCTGGGCGGGCGGGCCGTGCTCCACGGACGGCCGTACCGCCCCCGCACGGTCGCGGAGGCCGTCGCCCGCGGTGTCGGCTTCGTGCCCGGCGACCGGCTGCGGGAGGGCTGCCTCGCCGAGCTGACCGTCCGGGAGAACCTCATGGCCAACCCCCGCACGGGAGGCGGACCCGCGCCCCGCTGGATCGGACCGCGCCGCGAACGCGCCCGCGCCGCCGCCCTGATCGACCGCTTCGCGGTGCGCCCCCGCGACAGCGAGACCCCCATCGCCACGCTCTCCGGCGGCAACCAGCAGAAGGTCATGATCGGCCGCTGGCTGCGCGCGGACCTGCGGCTGCTGATCCTCGAGGAGCCGACCGCGGGCGTGGACGTCGGCGCCAAGGCCGCGATCCACCGCCTGCTCCAGCAGGCGCTGGAGGCGGGCCTGGCGGTCCTGCTGCTGTCCACCGACTTCGAGGAGGTCGCGGGCGTGTGCCGGCGCACCCTGGTCTTCGTGCGCGGAGCCGTGACGGCCGAGCTGAGCGGCCCCGCCCTCACCGTCGCCGGACTCACCCGGGCGGCCTCCGCCATGCCCCCGTCCACCGCCGCGCGCCCATGACACCGCCGCCCCGGTCGCAGAGCCGCCCCGGCCGTCCCCGCCGCCCGGGCGGGCACCACGTCGGCGCCTACGGCCTGCTCGTCCTCACCGCCCTGCTCTGGCTGGTCTTCTCCCTCGCCCTGCCGGACACCTTCCCGACCCTGGACACCGTCGACTCGATCCTGTCCAACCAGTCGATCCCGGCCGTCCTGGCCCTCGCCGCCATGGTGCCCATCGTCACCGGCGCGTTCGACCTCTCCATCGGCTACGGCCTCGGCCTCGCCCACGTGATGGTGCTCCAGCTCGTGGTGCACCAGGGCTGGCCCTGGCCGCTCGCCTGCCTCACCGTGCTCGCCGGAGGGCTGGTGGTGGGCGTCCTCAACGGCGTCATCGTCGAGTTCGGCCGGATCGACTCCTTCATCGCGACCCTCGGGACCGGCAGCATGATGTACGCCGTCACCGGCTGGATCACCGACGGCGGCCGGATCGTCCCGGGCCCGCAGGGCCTCCCGCCCGCCTTCACCGACCTCTACGACTCCACGTTCCTCGGCCTGCCGGTCCCCGCCTTCTACGTGCTGGCCCTCGCGGCCGTCCTGTGGCTGGTGCTGGAGCGGCTCCCGCTCGGCCGGTACCTGTACGTCGTCGGGTCCAACCCCCGCGCGGCCGACCTCGTCGGCATCCCGACCCGCACGTACACCGTCTACGCGTTCGCCGCCTCGGGGCTGATCGTCGGCTTCGCCGGGGTGCTGCTCGCCGCCCAGCAGCAGATCGGCAACCCGAGCGTCGGACTCGACTACCTGCTGCCCGCCTTCGTCGGCGCCCTGCTCGGCTCCACGGCGATCCGGCCCGGCCGGCCCAACGCCCTCGGCACCGTCGTCGCCGTCGCCGTGCTCGCCGTCGGCCTCACCGGCATCGCCCAACTGGGCGCCGAGTTCTGGACGGTCCCGCTGTTCCACGGCGGCACGCTGCTCATCGCCGTCGGCCTGGCAGGCTACGCCGCCCGCCGCAGGCTGCGCGGTGGTGCCGCGGCCCGCGACACCCCGGCCGCACCGCCCCCGCCGCCGCCCGCCGCGGCACCGGAGGGCGGTCCCGCCGGCCCGCCCCCCTGAGCCGCCCCGACTTCCTTCCAGGAGCCTCCCGTGCACCGCAACCGCAAGGCCGCCCCCACAGTCCGCACCGCGCGGTTCGCCTGCTGCGCCCTGCTGGCGGCCGCAACCGCCCTCCTCGGCTGCGAACGCGGCTCGTCGGACGGCCCGGACGAGACGGCGACCGGCCGGAACGGCTGTCCCGACGTCCACGCCAGGGCCCAAGACGCCGTCACACGGGCGGAGCGGACGGACATCCCCTGGGGCGGACCCACCAGCGGCCCGGAGGCGGTGTCCGGCAGGACCCTCGTCTACGTCGCCCAGACCATGACCAACCCCGGTGTCGCGGGCGCCGCGAGGGGCGTGCGCGAGGCCGCGCGGGTCATCGGCTGGAGCGTCCGCGTGATCGACGGCGGGGGCACCCCGGCCGGCATCCAGGCCGCCATGAGCGAGGCCGTGGCCCTGCGGCCCTCGGGCATCGTCATCGGCGGGTTCGACCCGAACTCGACGGCACAGCAGGTCGCCCGGGCCACCGCGCAGCGCATTCCGCTCATCGGCTGGCACGCGGTCCCCGAGCCCGGCCCCAGCCGGCAGCCCGAGCTCTTCACCAACGTCACCACCCGCGTCGAGGACGTGGCCCGCATCAGCGCGCAGTGGATCATCTCCGACTCGGACGGGCGCGCCGGGGTCGTGCTCATCACCGACGCCTCGATCCCCTTCGCCAGGAACAAGTCCGACCTGATCAGAAAGGAGCTGACGAGCTGTCAGGGGGTGCGGCTGCTCTCGGTGGAGAACATCCCGATCCCGGACGCGAGCAGCCGCACCCCGCGCGAGATCTCCTCCCTGCTCTCCCGGTTCCAGGACCGGTGGACCCACTCCGTCGCGATCAACGACCTGTACTTCGCCGACGCCGCCCCCGCCTTCCGCGCGGCCGGCGAGAAGGGCTCGGGCCCGCCCTTCAACATCGGCGCCGGTGACGGCGACCCGTCCGCCTTCCAGCGCATCAACAGCGGGCAGTACCAGGCCGCCACCGTGCCCGAGCCGCTGTCCCTCCAGGGCTGGCAGATCGTCGACGAGTTCAACCGCGCCTTCGCGGGCCGCCCCGCCAGCGGGTACGTGGCGCCCGTCCACATCGCCACCGCCGACAACAGCGCCGGCGCCACGACCTGGGACCCCGCGGGCTACCGGGAGGCCTACCGGCGGATCTGGGGGAAGTGACGGCCGCTCAGAGGCCCGATCTCTTCACGGAACATGCACGGAACCTCGGGATCCCTTTAATTTTCAAGCGCTACTCTCACCGTCAGTCGAGTGGCCGCCGGGGCCGGTCCGAGCGGGGCCCGTCCGCGGCGGCACTCGCACCCCCACCAGCACAGGAGACTCGGTGTGTTCGACGGCGACGTAGTGGTGATCGGCGGCGGATACGCCGGTGTCCGGCTGGCCAGGCGGCTGGACGGCACGGCCCGGGTCACGCTGGTGGACCGCAAGGAGGTCTTCTTCCACCGCATCGCCTCCCTGCGCGCGGGTGTCCGGCCCGAGTGGACGCACACGCCGTTCATCCCCTACGACCGGCTGCTGCGCCACGGCCGGGTGGTCACCGGCAAGGCCGTCCGCATCGACACCGCCGAGCGGCAGGTCGCCCTCGCCACCGGCGAACGGCTGCCGTACGACGTCCTCGTGATCGCCACCGGCGCCGACTACCCCGAACCGGCCCGCTTCGTGGGCACCACCACCGAGGAGGCGGCCAAGTCCTTCGCCGAGCACCAGCGCAACATCGCCACCGCCGAGCACGTCCTCGTCGTCGGCGGCGGCCCCGGCGGCGTCGAACTCAGCGCCGAGATCCGCCTCGCCCGGCCGGACGCCCGGGTCACGCTCGCCCACGCCGGGCCGGCCCTGCTCGACTCCACGGGCAGCGAGCGGCCGGGCCGCAAGGCACGCGCCTGGCTGGAGTCCCACGACGTGGAGGTCCGGCTCGACTCCTTCATGTCCCCCGGCAACGACTTCGGCACCTATCGCGACGCCCGCGGCACCGTCCTGGAGGCCGACCTGTCCTTCTGGGCGACCGGCACCACCCCCAACACCCTCTGGCTGCGGCTGGCCGGACACGGCGACTGGCTCGACGCCGCCGGACACGTGAAGGTCGACCGGATGCTCCGGGTCGACGGGAGACTCGACGTGTTCGCCGTCGGCGACGTGAACGACGCCACCGAACTCAAGATCACCCCCGCCGCCCTCGCCCAGGCGGACCTCGCCGCCCACAACATCCGCGCCTACCTGCAGAGTTCCGGAAAGCACCGCAAGGAGCCGCGCCTGTACCGCCCGATCCACCGCACCCCGCTCATCGTGCCGTTCGGCGCGGCCGACGGGCTGACCATGCTGCCCGTGCCGGGCGGTGAGTCCGCGGTCCTCGGCAGCCGCACCACCACCCTGGCCAAGGCGAAGACCCTCATGACGCCCTACATGCGGCGTCAACTCGGCTACACCGCCGCCTGACGCGCGACCGGGGCGTCGCCTCGCCCACCCCCGTCGTTACCCGGGAGTTCCGCCTGGGGTAGGGTCCCCACCGTTTCCGGCTACCGACTGATGGTGTGCCGGTACAGGGCGTGTCGGAGGGTGGCAAGACGATGGAATCCCAGTGGGGTGACGGCGGATCCGTGGACCTGGACGACACGCGACTGGAGTCGTTGAATCCTGAACCGCTGCTGACCCGTGACTACGAGACGCGGCCCGCGCTCGTGTACGAGCGGCTGCGGCAGCAGCACGGCCCGGTCGCGCCGGTCGACCTGCTGGGGGTGCCCGCCTGGCTGGTCCTCGGTTACCGCGAGGCGCTCCAGGTCCTCCAGGACGACGACGGCTGGCCCAAGGGACTGGAGAACTGGCGGGCCCGCTCCGAGGGCCGCGTGCCCGCCGACTGGCCGCTCGGACCGTCCCTGGAGGTCAACCACATCCTGATCCAGGGCGGCCCCGGCTACCGGCCGCTGCGCACGGCCTGGGACGTGGCCCTCAAGCCGTTCCAGGACCCGCGCCACCCCCAGGCCAAGCGCCTGAAGTCCGCCGTCACCGCCTACGCCGACGAACTCATCACGCTGGTCGGCCAGGGCGGCAGGACCGGCGTCGCCGACCTGTCCGCGCAGTTCTCCCGGCCGCTGCCGCTGATGGTGGCCAGTCACCTTCTCGGCTTCCCCGGCTCACAGGGCGACGACGCGCTGATGGACATGTGGCGCGTGCTCGACGCGGGCCCCGACGCCGAGGCCGCGCTGGAGCGCCTGCTGGCCACCCTGGCCGAACTGGCCGCGCAGAAGCTGGAGAAGCCCGGCGACGACTTCCCCTCCTACCTGCTGGCCGCGCACCCGGACCTGTCGCTCGACCACCTGGCCCGCGAGCTGTTCATGCTGCTCGGCATGACCTCCGACCACGTCGGCATCCTCATCTCCAACACCGTCGTGGAGGTCATCTCGGGCGAGGGCAGCGTGCGCGCCAGCCTGTCCGCCGGGATGGTCAGGGAGACCATGAACCGCGTGGTCATGCGCAAGCCGCCGCTGGTGAACTTCGTCCCGCGCTTCGCCGCCCGGGACACCCGGCTCGGCAACTACACCATCCACGCGGGCGACCCGGTGTGGGTCTCCTCCGCCGCCGCGCACGCCGACCCGCTCTTCGCCGACCACGTCGCCTCCGGCACCGCCATCAGCACCCGGGCGCACCTGTCCTGGGGAGCCGGACCGCGCCAGTGCCCGGCGCGGGAACTCGCCTCGACGGTCGCGGCGGCCGGTGTGGGCCGCCTGTTCGAGCGGTTCGACCACGTCGACCTCGCCCTGCCGGCCGACCAACTGCCCTGGCGTTCCTCGCCGTTCATGCGCGGACTGCGCTCGCTGCCCGTGCGCTACTCCCTCGCCGCGGCGCCGCCCGCGCGGCCGGTGACGGACGACCCCGCGCCGGAGGTGGCCCAGGAGGTCCTGCCGGACCAGTCGGCCCGGCAGCGGTCGTCACTGTGGCGCTACCTGACGGGGCTGATCCGCGGCGGCCGCTGACAGCGGGCCTCCTGGTGGAAGAACACCCGGGGCACCTCGTCGTTCCTCCCGGCCCCGGGGTGACGATCTCCCGCCGCACGCGTGACGAACGGAGGTGTTCCGCGGCGACCGACTCTGCAAAGCTCGGTAGTGACCCCGGGTGAACGTTCCCCCCACGAAGTCCAGCCGGCTCCTCTCATCTCAGGAGCCGTGGACACCGCCTCAAGGGCACCGAGCCCCACCGGCAGACCCGGGAGACTCCCGTGGACATGCGCTACGAGGCGTTCTGCCTCATGGACCCGGACTTCTACGACACGCCCGCCCGCGCCAAAGGCCAGAGCGACAGCTTCGAACTGGCCCGATGTCCGGCCCCGGACGGGTGGGTGCGGTCCGATCTGGACAGCTGGGTGGTGCTCACCCCCGACGGCCTGGTGCTTCCGCCGCAGGGCTGGAAGATCCACGTGTCGGCCTCGCTCGGCACGGCCCGGGAGGTCCTGAGCGCCGTATGGGACTACTGCGTCTCCGCTCGTATCGCCTTCAAGTTCCTGCCGAGCGAGGACCACCTCCTGCTCGCCAACGCCAAGTACGCCCCGCGCGGATCCAGCGGCAAGTTCGTGACGATCTACCCGGCGGACGAGGCCCAGCTCGAAACGGTCCTCCACGAGCTGGGCCCCGTCGTGGCGGGCCGTCCGGGCCCGTACATCCTCAGCGACCTGCGCTGGGGGGACGGCCCGCTGTACGTCAGGTACGGAGGGTTCGCCGTGCGGACCTGCCTGTCGCCCGACGGCGAGCTGGTACCGGCGATCGAGGACCCGTCCGGCCGGCTCGTGCCCGACGTGCGCGGACCGGTGTTCCGGGTGCCGGACTGGGTGACCCTGCCCGCCTTCCTCGAACCCCACCTGGCCGAACGGAACAGCACGACCGTCGCCGACCTGCCCTACCGCATCGAGAGCGCCCTGCACTTCTCCAACGGCGGCGGCCTCTACACCGGTCACGACCTGCGGACCGGGCAGCGGGTCGTGCTCAAGGAGGCCCGCCCGTACGCCGGGCTCACCCTGGACGGCGCCGACGCCGTCACCCGGCAGCACCGCGAGCGGGACGCCCTCGAACGGCTGCGCGGGCTCGACTGCGTGCCGGCCCTGCTCGACCACTTCGTCCTCGGGGAGCACCACTTCCTGGTCGAGGAGTTCGTCGAGGGGCCGACGCTCAACACCCTCTTCGTGGAACGCTGCCCCCTCGTCCTGCCGGAGACCACCGCCATGGACACCGAGGGCTACACCGCCTGGGCCCTCGACATGCTGGACCAGGCCGAGCGCGCCGTCGACGCCGTACACGCCAGGGGCCTGATCGTGGGCGACCTCCACGCCGACAACATGCTGGTCCGCCCCGACGGCCGTCTCGTACTCATCGACTTCGAGGGCGTCGCGGACGTGACCGACCAGGGAAGCCAGCGCCTCGCGGCCCCCGGGTTCACCGTCCCGCGCGGCCTGACCGGCACCGACATCGACCGCTACGCACTGGCCTGCCTGCGGCTCTTCCTCTTCCTGCCGCTCACCAACCTGTTCCCGCTCGACGCGGGGAAGGCACGGCAGTTCGCCGAGGAGGCCACCCGGATCTTCCCCGTCCCCCAGGGGTTCTTCGACGACGCGGTACGGGTGATCGCCGGCGACGGCACCGGCGCGCGGGCGGGCTCCGGCACACCGCAGCGGCTGGAACCGGACCATCAGAGCTGGCCGCGCGCCCGCGCGTCCATGACCGCCGCCATCCTGGCCGCCGCCACACCGGACCGCGACGACCGGCTCTTCCCGGGCGACGTCGAGCAGTTCACCGTCCCGGGCGGGGGCCTGGGCCTCGCACACGGCGCGGCGGGAGTGCTGTACGCGCTGGACACGGTCGGCGCCGGCCGCCACCCGGACCACGAGGAGTGGCTCGTACGCCACGCCCTGCACCCCGAGCCGGGGGCGCGCCTCGGTCTCTACGACGGCCTGCACGGCGTCGCGTACACCCTCGACCACCTCGGCCACCGCGAGGAGGCGACGAAGGTTGTCGAGATGTGCCTCGGCGAACAGTGGCAGCAACTGGGACCCGACCTGCATGGAGGCCTGGCCGGGATCGGCCTGGACCTCCAGCACTTCGCCGCGGCCACCGGCGACCCCGCGTTCCGCGACGCGGCCTTCGTGGTGGCGGGGCTCGTCGCCGAACGGCTCGGACCGGCCGACGAGAGCCCGGACGACGGCGAGACCCCGAAGGCCGGGCTGATGCACGGCTCGACCGGGCCGGCCCTGATGTTCCTGCGGCTGTACGAGCACACCGGCGACCCGGAGTTCCTCGACCTGGCCGGCACGGCCCTCCGGCAGGACCTGCGCCGCTGCGTCCTCCGTGAGGGAGGGTCCATGGAGGTCGACGAGGGCTGGCGGAGCCTGCCGTACCTGGGCACCGGCAGCGCCGGGATCGGCCTCGTGCTCGACGACTACCTGGCCCACCGCCAGGACGACACCTTCCGCGCGGCGTCCGCCGCGATCCGCACGGCGGCTCAGGGACGGTTCTACATCCAGTCCGGGCTATTCCAGGGCCTGGCGGGGATGATCCTCTGCCTCAGCCGGCCGCATCCCCCGGGCACCGCCGCGCGGCGCGACCCCGTGGTCGCCGAGCACATCCGCCGCCTGTCCCGCCACGCGCTCACCTACCGGGACCACCTGGCCTTCCCGGGCGAGCAGCTCATGCGGCTCTCCACCGACCTGGCCACCGGCAGCGCGGGAGTCCTGCTCGCCGTCGGCTCCGCGCTCCACACCAGCCCCGTACGGCTGCCGTTCCTCGCTCCCAGCGACAGGTGGAACGCGCCGCACGGCCCAGTTCCCCCGTCCCCACGAGGTCAGGGAGGAGGTGAACCCTCATGACACTCCTCGAGCTGCAGGCCATGGACCCGACTGTCGCCTACGGCGGCGGCAAGGGCCCCAAGGGCAGGCACAGCCGGCTCAGCATCACGCTCTGTGCGGGCGGCGCCAGCAACCTCAGTGCGCTGCTGTGCAGCGGCAAGTGACCGATACGCGGGGATGCCCAGCGCGTCCCCGCCCGTCCGTTTCCCTCGTTCCCGCACCACGGGACGGCAGGGAGGAACCATGAGCCTGCGCGCACCGGACCGCCTGCTGCTGGCGTCAGCCCGGCGAGGCGGCGTCTGGGTGGGCGTCACGGTCGTCACCTCCCTGCTGCTCACCGGAGCCACCCTCGCGCTGCCGGCCGTCATGGGCCGCACCCTCGACGCCGTCCTCGGCCACGGCGACGCGGCGCGGTGGCTCGCCCTGACCGGAGTGCTGGTCTTCGTCATGGTGGCCGTCGACGCCGTGGACGATCTCGTCGGGCAGGCGGCCGAGGCCCGGTCGACGGCCTGGCTGCGGCACACACTGCTGCGGCACGTGCTGGCCCTCGGCACCCGGGCCACCCGCAGGTTCCCCCCGGGCGACCTGGTGAGCCGGCTGGTCGGCAACTCCGCCCGGACCGGGGACGCCGCGTCCGGCCTGGTGTGGATCGTCATGGGCGTCATCCCCCCGCTCGGCGCGATCGCCGCCCTGGCGCTCATCGACTACTGGCTGTGCCTCACCTTCCTCGCGGGCATGCCGATCCTGGTCCTCCTCGTACGGGCCTTCCTGCGCGACATCTCCGACGCCGGCGAGGGCTACTTCCGCGTGCAGGGCACCATCGCCGCACGGCTGGTCGACGCCCTGGGCGGCATCCGCACGATCACCGCGGCGGGGACCCTCGACCGCGAGACCCGACGGGTCCTCGAGCCCCTGCCCGAGCTGCACCGGCACGGACTGGGCATGTGGAACGCGCTCGCGCGGATCTCGGCACGCGGAGACCTGGTCGTCCCGCTGCTGGTGGTCGCCGTCCTGGCGGTGGCCGGCGTGGGGCTCACCCAGGGCCGCATCACGCCGGGGGAGGTGCTCGCGGCGAGCGAGTACGTCGTCATGGCGGCCGGCATCGGCGGCGTCATGTCGTCGCTGAACGAACTGGCCCAGGCCCGCGCGGCGGCCGCCCGGGTCGCCGAGGTGATCGCCGAACCGCCCGTGGCGTACGGGCACGAGCGACTCCCCGAAGGACCAGGACGGATCCGCTTCCGGGGAGTGACCGTCCACGGCGCGGACGGCCCCGTCCTGAACGACCTCGACCTGACGATCCCCGGCGGCGCCCTCGTCGCCGTCGTCGGCCGCTCCGGGTCCGGCAAGTCGCTGCTGGCCGCGCTGGCCGGACGCCTCGTCGACCCGGACGAGGGCGAGGTCCTGCTCGACGGCGTGCCGCTGCGCCGACTCGCCCGCGAGGAGCTCAGGCGGGCCGTGGCGTACGGCTTCGAACGCCCGGTGCTGCTCGGCGAGACCTTCGCCGACGCCATCGGGTTCGGGCCGCGCACCCCTTCCGCCGGGGAACTGGCGGCACAGGCCCGGGCCGCCCGGGCCGACGCGTTCATCCGCCGCATGCCCGCCGGCTACGCGAGCCGGGTCGCCGACACCCCGGTCTCCGGCGGGGAGGCGCAACGGGTCGGACTGGCCCGGGCCTTCGTCCAGGCCGGGCGGGTGCTCATCCTCGACGACGTCGCCGCCAGCCTCGACACCGTGACCGAGCACCACATCAGCCAGGTGCTCACCGGTGCGCTCGCCGACCGCACACGTCTCATCGTGACCCACCGGACCTCCACCGCGGACCGGGCGGAACTCGTGATCTGGCTCGCCGACGGCGGGGTCCGGGGGCGGGGGACGCACCGCGACCTGTGGGCGGACCCCGAGTACCGGGCCACGTTCCAGCCGCCGTCCGTGACCAGGACGCCGGTCCGTACGGGCGCCGGGGGTGCCCGGTGAGCCGGCGGTCCGTGCGCATCCTGCGCTCCTCGCTGAGCCGCCGGCGCCGGGAGTACGGGCGGCTCGTGGCCTGGTCGTTGGTGCAGGCCGTGCCCGCCTTCCTCTCCGGGTGGATCGTCGCCCGCGCCGTCGACCGCGGCTTCCTCGCCGACCGGCCGGCCACCGGCTTCCTCTGGCTGGGCGCGCTGGGCGTCGCCTACGTGGTCGGCGCCTGGGCGACCCGGCACGCCGTGCTCGGCCTCGCCGCGCTCATCGAACCCTTCCGCGACGAGCTGACCACGCTGGTGACCGAGGGCACCCTGCACCGGTCCGCCCGGCTGGGCGAGCCGGCCGACACCGCCGGGGTGGCGCGGCTCACCGAGCACGTGGAACGGGCCCGGGACGCCTACGGCGCGATCGTGCTGTTCATCCAGGGCTTCCTGGTCACCACCGTCGGCGTGCTGGTGGGCCTGGCCGGCCTGGACGTCGTGCTGGTCGCCCTCGTCCTGCCTCCGCTGCTGCTCGGGCTCGCCCTGTTCGCCGCGGCGCTGCGGGCGATGGCCGCGCGGCAGCGGGAGGTCGTCCTGGCGGACGAGCGCATCGCCGAGACCACGGGCGGCCTGACCGGCGGGCTGCGGGACGTGGTGGCCTGCGGCGCCGAGGACCGGATCGGGGCGGCGGCGGGCGCGCACGTCGACGACGCCGCACGCGCCACCCTCTCGCTGGCCCGCCTCACCGCGGTACGGACCGCGGCGCTGGGCGTCAGCGGCTGGGTGCCCCTGCTGCTGATCCTGCTCGCGGCGCCCTGGCTGGTGCGCAACGGCGTGACGGCCGGGGCGATCCTCGGCGCGGTGACCTATGTGTCGCAGGCCCTCCAGCCGGCCCTGCAGGGCTTCGTGCAGGGTTTGGGCAGCAGCGGGCTGTGGCTGCTGGTCACCGTCGGCCGGATGGCCGACGTCGCGGACGAGTCCCGGCCCGAGCCCGCGGAGGGCGCCACGGAGTCCCGGACCGAGCCCGGGCCCGCGCGCGGCGTGACGGCGTCCCGGTCCGAGCCCGCGCAGGGCGCTTCCGCGTCCAGCCCCGGGCCCGCGCGCGGCGCGACGGCGTCCCGGCCCGAGCCCGCGGAGGGCGCCACGGAGTCCCGGACCGAGCCCGGGCCCGCGCGCGGCGTGACGGCGTCCCGGTCCGAGCCCGCGCAGGGCGCTGCCGCGTCCAGCCCCGGGCCCGCGCGCGGCGCGACGGCGTCCCGGCCCGAGCCCGCGGAGGGCGCCACGGAGTCCCGGACCGAGCCTGGCCCGCGCGCGGCGTGACGGCGTCCCGGTCCGAGCCCGCGCAGGGCGCTTCCGCGTCCAGCCCCGGGCCCGCGCGCGGCGCGACGGCGTCCCGGCCCGAGCCCGCGGAGGGCGCCACGGAGTCCCGGACCGAGCCCGGGCCCGCGCGCGCGTGACGGCGTCCCGGTCCGAGCCCGCGCAGGGCGCTTCCGCGTCCAGCCTCGGGCCCGCGCACGGCGCGACGGCGTCCCGGTCCGAGCCCGCGGAGGGCGCGACGGCGTCCCGGACCGAGCCCGGGCCCGCGCGCGGCGTGACGGCGTCCCGGTCCGAGCCCGCGCAGGGCGCTGCCGCGTCCAGCCCCGGGCCCGCGCACGGCGCGACGGCCTCCCGGTCCGAGCCCGCGCACGGCGCTGCCGCGTCCAGTCCGGGGGAAGCCGGCGGCGGCCGCGACCGGCCGGTGGTCCGGGGCGGCGGCTGTCGTGTGGACGTCCGCGGTCTCACCTTCGCCTACGCACAGTCCGCGGACCCGGTGATCCGCGACCTGAACCTTCTCCTGCGGCCCGGTGAGCACCTCGCCGTGGTCGGCCCGAGCGGCGCGGGGAAGTCCACCCTGGCGGCCCTGATCGCCGGGGTGCTCGAACCGCGGGCCGGGCAGGTATACCTCGATGACCTGCCCGTCCGTGCTCTGGTCGGCCGCGGCGAGGGTCTGGCCCGGCACCGCGTCCTGATCCCCCAGGAGGCGTACGTCTTCGCCGGCACACTGGCGGAGAACCTCACCTACCTGGCTCCCGGGGCGCCCCGGGCGGACGTGGAGTCGGCGGTGCGCGCCGTGGGCGCCGCGCCCCTCGTCGAGCGCCTCGGCGGCTATGACGCGCCCCTGGACCCCAGGCGCCTCTCGGCCGGTGAGCGGCAGCTCGTCGCCCTGGCCCGCGCCCTGCTCCCGGCGCCCCGGCTGACGCTGCTGGACGAGGCGACCTGCCACCTCGACCCGCTCGCCGAGGCCGTCGCCGAGGACGCCTTCGCCCGCGCCCCGGGCACCCTGATCGTCGTCGCCCACCGCATCAGCTCCGCGCTGCGGGCCGACCGCGTCCTGGTCATGGACGGCACGCGGGTCGCCCTCGGCACCCACGGGCAGCTGATGGCCGCGTCCCCGCTCTACCGCGACCTGGTCGGCCACTGGGGCGCGGCCGGCGCTTCTCCGGGCGGCGGTGCCCGGCCGGCGCGGCCGACCGCCGGGGCGATGGCACGGGCCGGGATGGCCGCGGTCCTGCGGACGACCGCGGAGCGCGTCGCGGGACGCGCGCGAACACCCAGGAAGCCCCGCCCGAAGCCAGGAGGGCCCGTACGAAGCCCGGAGGGCCCGTACGAGCCCTCACACCCAGCCCGACTCCCGGGCGATCCGGATCGCGTCGATCCGGTTGCGTCCCCCCGTCTTCCGCGTGATGGCGGTCAGGTGATTACGCACCGTCGCCACGGACAGTGACAGCCGCTCGGCGATCTCCCGCGTCGGCGTGCCGTCGGCGGCCAGCCGCAGCACCTCCACCTCGCGCGGTGTCAGCGGGTTCTCTCCCGCGTCCAGCGCGACCAGCGCGAACTCCGGGTCGATGAACCGCTGCCCCCTGACCAGCTTGCGGACACCGTGGACGAGACGGTCCGCCGGGGCGTTGGTGCAGATGACGCCGGCGGCGTGCAGACCGAGCACGCGGCGCAACCGCTCGGGTGTCGTCGACGCCATCAGCAGCAGCATCCGGCAGTCCGGGAGCCGGGCCCTCAGCTCGCCCCGTGCGGCGAGTTCCTCGCCCTCCCTGGAGTCCACGTCGATCACGACCACGTCCGGGCGGCACGACAGGGCGCGGGCGAGAACCTCACCGTTGCCCTCGGCTTCGGCGACGACCTCGATGTCGTCCTCACGTGACAGGAGAGCGGCGAACGCTCCCCGCACCAGGCGGGTGTTCTCGACGAGAAGAACGCGGATCAATGTCGCTCCCACTCGGCTGTGCGGCCCCCGTACCCGCTCCGGCATGCTCCGGTCCTCTGCACCTCCTAGAACGGATTATCACCTCCCATGTCGGGAATTTCAGGCCGACGTTGATCGAGTGGTGAGGTCGGGAACGCGGGCATACCGTCGAACGGTGGACACCGCAGGCAGCAGCCCGCAGCCGGCCGCACCACAGACGACCGCCACCAGGGAACCCGGTGGTGGCGGAAGCGCGATGGCACTCTTCGTCATCGCCTCGTGCCAGCTGATGGTGGTCCTCGACATCACCATCGTGAACATCGCGCTGCCGCACATCCAGAGCTCGCTGGACTTCTCCACCACGAGCCTGTCGTGGGTGGTGAACGCCTACACCCTGACCTTCGGCGGCCTGCTGCTGCTCGGCGGCCGGGCCGGCGACATCCTGGGCCGGCGGCGCGTCTTCGTCTTCGGCGTGCTGCTGTTCGTGCTGGCCTCCCTGCTCGGCGGCTTCGCCCAGAACTCCGGGCAACTCCTCGGCGCCCGCGCCCTGCAGGGCGTCGGCGGCGCCATCGCGTCCCCCACTTCCCTCGCCCTGATCAGCACGACCTTCCGCGAGGGACCGGAACGCAACCGCGCCTTCGGGGTCTTCGCCGCGGTCTCGGCCGGCGGCGGCGCGATCGGCCTGCTCGCGGGCGGGATGCTCGTGGAGTGGCTGAATTGGCGGTGGGTGCTGTTCGTCAACGTGCCCATCGGCCTGCTCATCGTGCTCGCCACACCCAAGTGGATCAGGGAGTCCGAACGTCACCCCGGGCACTTCGACATCACCGGCGCGCTCACCTCCACCGCGGGCATGGTGCTGCTCGTCTACGGCTTCATCCGGGCCGCGCAGGACGGCTGGCGGGACGCGCTCACCCTGGCCTCGTTCGCCGGGGCGGTCGTGCTGCTCGCGGTCTTCATCCTGATCGAGCGGCGCTCCAGACAGCCCATCACGCCCCTGCACATGTTCGCCGACCGCAACCGCGCGGGCACCTACGGCATCATGCTGTGCCTGGCCGCCGCGATCTTCGGCATGTTCTTCTTCCTGACGCTCTTCGTGCAGAACGTGCTGGAATTCAGCCCTCTGCAGGCCGGCTTCGCCTTCCTGCCGGTCAGCGCGGTCATCGCCATCGGCGCCGGACTGGCCTCGCGGTTCCTGCCCGTCTACGGGCCCAAGCCGTTCATGGTGCTGGGCGCGATCCTGGCGGCGGCCGGACTGGCCTGGCTCACCCTGACCGACGTGCACTCGACCTACGCGGGCAGTGTCCTTGGCCCGATGCTCGTCTTCAGCCTGGGCATGGGCATGGAGTTCGTGTCGCTGACCCTCATGGCGCTGTCCAACGTGCCCACCCTCGAGACCGGAGCGGCCTCCGGACTCCTCAACGCCACCCAGCAGGTCGGCGGCTCCCTCGGCCTGTCCATCCTGGCCACGATGTCAGGCACGGCCAGCGCCAACGAGACCGACAAACAGGTCCAGAACTTCCTCCAACAGGCGACCCCGGCCGAGAGCCGGCGGTTCGAACGCACCGGGCAACTGCCCAAGCCCTGGTCCGACCAGGTCTTCACCGCCGGCGTCTCGGCCGCCTTCATCATGGCGGCGATCTTCACCGCCGTCGCCGCCCTGATCGCCCTGATCGTCATCCAGGTCCGTCCCTCCGACCTGGAGCGCCTGAAGGGCGGGGCGGGCCCCGGCCCGATGTGAGGCCCGCCCCGGCGGCTGCCTAGCCCCCGATCCGCGCCGCGATGACCGGAGCCAGCCGGTCGGCGATGACCCGGTGCCCCCGGTCGTTGGGATGCACCGAGTCCGTCAGGTCGCCCGACCCCAGCCAGCCGCTCGTGTCGACGAAGGAGACCCGGGCGTCACCACCGGCGACGGCGGCCCGCACGGCGGCCTCGGTCTGCGGGACGAACCGCCCGCGGAACGTCTCCAGCGCGAAGATCCACGCCTGCGGGTAGGCGGCCCGGACCTTGCGCAGCAGACTGCTGTACGCCGACTGGAACTGCGTGGAACTCACGCCGTGCCCCACGTCGTTGGTGCCGAGGTTGATGACGACCGCGTCGGCCCGGTAGCGGGAGAAGTTCCAGTCGGGCGTCGCCGCGTTCGGGTTGAGCTTGGTGAACTGCCGCTCCAGTCCCACACAGCCGTCCGCCGCGGCGACCAGGCACGCGCCGCCCTGCGCGATCTGCGTGTGCTCGGCACCCAGCCGCTCCCCGATCAGCCAGCCGTACGCGGTACGGGCGTTCTGCGAGGTCGTGGTGCCCACGGTGATCGAGTCACCGACGAACTCGATCAGCTTGGCCGGGGCGGGCGGGGCGAAGGTCGTCGCGCCGCTGTCGAGGACCAGCCCCTGGAAGACGGCGTCGCCCTTGTACGACCCCGCCACCACCTGGTAGTTGACCTGGAGCGTGTGGTTGCCGGCGGCCAGCGGCGTCGGGGTCAGGTTCACCGTCCCCTTGACGTCGTCGTAGAACTTCACCGGCCCGTTGTCGATCCGCGCCCACAGGTCGATCGTGCCCCGCTGCTTCAGCTTGACCGTCCGTCCGGTGAAGCCGGCCCGGTAGTAGGCGCCGGCCCAGTACGGGGTGTACGCGGTGGCGGAGCTGGTGGTGTCCCAGCGGCCGACGAACTTGATGTTCGGGTCGCCGGGCTGCCCGGGAGCGGCGGCCTTCACCGCGGCGCCGCTGCCCAGCCGGGCGGCGACGACCGGGGCCAGGCGCTCGGCGAACCTGGTGTGGCCCGCCTCGTTGGGATGCCCGTTGCCGTCCTCGTAGTGGGTGCCGTCGGTGAGCCAGCCGGTGGTGTCGACGTAGTGCACCCGGGCGTCCCCCGCGGCGTTGCGGGCGCTGACGGCGGCCCTGGTCTCCGTGACGTAACGCTTCTTCAGCGTCTGCACCGCGAACAGTTGTGCGGTGGGGTACTGGGCGCGCACGTCCCGCAGGAAGGTGGTGTACGCCGACTGGAAGGCCGCGCCGGACACGCCGTGCCCGATGTCGTTGGTGCCGAGGTTGATGACGACCGCGTCGGCGCGGTAGCGGGAGAAGTCCCAGGGGGTGTCGCCGGTGCTGCCCGTCCGGAAGAACTGTCCGCTCAGTCCGGTGCAACCCGAGCGGGCGACCAGGCAGTACCCGGACCGGGCGATCTGCGTGTGCCGCATCCCCAGCCGTTCGCCGGTCTTCCAGGCGTACGAGTCGAGCGCCAGCCGGTCGGTGAGGGCGCCCGCGGTGATGGAGTCGCCGACGAACTCCACCAGCCCGGACGGTGCGCCGGTCGCGACGGTCCGCGCCCCGGAGTCCAGGACGAGGCCCTGGAAGACGGTGTCGCCGGAGCGGTACGACAGGCGCAGGGTGTGCGTGCCGGGGGACAGCGGCCGCGGGGTGAGGTTCACCGTGCCGCGCACGCCCGCGTGGAAGACGTCGGGGCCGCCGTCGATGCTCGCGTAGAAGTTGACCGCGTTCCTGGCCTTGACCTTCACGGTGGTGCCGGTGAAGCCGGTCCGGAGGTAGGCGCCGGTCCAGTGGGGCACGGCCGCGGTGCCCGAGGAGACGTCCCAGCGTCCGACGTAGGTGATGTTCGGGTCGGACACCGAGCCGTCCCCGGCCGCGGCGTGCGCGGGCGAGCCGCCCGTCCACGACAGCAGACAGGCCAGGAGCACGGCCGTGAGGAGAGCGGGCAGGACGCGTCTGGGGGAGGGGCGGGGGGAGGTCTGCACGGGCTTCCCTTCACGTGGGGGGTGGCTGGGAGCGCTCCCATGAGCAGCCTTTCGAGAGAAGCAGTGAAACGGTTCAACGTCAAGTGATCCGACAGAGACGGGAGTTGAGGCGGTCAGGTGACGGCCTGCGCTACGGCGTACCGCTGGGTGGCGGGTGCCCGGGGAGCTTCCGTCGGGTGAATCCGGGCCGCGTCGGTGCCCGGGAGCCCGCCCGCGCGGAACCCTCACAGGGTGAACGGTGGTACGCGTGCTCCCCAGACCCCCGCCCCGCCGCGCGAAGGAGGACTGTCCCGGCTGCTCCGGCGAGCCGTGCTCGACGGGCTCGGCGTCCGCCGCGCGCTGCACCGCCGCCGCCTGATGCGGCAGGGCTACGACCGGACCAGGATCTGGCGGGTCCGCAAGAGCGGCGGGTACGTGGCGCTGCTGGTCCTGACGTTCCTCGGCGCGCTGCTGCTGCTGTTCCTGGTCGTCACGGCCGTGATCACCCTGCCGCAGGAGAAGAGCTTCCAATCACCCGTCAGATGGGTCGATCAACAGTGCCAGGGGGATGACGGGTTCAGCTGCACCGTCCTCCAGTCCCTCTTCATGCCGTTCCTCACCCTCGCGCTGGCCACCGTCGCCTACCTGTTCTTCCGGTTCAGCCATGTGCGCCGGGCCTACCTGAGGAAGGCCCGCCTGGACCCCCACGAACTCGTGGAGACGGCGGGCGGCATCTTCGGCCGGGTGGTCGGCCGCGACCAGCTCTGCTCCGTCCTCATGGAGGACCTGCGCGACCGCCGCTTCCGCCGGACGCACGTTGTCGTCGGCGGCATCGGCACCGGCAAGACGGCACTGGTCGTGCTGCTGACCCAGCGGCTCGCCGAGCGCGGGGCGGTGCCCGTGCCGCTGCGGCTTCGCGCAGCCGAGCAGGACCTGGACTTCCGCGAGCTGGCCTTCAAACGCTTCTGCCGGGAGGTGCAGGGCCAGATCCGCTCCGCCGCCGAGGCGGAGAAGGTGTGGCGGCGGCTCTGCCAGCAGGGGCGGATCGTGGTGCTCGCCGACGGACTGGAGGAGGCGCTGACCGCCGAGGGCCTGACGGAGGAGCGCGACACCATCATCCGGCTGGCCATCCGCCGCGCCAACGAGGAGGGACTGCCGCTGATCATCACCTCCCGGCCGCACGACTCGCTGCGCGGCATGGAGGCCTCCCTCACCGAACTGGAACCGCTCAGCGAGGAGGCGGCCCTCACCTACATCTCCTCCGGGGGCGCCGGGGAGGACCGGCAACGACTGGACTGGATCGTCGAACGGGCCGGCATCGCGGAGGCCCCCACCTATCTGGAGATCGCCGCCGAACTGCACGAACAGGGACTGCTGGAGCGCGCCCTGGCCGGCTCCGCGGACGAGGAGGCCGTGGAGACGCGGGGCGGCGACCGGGCGTCCCTGCGGTTCCACCTGTTCGAGACCTGGCTCAGCGCCCTCATCAGCGGCCGCTTCCGGCCCGACCTGCCGCTCTCCGCGGAGGACCGCCGCTCCACCGTCCACTACCTGTCCGCGCTGGCCTGCGTGGGCCTCGCCCTCGACACCTCCGAGGTGCGGTTCGCGGACGTCGTCGACGAACAGGACCCGGCCCGCTCCCGCTTCCCCGAGATCGTCCGGGAACTGGCCCGCAGGGTCGGCGACAGCGGCATCGACCTCAGGCTCGCCGCACACTGGGGCGCCCGGATGGAGCTGGTCGAACTCGGCGGCGACCGCGTCCGCTTCCAGCACAGCGTCATCCAGGCCCAACTGGGCGCCCGCTTCCTGAACGCGGTGATCCACCCGGACGTCCCGGCCCAGCCGACGGAGGGCCGCTACTTCCCGGCGGCACTGCAGAGTCCTGGCCGGGAACTGCTGATCGCCATGGTGCTGCACTCCCGGCTCCCGGACGGCGCGTGCGTCCACGAGGAGCCGGGCGCCACCGGCCCGGACGGCACGCGATGGTGCCCGGTCAGCGCCGCCCGGGACCTGTTGATGGAGGCCGCCTGCCAGGCGCAGACGGTCCGGAACACCTGCCCCGACAACAACGACAAGCAGGAGACCCGCCCCCTCTTCGGCCGCACCCTGCACAGCAAGGCCCTGGAGCTCTACGCCGCCGCCCTGGAGATCGACAGCGTCGACGCCCAGCCGGAGCAGCACCTCATCGCCATGCGGCTGTGCACGGCCTGGCCGGACCTGCGGGCCCGCGACCCGCACACCCTGCGCACCGCGAAGGCCCTGCTCGTGAGCCGCTTCGGCGAGGCCATGCGCTCGGTCGCCCAGCGGCAGACCCTGCGCCCCGCCTACCTCGAACTGTTCGAGATCGCCCGCCTGGAGCCCTCGTACCCGGTCCGGCTGGCCATCGCCCAGGAGATCGGCGCCGGGGGCGACCTGGCCTTCGCCGCGCTCCAGCCCCGGCTGCGCGGGCCGCAGGTCGTCGAGGGCCAGCGCGTCGAGCGGGAGCCCGACTGGCGGGAGAAACTGTGGGGCGGACAGCAGCCCGAACTGGTGGGGGAGCGGGAGACCAGGCAGCGCCGGCGCGGCGAAGGACAGGTCGCCCGGCTCAAGCGGGAGCTGAAGGAGCGTGAGGAACAGCGGCGTCAGGAGCGCCGGCGGGAGCGCGAGGACCGTGAGGCCGAGGAACGGCAGTGGCGGGACAACACCCTGTGCGCCTGGCTGATCCCCCTGCTCGTCGGCTCCGTCACCACCCACCGGCACCAGGACACGCCGTACGCCTTCCTGGAGAGCTGGGTGCGGCGCGTGGGCATCCCCGAGGACAGCCCCGACGCGCACGCGGGACTCGACCTCAACGTGGAGGTCGCGCTCGCCCAGGGCTTCAAGTACGCCGCGAACCGCCGGCACCGGCACCCGCACGCCCGGCCCGAGGCCCGCGAGTACCTGAGCGAGCAGGCCTGGGACATGCTCAAGCGCACCCGGTTCTGGTTCACCCGCCTCACCCTGCTGCACGCGCTGACCCTGTGGGATCTGCCCGACGGCGCCACGGCCGGGTTCCCCTCCCGGGGCCACGGCTCCGACCCCGCGCAGCAGGTCCGCCAGTGGCTCGCCCGGCCCGACGGCGAACCCGAGCACCCGTTCGTCACCGCGGCCGGGAAACTGTGTGCCTGGGCCCTGGAGACCCGGCAGCCCGAACGGTTCCTGTGGATCGACGAATCGGGCGTCGCCGCCCACGTCGGCTCCCAGACCTCCCGGGGCGAGGCACGCAAGCACAACCTGTGGATCCCGCCGTCCACGGGCTGGAGCGCCCTGCACCCGAGCGCGCAGCAACTCCTCGCCGACGTCCTGCTGCTGCTGAACCTGGCCGAACGGGGCGACTGGCCCACCGACCGCATCCGACGCCTCCAGCACACCGCCCGGCCCGACCTGCCGCCCTGCCTCACCCTGGACCGTACGCCCCTCGACCCCGGCCGCACCGCCGTCCGCACGGCCTCCTCCCAGGCGGGCTCCAACTGCCGCGACGACTGCGCCTTCGAACTGTGCCCCTACCCGCCCAGGGGCCTCGACGGCCAGCGCGTGGAACTGGGCGAGGCCTTCTGCCGCGCCCAGTCCACCCTCCTGTCCCGCTCCCGCTCCCCCCTGAGCCCCAAGGCCTCCTGGCAACGCCGCACCCACCTCGGCGAGCTGCGGAGATTCTGGGAGGCGATGGGGCACCGGGCTCAGCACAATTCCAGGACGCGGTGAGTCAGGGCCGCGGCCGGGGGAACGTCTTCAGCGCCTCGGCAAGACCCCCCGCGTCCGTGCCGATCTTGCGGTACACGGAGGAGAGCAAGTGCCGCACACCCTGCTCGGTCAGGTGCAGTTCCTTCGCGACCACCGCCACGGGATGGCCCTGCGCCGCCCTCTCGGCCGCCTTGCGCTCCTGGGCGGTGAGCGTGTCCGTCTGCGGGTAGCGCAGGGGCAGCGGCCGCAGACCGGCGGCGGACAGTTCCCGCCGGGCCCGGGCCGCCAGCCCCTCCGCACCGCAGTGCACCGCGCCTTCCAGGCCCTGGTACAAGCGGTCGGCGGCGTCGTGCAGCCGGCCGTTGCGGGCCAGCGCGGCACCGTGGCCGACCAGGGCGCGGGCCAGTTCGTACGCCGCCGGTGACCGCTGCAGATGGTCGACGGCCTCCGTGTGCAGATCGAGAGCCGCCTCGCCGCCCGTCACCTCCGCCTGGGCGTGCAGCGCCTGGCCGATCACCGATGCCGCGCCGAAGTCCCGGGCCCGCTTCACGGCGTCCTGCGCGTGGCGCACGGCCCGGTCGGGAGCGCTGCGGGACAGTGCGGAGGCCAGGCCCAACTGCCAGGTGCACCAGGCCGGATTGCGCCACTCCCGGCTCTCCAGCCACTCACCGACCTCCGACAGCAGGTCAGCGGCCTCGTCGGACCGGCCCTCCGCCAGGAGCAGCTCGGCGTACACGGTGCGCGGGTCGGGATAGATCACGGCGTTCGGGATGACGTCCCCGTAGCCGTACTTGTCGGCGAGCCGGCGGGCCGCCAGGGGGCGACCGCGGGCCAGCAGGGTCTGGATCAGGATGCCCACGGCGAACCACTGCGCGGGTACCGCGCCCTCCACCCGGTCGGCGATGCTCAGGCCCTCCCGCACCAGGCTCTCCGCCTCGGCCAGGCAGCCACGGCGGTACCGGATGTACCCGGAGAGCGTCTGCCCCAGAGCCAGATGCGAACCGCGCCAGCCCTTCGACTCGCACTCCGCCATGCCCCGCGCGAACAGTTCCTCGGACCGCCGCGGCTGGTCGCAGTACATGAACACCAGGGCGACCGACACGGGCACCTCGAAACCCTGGTTCTCGTGGGTCCAGCTCAGTCCGCCGCGCAGCGCCTCCTCGGCGTACGCGAGGGCCTTCTCCCGGGGCTCGCCGCACATCATGGCGTCCCAGGCCCGGATCCCGAGGATGTAACGCTCCTCCAGACCACGGCCGGGCAGACGGTCGGCCAGCCGGGCGAGCGCCCGCGAACGGCCGGCCGAGTCCGGCTCGTCGGTGCGGAACGCGCTCCAGCTGAAGTGGTCGGCCTGGAGCCGCAGCCGGATCCTGGGGTGGGCGGTCCGCTGTGCCTCCTCGGCCGCCACCGTCGCGGCCTCCGCCATCCGGTCGGTGTGGGCCAGCGCCTGGGCCAGCCGGTACACCATCGAGGCGCGCAGCTCGGGTTCGATGCCGGGCTCGGCCAGCGCCTCGCGCAGATGGACGACGGTGGCCGTGGGCTTGATGAGGAAGGTCGCGGAGGCCAGTTCGTGGAGCAGCACGGCGCGTTCCTCCGGCAGCGGCGGCTCCTGCAGGGCCCTGGTCAGCAGACGCCGGGCCGCTTCCGGGGCACCGGAGTGCAGTGCCTCACGGGCGGCCTCCCGCAGACAGGCGACGGCCTCGGCGTTGCCCTCGCAGGGGACCTCCAGCAGATGCCGGGCCGCGGCGGCGGGGCCGAGCCCGGCGGCCCGCACGGCCTCCGCGGCCGAGTTGTGCATCCCTTCCCGCAGGCTGGGCGTGATGGACCGGTAGATCGTGGTGGCGATCAGCGGGTGGACGAACTCCAGGCTGTCCCGGGCCCCGTCGCCGTCGGCCAGGATCCGGGCGGCCCGCAGCTTCTCCGTCGCCTCGGCCGCGGCCGTGCTGCCGATCGCCGCGATCGTGGACGCCAGTTCCGGCGAGATGGCCTGACCGAGGACGGCCGCCGCGTAGGCGAAACGGACCGTGGTCGTGCCGAGTTTCTGCAGACGCTCGATCAGCCCGGGCCCCTTCACCGCGGCGGCCAGGTCACGCATGGCGGGCAGGTCCTCGCTGGTGCCCTTCAGCTTGCGCTCGCCGAGCCTGATGGCGAGTTCGACGGCCTCGAACGGGCTCCCTCCGGTGACCGCCCGGCATTCCTCGCAGAACGCGTCCTCGGCCTCCTCGCCCACCTCGTCCCGGATGATCCGTGCGACGGCCTCGGTGCTGAGCGGCGCCAGGGTGAAGGGACGGCTCCCCAGGTCGGCGGCGGGCGCCTGGAGGGAGGCCGCCTCGCGCGGCAGCTCGTCGGGCCGGTACGCCACGACGATCAGCATCGACAGGTCCACGGCCCGGGGCGCGAAGGAGGCGAGCCAGCTCAACGACTGGACGTCCGCCCAGTGCAGGTCGTCCAGGAGCAGGACCACCGGCGCCTTCTTCACCGCGAGGCGCGTCATCACCCAGTCGAGACCGTCACGAACCCCGGTCGGGTCCGGCACATGGCCGCTCGGCGTCGCGACCAGACCCAGCGCGGCGGCGACGATGTCGTACCAGCCGCCCAGGAACGCACGCAGTTGGGTCTCGTCCAGCGGTGCCAGAGCGGGCTGGACGAGCTGGCGCACCACGTGGAGCGCCAGTTCCTGTTCCTTCTCGCCGCCCCGGCCCGACAGCACGGTGAACCCCTCCGACGTGGCGCGGGCCCGGGCCTCGGTCAGCAGGGCGGTCTTGCCCATGCCGGCCGGACCGGTGAAGGCGAGCAGCCCGCCGCGCGGCGCCTGGGGCACGCCGTCGACGGTGTCACGCAGGCGGGCCAGGGCCGAGTCGAGTGCCCGGAGCTCCTTGCGACGCTCGAGCAACGGCCTGGACTCGGGCGTGGGTTGCCGCAGCTCATTCGCCATGTGCCGTACCGCTTCCTGTCGTCGGCCATCGGGAGGCAGCGCGAGCGTACGCCTCCCGACAGGTGCCTTGACCGGATTCTGGGACGGGCACGACAAAGAAGGGTGAATGACCTGCTATTGCGGTGTGGAGCGCGGATCCGGCGGGTACCGTGGCTCGAATGGGCGCCGTCAGCCCGGTCTGAGGCCGGGATCGCCGGTACCCCTCACCGCAGGGCCGGGGCCCTCCCCGCGTCCGCGTAGCGCGGCACGGTGCGGGACCAGTAGTAGCAGCCGCGGATCCAGCCGGCCATGCCTTCCACATAGCCGACGCCCGAAGGGCTCAACTCCGGTTTGATCTCGTCGAAGAGCCTCTCGAACTCGCGGATCGTGTGGTTGATCTGCCGGATGGCCAGGGTGACGGCGACCGGCAGGGGGCACTGGTGGGCCCGCTGGTAGGCGAGGGCCAGGTTGATCATTTCGCCGGACCGCTGCTCCTTGACGGCGGAGAAGAGGTCGGGGATCCACACCGCCGCGTCGGCCGACAGCCGGCTCAGGCGCCGCATGAGCGGATGATGGAGCTCCGCGGAGGTCAACTCGTGGGGCTGCGCGGCCTCGCACAGCGGGTAGAAGGGCTCGACGCCCGCGGTGAGGGAGCGTATCGACGTGCAGAGCCCGGACCGTATGGGCGAGGGGTGGGTCTGCGCCACCGATTCGTACAGCAGCCCGTGCACGTACTCACGGCTCTTCCACGCCCAGCGCGCGGCCTGTGCGGGCGTACACCGTTCGCGGATCTGCCGGTAGAGGTCGGACAGGGCCGCTCCCAGCGGGGTGCTGGGGAGCGCGCCGTCCCGCAGGATCGCGATGCTCTCGCACAGCATGGGCAGCAACTGGCCCGGCCGGTGCCGGCCGACCTCCTCGGCACGGTCGTCGAACACGAATTGGTAAGCGATCTGATGGGCGACGAGCTGGAGTATCTCCGCATCGGCGTCCGGGCTGTTGTAGGACGCGAGTTCGGCGGGGCGCGTGTGGGCGATCATCGCCGGCACCCCGGGTTCGTCGCTCAGGCCGGTCGTGCGCAGCCAGGTGTCGACGCCCGCGGCGGCCGCGGCCTCGTGGGGATTGCGCCGGAACGGGAAGGGCATGTGGAGACGAGCGTCGATCAGCTCCACCAGGTTGGATGCCGGAATTCCGCTCTGCGTGATGGTCGCGATTTCCTCATGCGTGGTGGACACCGTTGTCACCGTCCCTTCCGGCTTTCTCCGCTCCGGACGCGCCGGCCGCGGCTTCGGGTACCTGGGCGACGGCACGCGGCACCGCGCCGTCCGGTGCGTCCGCTCGTCGTGCGCAGATCATCGTCAGGGACCGGGGTCCCAGGGTCGCTCCGGGGCGCAGGGGTGCGATGCGCCCGGAGGGGTGACGCAGCCGCCAGCGGCCGGCGATGGTCGCGAGGGCCACCGTCATCTCGGCCAGGGAGAACAGGTCACCGATGCACTTGCGGCTGCCCGCCGCGAACGGGATCAACGCCCCGTTCGGACCGGTGGCGGCCTCGCCCTCCAGCCAGCGCTCGGGCCGGAACCGGTCGGGCTCGGGGAACGACGCCGGGTCGTGGTGCAGGAGGTACGGGCTGTACAGGACGGTGGCTCCCCGCGGCAGCCGGCGTCCGGCGAACTCCGTCTCCCGGGTCGTGACCCGCGTGAAGAGCCAGCCGGGCGGGGAGTGGCGCAGCGTCTCGGTGATGACGGAGCGCGTGTAGACCAGGCGGGGCAGGTCGTCGACGTCCGGCGACCGGCCCGCGAGGACGGTGTCGACCTCCGCGTGCAGCCGCCGCTCGACCTCCGGGTGCCGGGCCAGGAGGCTGAAGGTGGAGGCCAGGCACATCGAGGGGCTCTCGGAACCGGTGAGCAGGAGCGACACGAGCTGGTCGTGGATCTCTCGGTCGGTGACCGGGGGCTCGCCGCCCTCGGTGTCCGAGGCCGCCAGCAGGAGCCCCAGCAGATCGTCGCGGGGCGTGCCCCGCCGGCGCTCGGCGATCGCGGCGTCGATGAGCTCGCGAACCCGCTCCACCGCACGCCGGTAGCGGCGGTTCGCCGGGGTGGGAAGCCGGAACAGGGCGTCGACCGGCACGATCGTGCGCACGAACAGGCCGCGGACGATGGCGGCGAGGCAGTGCCGCACCTCGTCGGTCGCGGCGGGGCCGAGCGAGTCGGACAGCAGGACACGGCTGATCAGCCGGGTCGTCAGCCCCAGCATGGCCGCACTGACGTCGACCTGCTGGCCGTCACGCCACTCACGGCACAGGGACGCCGCCTCCTCGGCCATCAGGCCCGTGTGCCCGGAGACGGTGGAGGGGCGGAAGGTGGGTTGCAGCAGCCTGCGCTGACGCCGGTGCTCCGCGTGCGGGCAGGTGACGACGCCGTCGCCCATCAGCGCCCGGAGCCTCTCGTACTGCGGTCCGCCCTTGTCGAACGTGCGGGAGTCCCTGAGCATGCGGTGGACCAGCTCGGGGTGACACACCATCCAGGCGCGCTGGGGGCCGAGGCGTATCTCGACCAGATCGCCCTGCGCGGGCAGGGATTTCAGAAACTCGAGCGGCCGACGGAACAAGGCGATACCGTGGCCGACGGATGGGAATATGCCTGGAGCAGTACCAACGGTCCATTGCTGTTCCGTTTCGTGAACGCGGCCGTTCATCGAATACCACCTGCCTCAGTCGACCAGGGAATACGGTGATTTTTCACCGACGTGGCACCTGCACCATGTCCTGCCCAGTCCAAGCCGGCCGCTGACGTGACGAACCCTTTCTCCAGGGGGGCGCACGGGTGCACGGGGAAGCGCTGGGTGAATCACCTCCGGTGCACGCAAGGCGGCAGACGGCTTTCTTCCGCCACTCCGGCTCCTTCGGTTCTCCTTACATATTTTCCGTATACACGGATCCGGAGCCGCGAAGACCGGGTGGAGTCGGCCGTCGCCCGCGGCCGACTCCACCCGGTCCGTGGTCAGGGGCGGTGGTAACTCTCCGGCGGCGCCAGATAAGAGGCCGCCAGGCCGCCCGTGTCGATCACGATCTGGTCGAGCACCATCGCCGCGTCCACCATGAACACCCGCAGCACGTGCTCACCCGGCCTGGACACCGTCACCCGGGTCGTCAGCTTCTCGACGCCCTCCTCCACGTTGCGGGCCCAGGCGTCCCCGCGGTTGCCGGTGGCGATCGCCTGGCCCGACAGGACCGACGGCGGCTGGTCGTCGAGGGCGACCGCCAGCCGCCGTGCGCCCCGCTCGTCGAGGGAGGGCAGCCGGAAGACCGTCACCGGGAAGGTGCCGGTCGTGGTGAAGCGCACCCGGTAGCGCAGTTCCGGTGACCGGGTGGCGACGTCGTCCGTGATCGCCGGAGCGGTCGTCGGGACCGCCTCGACGGCGGCCGTCCGGCGGCCCAGCCCGCGGACGACCCGCCAGTGTGCTCCGCCGCGGGCCACCCGGCTCTCGAAGTGCGCCGCGTCGATCGAGACGTGGCCGTGGGCCTCGACGAAGCCGCGGACCCGCCGCCGGGCCCGCTCCCCGTCGTTGACCACCCGCAGCGGCACCTCCAGGGTCGTGCCGGCGCCGGTGAAGGCCAGCTTCGGGTGGTGCGTGCCTTCCGGGACCCGGGCCCAGTCGACCTCGACCCACACCCTTGTCTGGTCGGTGAGTTCACCGCCCGCGGTGCTCAGCCGCAGCCACGGGTGGCTCGGCTCGGCCCGCCATGCCAGGGGGAGGAAGCCGGTGTTGAAGACGTCCACGAAGCGGCGGTCGCGGGTGTAGGAGGAGAAGGACAGGGGGCGCTCGGCGCCCGTCTCGTTGCCCTCGGAGGCCAGGCCCAGGCCCGAGGTCTCCTGCCGGGGCACCCGCGTGACGGAGGGGCGGCCCGGGGCCTTCGGGATCTGGGACGGGTAGGGGTTGACGATGCCGTCCCACTTCCCGCCCGCGATCTCGGTGTTGTACCTCCGGGTGATCGCCTGCTCCTCGGCGTGCGCGGCCTCCGCCAGGTCCGCGAAGCGGTTCGTCCCCGCGCCGCGGCCCTGCCGGACGGCGAGCGCGTTGCGGTCCGCCCAGTAGTACTTCAGGTTCATCAAGCAGGCGCCGTGGACCGGGTACTCGACCAGCTCGTAGTAGGCGTCCCGGTAGGCCTCGGGGAGCTTCGCCCCCAGCCGGCGGACCCGTTCCAGCAACTCCTCGTAGGCGGTCATGCGGCGGCCCGCCTCGTCGCCGTGGTGGACCGTCGAGAAGACCGCCCGGTCGATGAACTCCGGGCGCCGCTCGGCCGCCAGGCGGTAGTACTCCGTGCGGATGGCGGCGATCTCCGCACCGTGCCGCCGGCCGAACTGACGCCCGGCCCACTCCACGAGGAAGTCCTCGACGTTCCCCGGGCCCCAGCGGTCCACGTCCCACGCCATGTCCAGGCAGAAGGACAGGCCCGTCTCGATCGACTTGATGTCACCGACGTTGAAGATCCACATCCGGTCGGCCTGGTGGTCGTGGACCCGCCGCAGCTCCTGCCACACCTTGCCCAACTGCGTGGTGTCCAGCCACAGATAGCTCCTGGGGCGGCCCCAGTAGGACAGGTGGTAGTAGATGCCGTTGCCGCCGGCGCGGCGGCGCTCCGCCTCGTTCGGGAGCTGGCGCATGTTGCCGTGGTTGTCGTCCGGCCAGATCAGCGTGACGTCGTCGGGGACCTGGACGCCCGCGTTGTACAGCTCCAGGACCTCCTTGTACGGGATGAAGATCTGCGGCCGGGCCGCTTCGCCCACCTCCTCGGCCAGGATGCGGCGCTGGTCGGCGATGATGTCGTTCATCACCGCGACCTTCTCCGGGATCGTCGTCGCGTACTTCGTCTCCAGCGCGGAGTCGTGCAGGCCCCGCATGCCGATCGTCCAGCTGCTCTCGTAGGAGGCGTTCTCGCGGGCCCGGGCCCGCCAGTAGTCGGAGATGACGGCCGGGTTCACCGTGTAGTCGTAGAGCGGCAGGCTGCCGTCGGGGTTGCGGTGCTCCTCGGCCCACGGCTGCCACTCGTGCACGCCGTTGCGGAGCATGGCCTCGGGGTGGCTGGAGCCGACCACGATGCCGTAGCGCTCGGCCAGTTCGGGGTTCTCGCGGTGCTTGTTGAAGAAGTCGGAGTACGGGTGCATCGCCGGCCAGAGGTAGTTGGCCTTGAGGCGGAGCAGCAGCTCGAAGACCCGCTCGTAGGTCCGGGGGCCGATGTTCTTGTCCGGCTCCTGCGTGCGGTGGGACCACGTGGTCAGGTTCTGCTCGTCGTTGATGAAGATGCCGCGGTAGCGGACGGCGGGTTCGAGGCGCTTGAGGGGGCCGGCCGGGACCGTCACGGTGTCGCGGCGGACGACGGGGACGTCGGCCCACCAGTACCAGGGGGAGACGCCGATGCGCTCCGAGGTGTCGTAGACGCCGTAGACCGTGCCGCGCCGGTCGCTGCCCGCGATGACCAGGGCGCGGTCCACGCCGGGCAGCGGGTGGTCCACGACCTGGGTGACGGACGCCTCCCAGCGGCCCTCGACCCGGGAGACGTCCAGGCGTCCGCGGCGGACGAGCCGCTCGATCACCGGGCTCGCGCCGATCGTCCCCACCAGGACGAGGAGCGCGGCCCGTTCGGGCACGGAGTGGAGCAGCCGTGGCCGTACGCCGCCCACCCGTTCCACGTCCGCCTGGAGGTCGCCGGCCGCGCGGATGACGGCGGGGTCGTCGGCCGCGTCCACGAAGACGTCCACCGCGGTGCCGCCCCGGACCAGGGGGAAGTCGGGGCGGGCCGAGGGAGCGGCTTCGGCGGTGGCGAGGGGGAGCAGGGGAGCGGCGCCCACGGCCGCCATGCCCCGTAAGAACGACTTGCGGCTCACCGAGGGGAGAGACGGTCTCTGCTGCACGGGCACTGCCTTTCCGCGCCGGACCCGCGGCGGTTCCTCGTCCGGGCCGTCGGCGGGGCTGCGCACAGGGGAGTTGGCATGGGCAGGCTAGAAAGCGCTTGCCGAGGCACCCTAGGGGAGGGGGTGCGAGGGCGTCCAGATGTGGGGCGCGGTGCCGTTGTGCGCGCGGCGGTTCGTGGGGGAGCGGTGCCGTTGTGCGCGCGGCGGTTCGTGGGGGAGCGGTGCCGTTGTGCGCGCGGCGGTTCGTGGGGGAGCGGTGCGTTGCGGGGTGGTGGGGTGAGGGGTCGTGGTGCGTTGCGTGGCGGGTGGTCTGCCGGGGGCCTCGGTGCGCCATGTGGGAGGCGGTGTCGGTAAGTTGGGACTTGCCCCCCCATGGAAGGACACCTCCTGTGCGCCCTGAACGACTGCGGTCGGCCCTCACCCTGTTCGCCGCCGCGACCACCCTGGCCGTCGGGACCGCCGCCCCGGCGGCCGCCGCCGTCGAGCGGCCCGCTCCCGCGCCGCACACGGCCGCCGCCGCGCACGGCCTGACCACCGTCACCGAACTGGTCGCGGAGCGGCTGCTGCTGGCCGACAAGGTGGCCGCCGCCAAGTACGGCACGGACACGCCGATCGACGACCCGGTGCGCGAGGCGCAGATCCTGGACGACGTCCGCGCCCGGGCCGCCGGCCTCGGCCTCGACCCGGACGCCGTGGCCGCCGTGTTCCGGGACCAGATCGAGGCGAACAAGCTGGTGCAGCGCGGTCTGTACGCCCGCTGGGACGCGCACCCCGACGAGCGCCCCACCGAGCGGCCCGACCTGGCGAAGGAGGTCCGCCCGGCCCTGGACCGCATCACCACGCAACTGCTGGCCGCGCTGGCGGAGACGGAGCGGGCCCGCGCCCTGCCGTCCTGCGGTCCGCGCCTGGTCATCGCGGCCGGCTGGTCCGCGTACGACCATCGGCTCGACGCCCTGCACTTGAAGGGGCTCGGGCGGGCGCTGCCGTCGGTGTGTGCCGCCGCGTAGCTTCCAGGAGCATGTCGATTCATCGACAGTCTGCGTCTTCATGACACGCGCGTGGATCCTGCCGCTGCTGCTCGTGCTCTGCGGCTCCGCCGTTGCGACCGGGCTGCTCCTCGGCGGGAGCCCGGGCGCAGCGGCCGTATTCCTGCTGGTGTTTGTGCTGCTCGCGGGCGTGAACTCCCGCCTGGTCTTCCCGAAGTCGATCGCTGCGGCGGAGGCACGACGCCGCAGCGCGGTCGACGGCCGGCCCATCGTGTTCTGGCGGCCGGGCTGCAAGTACTGCCTGCGACTGCGCATCCGATTGGGCCGTGGCGCCCGCGCGTTGCACTGGGTCGACATCTGGCGTGACCCGGCCGGAGCCGCAGCGGTGAGGGCGGCCAACGACGGCAATGAGACCGTGCCGACCGTCCTCGTGGCGGGCCGGCCGTACACCAACCCCGAGCCTGACCGGGTGCGCGGACAGCTCTCCTCACCGTGAGCTGCCGGTCGCCAGCCGGACGGCTCACAACTGGTCCCCTATGACGGCTGGTTGCGGAGGATGCCGACCGCCGCCGTCCTTGATGTCCTGCTCGCAGGTTCGTCTGTCGTAGGACTGGTCATCGGGGATCAACAGCACTCCGGCCACCCGCTCGGGGTGCTCGACGTCGAGCCAGTCGTCGCCGGTGAGGTCACCGTCCGGCCCGAACGCTTCGGACGCGTGGACCCTCCGGCACCCCAACGCCACACGCTCCTTGTCGACCGCGCAGGCGTCCACCGCGGGGCCGGAGCTCTCGTCGGCGCCGTCGAAGCGGTAGTGGAAGTGGACCCGGTCGCCCTCGGACGGCACCTGCGGGTGAGGCTCGAGGCGCCAGCCGACGACCTCGGCGGTGACGCCGAGAGGCCGCCCGGACGTGTCCTCGACCCGCACCCTGACACCGGCCTCACCGCGCTCCGCGGTCGTGTCGGTGCAGGCCCAGGGGGAGGAGCAGCCGGACAGGGCGAGAACCGCCAGAACCGACGGGGCGCCGGCCAGTAGCCGTGGGCGTAACACTCAGGTGACCTCCGGTCAGGGTGGAGCGGAGGAGTTTATCCCGTCTCGGCGTCGCTCACTGCCCGTTCCCGGCCAGCAGTTGGGTGCGGAGGGTGTCGTATGCCCACCGCTCCCACTTGGGCGGTGGCCATGCGCGGTCGCGGGTCAGGATGAGGAAGAGCTCCGGACTGAGCACCGCGTAGAGGATGTCCGCCGCCTCGTCGGCGGAGACGGTGGCGCGGGCGCCCGGTTTCTCCGTCAGGGACTTCGCCGCCGTCGAGAGGACCGTGTACCGGGGGTCCGCCCGGTCCGGCCAGAGCTCCCGGATCTCCGGGTTGGTCGCGGCCGCGGCGCGGACCATCTCGGTGATGGCCGCGACGCGTTCGAGTGTCCCGCGGGTGGCGCCCACCAGGGCCGTCAAGGCCGACTCGGCGGTGGGCGCGGACAGGATCTCCGCGAACCAGGGGCGGTCCATCGTCGGCACGGGTTCGTCGTCGCCCGCGATGGCGACATCGACGAGTTCCTTGAGCAGCGAGGGCTTGTTCCGGAACACGAAGTAGATCGTCTGCACCGCCACGCCCGCCCGGTCGGCGATCTCCTGCAGTTTGGTCGCCCCGTAGCCCTGCTCGACGAAGAGCGCACCGGCCGCTTCGATGATCCGCCGCCGCGTCTCCAGTGCCCTGCGGCTCTGCTTGCCCTTGCCCTCGACCATGGTTGGAGCTTATATCTAGAGTTCAGCTCTAGAGTTCAACTCTAGTGAGGGGGAGGGAGAGCTGTGCACTCCATCGCGAACCGTCAGCAGGCAGAGGCATGGAACGACTGGGAGGGCGTCCACTGGGCCGAACACCCGGAGTGGTACAACGCGATGCTGGACGCGTTCAACGCGCCCCTGTTCGCCGCCGCGGGGATCGGCACCGCGGACCGGGTCCTGGACGTCGGCTGCGGCACCGGCCGGACGACGCGCATGGCCGCGCGGCAGGCGTACGACGGGAACGTCGTGGGCATCGACCTGTCCGCGCCGATGCTGGACCGTGCCCGCCGCGACGCCGTCTCGGAAGGTCTCGGCAATGTCAGCTTCGAACAGGGGGACGCCCAGGTGCACCCCTTCCCGCGCAGCGGGTTCGACGTCGTCCTCAGCCGCGGCGGTGTGATGTTCTTCGCCGACCCCGTCGCGGCCTTCACGCAGCTCCGGAACGCGCTGGTGCCGACCGGGCGGCTCGCCTTCCTCGGCCCCCGGCCCGAGGGCCCGGAGAGCGCTTACGCACGGGCGACCGCCGCCCTCTCGCCGTACCTGCGCGAGCCGTCCCCCGCTGCCCGGGGCATGATGTCGCTCGTCGACCCCGCGCGTATCCGGCACGTGCTCGCCGCTGCCGGCTTCGCCGACGTCGACGTGACCCTCGCCGAGGCGCCCATGACCTTGGGTGCCGACGCGCGTGACGCCGCCGGCTTCCTCTTCGCCATGGGCCCGACGCGTCACAACCTGCGCGATGTCGACCCGGGCACCGTCGCCCGCGTCCACGCCGAAGTGCGCGAGGCCCTCGCGGAGTTCGAGACCTCCGACGGGGTGCGCGTCCCCGGATCCGTCTGGATCGTCACCGCCTCGCCGGAGCGCCGGTCCTCCGCCGGGTGAGGGACCTCACCGGTCCGGCACGGGGTGCGACCCGGTCGGCAGCGGTGGTTCCGTTTCGATGCGGCGCAGTTCCTCGTCGGTGAGGAGGCGGGAGCGGAGCAGGAAGCGGACGCCTTCCGGGGCTTCCAGGGAGAAGCCGCTGCCGCGCCCGGGGACCACGTCCACGGTGAGGTGGGTGTGCGACCAGTACGTGTACTGGTCGCCGCTCATCCAGAACGGCGTGTCCCCGGCCACGTGTCCCAGCAGGACGTCCGAGGCGCCGACCCGGAACTCGCCGCGCGGGTAGCACATGGGGGCGCTGCCGTCGCAGCAGCCGCCGGACTGGTGGAACATCACCGGCCCGTGCGTGCCGGTCAGCCGCCGCAGCAGTTCCTCGGCGGCGGCCGTCAGTTCGACCCGGGCTGTGCGCGTGGTCATGCGTTGCCTCCTGACTGAACCGGTGTCCCGCCCGGACGAACGTACCTCCTCGCGGAGCGGAACGGACCGGTGCGGGCGGGGCCGGGTGGAACGGACCGGTGCGGGTGGGGTGGGGCGGACGCGGCACGCTGCCGTCGTGCCGTCGGCCTCCACCGCCTCCCGCCAGGTCGCCCGCGGTCGGACAAGTCCCCTTCGGCCACGGTGACCTCGTCATGGCCGCGCACCGGCGTGAACGGTGTGCGGGCCTCCTGCCCGGCGAGCAGGTTGCGGGCGGCGGCCATGCCCTGCTCGGCGGCGTCGGTGCGGTGCTCGATGCGCGTCGGCGTGCCGAACAGCGGGTTGTCCAGCGGGCGGCAGGGCAGTGCCACACGGCACACGCCGAGGAGCCGTACGCCCGGCGCCCTGTGGGACGCCGGGCGTACGGTCTAGAGCAGGTCGCGCGGGACCTGTTCGTTCCAGGTGCGGGAGAAGACCCGGCGGTCGGCCTCGTACGCGTCGAGGGTCGCGTCCACGAAGAAGTCCGTCTCGTCGCAGGTGAGCCGGGTGTGGGTCACCACCCGTACGTCCCAGTCGTCGCGCCGGAAGCTCATGGTCCAGGTGGTCTCGCCGCCGGCCGAGGTGAAGTCGTCGGCGACCGCCGTGTAGCGCTCGTGGGCGCGGCGGCCGGCCTCCAGGCCGATGTCCTCGAAGCGGACCGTGCCCCGGTCCTTCACGATGTCCAGCTCGGCGCGGTAGCCGACCAGGTCGCGCTTGACCTCCCAGCGCTCCTCGGGCGGCGTCAGCTGCGTCGTGGCGATCGGGGGAGTGCCCTCCGGCTCGCCGAACGGGGACGACGGCACCTCGTCGGGTTCGTCGACCGGCCGCACCGGCAGGGTGAGCGTGCTGGAGTGCTCGTGGACGCTGAGCAGGGCCGGCTTGGGCGGCGGCCAGGCCAGCGGCCAGTAGGACGTGGACAGGGAGAGCCGGATACGGTGCCCCGGCGGGAAGGCCTGCGCCACGCCGTTCAGCGGGATGGTGGCCCGGTAGCGGCGGCCCGGCTCCAGCGGCTCGGGGGCCTCCGTGCTGTCCAGGCGGGTGAGGTTGAGGATGCCGTAGGAGACGCGGGTCGCGGCGCCGTCGGGGCTCACGTCGGACAGCCGCGCGGCCACCAGGGCGACCGGTTCGCCGACCGACAGGTCGAGTTCCACGCTCGGCGAGCCGAGGATCTCCAGCGGCTCGGTCAGCGGCTCGCTGTCGAAGACGAGGGAGCCGCCGTCCTCCTCGCGCTGGTCGTACGGCAGGTCCGGCGGGGCGTTGTAGGAGGCCCACTTGCCCGCGAACTGGCCGACGGACAGGGGCGACTTCACGGTCATCGCCGCGCCCTCCGGGGCCTCCGGGCCGTCCGGGTCCCGCGGGGGCTCGATCCGGTGCCGGGTGAGCGGGTGGGTGGTGGGCCGGATGTGCGGGGAGGGCCAGTCCGGCTCGCCGACCCAGCGTCCCGGCCGCTCCTCGTACGACGTGGAGGGCGGCACGCTGTCCTGCATCCACGCCTGGAGCATCGGCCCGTCCATGACGCCGTTGTCGACGCCCTTGAGCCAGTGGTCCCACCACCGGACGAGTTCCTGGAGGTAGCCGATCGCGGGCCCCGGCTCCCCGAGGTGCGGGAACTTGTGCGACCAGGGGCCGATCAGCCCCTTGCGGGGGACGTCGAGGTTGCCGAGCAGCCGGGTCACGGCGTTGGAGTAGCCGTCCGCCCAGCCGCTGGACGCCAGCACCGGGCACTGCACGCTCTGGTAGTCCTCGCACACCGAGGCGTGCCGCCAGTAGTCGTCGCGGCGCTGGTGGCGCAGCCACTCCAGCACCCAGGGTTCGGTGTTCTCCAGCCGCTCGTGCCACATCTCCCGCCAGCGGTCGCCGACCACGGCCGGGTCGGGCGGGCAGGTGCCGTAGGCGAACATGGTGCCCGCCTCGGCCAGGTTGTCCGACAGCAGGGCGCCGCCCATGTAGTGCATGTCGTCGGCGTGCCGGTCGTCGGTGAAGGAGGCGATGGCGATGGCCTTCAGGCTCGGCGGCCGGCGGGCCGCGACCTGGAGCGCCGCGAACGCGCCCCAGGAGATGCCCATCATCCCCGTCGCGCCGTCGCACCAGGGCTGCTCGGCCAGCCAGGCCAGCACCTCCTCGGCGTCCGCCTGCTCCCGCTCCAGGTACTCGTCGCGCAGCACGCCCTCCGAGTCGCCGGTGCCGCGCAGGTCGACGCGGACACAGGCGTAGCCGTGCCCGGCGAGGTACGGGTGGTGGACCGAGTCGCGGACGGCCGTCAGATCGCGCTTGCGGTACGGGATGTACTCCAGCACCGCCGGCACCGGCTCGTCGTCCGAGGAGGTGGGGCGCCAGACGTGCGCGGAAAGCCGGACCCCGTCCGACATCGGGATCGTGACGTGCTCCTCTTCCTTCGTCGCGTACGGCAGGTTGGTCACGTAACGCATGGAACCCACGTGCTCCTCACTCTCGCGGGGTTTCGGCCTCGGGCGGGGCGTCGTCGAAGACGAGACCCAGGGCGGCCACGCAGTGGTCGAACTTCTCGCGCAGCTCCTCCTCGTCCGCCCCGCCGGTGTAGATGTGCGCCAGCTCGAAGCTGTAACTGTCCTGTCCGGGAAGCTCCGAGAGCCTGGTGCCCTCCTCGGGGATCACCTCGATGCGCACGCCCGGGGTCTCCCGCTCGATGCGGTCGATCTCCTCGCGGCTCGGCACCCGGCGCACCACGCCGTCGGTGAACCAGCGGTGGTACCACTTCGCGGCCATCGCGTACGGGCCCTCGCGGTGCGGCATGCGCGGATCGTCGCCGAGGGCGAGGCTGACCATGCAGTGGTGGTTGGGCACGCCGTCGACGTACTGGAACAACTCGGCGTGCGACTGGGAGTGCCGGGGGTTGATCTCCAGCAGGTTGATCTCCTGCGTGTGCGGGTCGTAGAAGTACTCGATGCTGAAGGTGGCCGAGTCCATGCCGATCTGCCGCATCACGCGCTGGCTGACGTCGTGGAGCTGCGCGATGACCGGCGCCGGCAGCGTCGAGGGGTACTGGTGGCGCTGGAAGCAGGGCGAGTCCGGGTAGTTGATGGAGTCCAGGACGCCGTAGACCGTCACCTCGCCCTGGTGGACGTAGCCCTCGACGGCGACCTGCACGCCGGACATCGACTCCTCGGCCAGGCAGACCCGGCCGCCCACGCCGTCCATCTCCGGCGGCAGGTCGACGCGTTCGAGGATGTGCTCGAAGGGGCGGCCGATGCGGGAGATGCCGTCGCGGATCTCGGTGACCGCCTTGTGGAACTCCTCCTCGTCAGCGACGCCGAAGGCGAGTTCGGAGGAGTACGACAGCGCGGGCTTGACCCACATCGGGAACCGCACGCCGTCGGGCGGGCGGGGCGGTTCGGCCGACAGGTCGACCCGGCCGAAGCGCGGGTGCCGGTCGGTGGCCTTCCGCTGTTCCAGCCGGCTCCAGTACTTGTGCTCGCACTTGACCACCGACGCCAGGCTCGTGCTGCGGGTGCCGTAGCGCTCGCTCAGGATCGGGACGAGGGTGCTGACCGGGAAGTCCCAGTAGCCGACGATCGCGTCGACGCTGCCGTCGAAGCCGTCCAGCACGCTCTGCGCCTTGTCCAGCAGCGTGGGCAGGTGCACCTCGCCGACCTGGAGTTCCTCGACGGTCAACAGCTGGTGAAAACGCAGCCGTTCGGCTCCGGGGATCTGCCGGAGCGTGGGCAGATTGGCCTCGTCGAGCCCGATCACGAAGACGTTCTTGACCGTCTCGTCAGACACGGTTCTCCTTCCGCTGTCCGGCTCGAACGGCCGGGGGTTGCAAGATCGTCGGAGTACCCCTCGTGCCTGACGGCAATCCGGTCCGGCCCCTCGCCCGTCCTTTGCGACCGCGTCTGCGAGACGTTGAACATGGCCGCCGCTGTGGTGGGAACGCGGTGCGGGGAAGTACGGCGCGGGCCGGGACGAGCCGGCCCGCGCCGTGGACGACACCGGAGAAAGGGAAGCCGTGCACCACGAGGAGGAACAGTCCGCGCCGCAGGTCGTGTCCGAACCGGCGCCGCCCTACGACTCCGACAAGCAGCCGCGGCCCGGCATCGAGGCCGACATGCGCACCGCGCCGCACTATCGGGCGAGCCGCTACCGGGCCAGCGGGAAGCTGGAGGGCAAGGCCGCGCTGATCACCGGCGGCGACTCGGGCATCGGACGGGCCGTGGCCCTGCTGTACGCGCGGGAGGGCGCCGACGTCGCCCTCGTGTACCTGCCCGAGGAACAGGTGGACGCGGAGCGGGTACGGCGCGAGGTGGAGGAGCAGGGCCGGCGCTGTCTGCTGCTGCCCGGCGACCTCACCGACCCGGAGTTCTGCGGCCGGGCCGTCGAGCGGACCGTCGCGGAGCTGGGCGGGCTGAACATCCTGGTGAGCAACGCGGCGTACCTCAACAGCAAGCTGGAACTGGAGCAGTTGACCGCGGAGGACTTCGACCGGACGTTCAAGACGAACGTCTACGCGTACTTCCATCTGCTCATGGCGGCGCTGCCCCACCTGGAGCCCGGTGACGCCGTGATCGCCACCGCGACCGAAGAGGCCCTCAAGGGCAGCACGACGATGATCGACTACGCGGCGTCCAAGGCCGCGCTGATCACGCTGACCAAGTCCGTCGCCGTGCACCTGGCCAAGCGGGGTGTCCGCGCGAACGTCGTGGCGCCCGGCCCGACCTGGACGCCGCTGAACGAGGCCGACCCGCACATGCCGCCGGACGGGCTCGCGCAGATCGGCAGCGAGGCCCCGCTGGAGCGCGCCGCCCAGCCGGAGGAGATCGCACCCACGTACGTCTACCTCGCCTCCGACGCCGACTCCAGCTACACGGTCGGCGAGGTCATCGCGGTGACCGGCGGCATCGTGGACACGCGGTAGCCGGAGCGGTGACACGCGGGAGCCGCGGCGGTGACACGCGGTAGCCGGGGCGGTAATACGCGGTAGCCGGGGCGGTGAAGGCCCCGCGATGGGCCCGGGAACCGCCCGTGCCCGGCTCCTGCGGGTGAACCCGGTGCACACGGGTACTCGCCGGGCATGATCAGGCGTGCACTGTGGCAGGGTCTCCTCGCCGGCACCGCGGGCGGCGTCGTGATGACCCTCGGTGAGAAGGCCGAGCAGGCGGTCACCGGCCGGCCCGGCTCCCATGTGCCCGCGCGGGTGCTGCAGCGCCTGACCGGGCTGCCCGAGCACCCCGGCACCCAGCCGCTGTCGGTCAACTGGGCCATGCACTACGGCCAGGCCGCCCTCCTCGGTGTACTGCGCTCGGTGATGGCCCAGGCGGGACTGCGCGGACCGGTCGCCTCCGCCCAGTTCACCGTCGTCCGCCTCACCAACGACCAGATCCTCGAGAACGCGACCGGTGTCGGCGCCCCGCCCCCCACCTGGCCCCGCGGGGAACTCGTCGTCGACGTCCTGCACAAGGCCGTCTACGCCTTCGTCACCGGAGCCGTCGCCGACGCCCTCGCGGCCCGCACCGGTCCCGGCCCCGGGCAACGCCACGCCGCGCTCCGCCCGGGCCGCCACTCCGACGTCGGCCCCCTGCCCCGCCGGGACGCCTACGGGCGGTGACCGCGCGAGCAGCGGCTGCTCGGCCCGGACGGTCCTGTCCCTGGCGGTCCGGCGGCCCCGCGGCGCGGTGTCAGATGGCCGCGCGGACGGCCCGTTCGAAACCCTCGACGTGACTCCGGGCGAGCCGCGCCGCCCGTTCCGGCTCGCCGGCGACGACCGCCTCGATCAGCGGCCCGTGCTCCTCCACATGCCCGGCCATGTCGGAGAGCCGGTCGAGGAACAGGCACCAGATGCGGGTGGCCAGGTTGTCGTGGCGGACGAGGGTGTCCTCCAGGTAGGGGTTGTGCGCGGCGGCGTAGACCGCGCGGTGCACCCGGAGGTCCAGGTGCATGAGCGCGATGGCGTCCTGCCGCCGGGGATCCGCGCCCCGCAGCTGCTGCCGCAGAGCCGTCAGGGCGGCCCGGTCCGCTGCCGTGGCCCGCCGCGCGGCCTGGGCGGCGGCCAGCGGCTCCAGCTCCTGGCGCACCTCGGAGATGTGGGCCAGGTCCGTGATGTTGACCTCCGTGGCGAAGGTGCCGCGGCGGGGGTAGGTCGTGATCAGCCGCTCGTACTGGAGGCGCTTGAGCGCCTCGCGCACCGGCGTCCGTCCGACGCCGAGGGACTGGGCCAGTTGCTCCTCGTGGATCGGCGCGCCCGGGCGGATCTCGAGCATGACGAGGCGGTCGCGGATGGCGCGGTAGGCGCGCTCGGCGAGGGACAGCTCCTCGCCCACCCGCTCACCCTGCCCGGGCTCGGTCGTCAGCTGCTGCATCAATGCCCCCTTGACCTGTCCGGCGAGCTCCCATACCGTACCGCAGAGCCTGATATATCAGTTGCGCATTAGTCGGCCACCAGGATGGTGCACAGATGGCAACCAGCCCGTCGACCCGCACAGCCGCCTCCCCCCTCGCCCTCCCGCTCGGCGAACTCGACCCGGAGATCGCCGCCGCCCTCCACGCCGAGCTGGACCGCCAGCAGTCGACCCTCGAGATGATCGCCTCGGAGAACTTCGCCCCGGCCGCCGTCATGGAGGCCCAGGGCTCGGTGCTGACCAACAAGTACGCCGAGGGCTACCCGGGCCGCCGCTACTACGGCGGCTGCGAGCACGTCGACGTCGTCGAGCGGCTGGCCGTCGCCCGGGTGAAGGAGCTGTTCGGCGCCGAGGCCGCGAACGTGCAGCCGCACTCGGGCGCCCAGGCCAACGCCGCCGCGATGTTCGCGCTGCTCAAGCCAGGCGACACGATCCTCGGCCTCGATCTCGCGCACGGCGGTCATCTGACCCACGGCATGCGCCTCAACTACTCCGGCAAGCTGTACGACGTCGTGCCGTACCACGTGCGCGAGTCCGACCTGCGCGTCGACATGGACGAGGTCGAGCGCCTCGCCCTCGCGCACCGGCCGAAGATGATCGTCGCCGGCTGGTCCGCCTACCCCCGCCGGCTCGACTTCGCCGCGTTCCGGCGGATCGCCGACCAGGTGGGCGCGTATCTGCTGGTGGACATGGCGCACTTCGCCGGTCTGGTCGCCGCGGGCCTGCACCCGAACCCGGTTCCGTACGCCGACGTCGTCACGACCACCACCCACAAGACCCTCGGCGGCCCCCGCGGCGGCGTCGTCCTCAGCCGCGCCGACCTCGCCAAGAAGATCGACTCGGCGGTGTTCCCGGGCCAGCAGGGCGGTCCGCTGGAGCACGTCATCGCGGCGAAGGCGGTCGCGTTCAAGGTCGCGGCGGGGGAGGAGTTCCGGGAGCGCCAGCAGCGCACCCTGCACGGCGCCCGCGTCCTGGCCGGACGGCTGCTGGCGGACGACGTGGCCGAGGCCGGGATCACCGTGCTGACCGGCGGCACCGAAGTCCATCTGGTCCTCGTCGACCTGCGCGGCTCCGCGCTCGACGGGCGCCAGGCCGAGGACCGGCTGCACCGCGTCGGCATCACCGTCAACCGCAACGCGGTGCCGTTCGACCCGCGCCCGCCGATGGTGTCGTCGGGGCTGCGGATCGGCACCCCGGCGCTGGCCACCCGGGGCTTCGGCGAGACGGAGTTCCGCGAGGTCGCCGACATCATCGCCGAGGCCCTGAAGGGGGACCGGGCCGAGGACGAACTGCGCGCCCGCGTCGGAAAACTCGCCGCCGCCCTCCCCCTCTACGCCCACCTGAAGGGAGCCGCGGCATGACCGCCGAACCGCTGCCGGAGCACCCGGACTTCCTCTGGCGCACCCCCGAGCCGCGCTCCTCGTACGACGTCGTGATCGTCGGCGCGGGCGGCCACGGCCTGGCCACCGCCTACTACCTCGCCAGGAACCACGGCATCACCCGCGTCGCCGTCCTGGAGAAGGGCTGGCTGGCCGGCGGCAACATGGCCCGCAACACCACGATCATCCGCTCCAACTACCTGTGGGACGAGAGCGCCGCCATCTACGAGCACGCCCTGAAGCTGTGGGAGCGGCTGCCGGAGGAGCTGGACTACGACTTCCTGTTCAGCCAGCGCGGCGTCCTCAACCTCGCCCACACCCTCCAGGACGTCCGCGAGGGCGTGCGCCGCGTGGGCGCCAACCGGCTCAACGGAGTCGACGCCGAGTGGCTCGAACCGGACGAGGTCGCCAAGGTCTGCCCCATCCTCAACGTCTCGCCGCGCACCCGCTATCCGGTCCTCGGCGCCACCTTCCAGCCCCGGGCCGGCATCGCCAAGCACGACCACGTCGCCTGGGCGCTGGCCCGCCGCGCGGACATGCTGGGCGTCGACCTGATCCAGGGCTGCGAGGTCACCGGCTTCCTCAAGGACGGCGACCGGGTCGTGGGCGTCGAGACCAACCTCGGCCGCATCCACGCGGGCCGGGTCGGTCTCGCGGCGGCCGGGCACAGCAGCGTGCTGGCCGAGCGGGCGGGCCTCCGGCTGCCGGTGCAGTCCCATCCGCTCCAGGCGCTGGTCTCCGAGCTGCACGAGCCGGTGCACCCGACGGTCGTCATGTCGAACCACGTGCACGTCTACGTCTCCCAGGCCCACAAGGGCGAGCTGGTGATGGGCGCGGGCGTCGACGCGTACAACGGCTACGGGCAGCGCGGCTCCTTCCACGTCATCGAGCGGCAGATGGCCGCCGCCGTCGAGCTGTTCCCCGTCTTCGCCCGCGCGCACGTGCTGCGCACCTGGGGCGGCATCGTCGACGTCACCCCGGACGCCTCCCCGATCATCGGCGCCACCCCCGTCGAGAACCTCTACGTCAACTGCGGCTGGGGCACCGGCGGTTTCAAGGCCACCCCGGCCGCCGGCTGGACCTTCGCGCACACCCTCGCGACCGGCGAACCGCATCCGCTGAACGCCCCCTTCGCCCTCGAACGCTTCACGACGGGCGCCCTGATCGACGAACACGGCGCGGCGGCCGTGGCCCACTGAGGAGACCGATCGTGCTGCTGATCACCTGCCCGTGGTGCGGTCCACGGGACGAGACCGAGTACCACTACGGCGGACAGGCCCACGTCCCCTACCCCGAACGCCCCGCCGACCTCACCGACGAGCAGTGGGCCGCGTACGTCTTCTACCGCGACAACCCCAAGGGCCCCTTCGCCGAGCGCTGGATGCACGGCACCGGCTGCCGACGCTGGTTCAACGTCCTGCGCGACACCGCCACCCACGAGGTGCTCGCCTCCTATCGGCTCGACGAGCCCCGCCCCGGAGGGAACCGATGACCGACCAGCACTTCCGGCTCCGGCAGGGCGGCCGTATCGACCGCGGCACCGTGCTGCGGTTCACCGTCGACGGGCGCGAACTCACCGGCCACCCCGGCGACACCGTCGCCTCGGCCATGCTGGCGAACGGCCTCGTCGAGGTCGCCCCGTCCCTCTACCGGGGCCGCCCGCGCGGCATCGTCGCCGCGGGTGCCGAGGAGCCCAACGCGCTGCTGCGCGTCGACGGCCCCTGCTCGGAGAGCATGCTCCCGGCGACGACCGTGGAGCTCTACGACGGCCTGTCCGCCACCACGCTCTCCGGGACGGGCCGGCTCGACCCGGCCCCCGACCCGGCCGTCTACGACAAGAAGCACGTCCACACGGACGTCCTCGTCGTCGGTGCCGGACCGGCCGGACTCGCGGCCGCCGCCGCTGCCGCCGCCTCCGGCGCCCGCGTGCTCCTCGTCGACGAACAGCCCGAAACGGGTGACTGGGACGGCGCCGCCGAGGCGCGCGCGGTCCTCGACGCCGCCCCCGAGACGGTCGTCCTGCACCGCACCACGGCCTTCGGGTCGTACGACGACAACTATGTGCTGGCCCTCCAGCGGCGCACCGACCACCTCGGACCCGCCGCCCCCGAAGGCGTCTCGCGGCAGCGCCTGTGGCACATCCGCGCCCGCCAGGTGATCCTGGCGACGGGCGCGCACGAGCGCCCGCTGGTCTTCGCCGGCAACGACCGGCCCGGGGTCATGCTCGCCGGTGCCGTGCGCACGTACCTCGGCCGCTACGCCGTGGCTCCCGGTTCCCGGGCCGTGGTGAGCACCACCAACGACAGCGCCTACGACACGGTCGCCGCCCTGCACGCCGCCGGGATCGCCGTCGCCGCCGTCGTGGACGCGCGCCCCGGAGTGTCCCGCCGGGCCGCCGAGATCGCGGCGGCGACCGGGGTGCGCGTGCTGACGGGCAGCGCGGTGGTCGACACCTCGGGGGACCGCCGGCTCACGGGTGTCACCGTCCGGCCCCTCGACGAGGACGGGCCCCAGGCCGGGTTCGACTGCGATCTGCTCGCCGTCTCCGGCGGCTGGAGCCCCGTCGTACACCTGCACAGCCAGCGCCAGGGGCGGCTGCGCTGGGACGAGGAGCTGGTCGCGTTCGTCCCCGAGGGGGGCGTCCGGAACCAGCAGGTGGTGGGCGCGGCGCGCGGGACGTTCGACCACGACGGCTGCCGGGCGGAGGGGGCGCGCGCGGGCGCGGTGGCCGCCACGCAGGCCGGGTTCCCGGTGCCCGTGCCGTCGCCCGCCGACCCGCGGCCGGCCGGTCCGACCCGCGCCCTGTGGCTGGTGCCGGGCCCCGACGACGGCTGGGACACCCACTTCGTCGACCTCCAGCGCGATGTCACCGTCGCCGACGTCCGGCGCTCCACCGGCGCCGGTATGCGCGGCGTCGAGCACGTCAAGCGCTACACCTCCCTCGGCACGGCCAACGACCAGGGCAAGACGTCCGGCGTCAACGCGATCGGCGTGATCGCCGAACTCCTCGGCGGCGCACCGGGGGAGATCGGCACCACGGCCTACCGGGCGCCGTACACCCCGGTCGCCTTCGCCGCCCTGGCCGGGCGGGAGCGCGGCGAGCTGTTCGACCCCGAGCGGACCACCTCCCTCCACAGCTGGCATGTCGCGCAGGGGGCGCTGTTCGAGGACGTCGGGCAGTGGAAGCGCCCCCGGTACTACCCCCGGCCCGGCGAGGACATGGACGCGGCCGTCGCCCGCGAGTGCCGGGCGGCCCGCGAGGGCGTGGCGTTCATGGACGCCTCCACCCTCGGCAAGATCGAGCTCCGGGGCGCGGACGCGGGCGAGTTCCTCGACCGGATCTACACCAACGCCTTCAAGAAGCTGAAGCCCGGCACGGCCCGCTACGGCGTGATGTGCAAGCCCGACGGCATGATCTTCGACGACGGCGTGACCCTGCGCCTCGACGACGACCGCTACTTCATGACCACCACGACCGGCAACGCCGCCGCCGTCCTGGACTGGCTGGAGGAGTGGCTGCAGACCGAGTGGCCCGAACTCGACGTGACCTGCACGTCGGTGACCGAGCAGTGGGCGACCGTCGCCGTCGTCGGCCCCCGCTCGCGCGAGGTGGTCGCCCACCTCGCCCCCGACGTCGACTTCTCCAACGAGGCCTTCCCGTTCATGGCGTTCCGTGAGACCACCCTGGCCTCCGGCGTCCCGGCCCGCATCTGCCGGATCTCCTTCTCCGGCGAACTCGCCTACGAGATCAACGTCTCCGCCTGGTACGGCCTGGCGGTGTGGGAGGAGGTGTACGCGATCGGGCGGCCGTACGGCATCACCCCGTACGGCACCGAGACCATGCACGTCCTGCGCGCCGAGAAGGGCTACATCATCGTCGGCCAGGACACCGACGGCACCGTCACCCCGCAGGACGCGGGCATGTCCTGGGTGGTCTCCCCGCGGAAGGACTTCATCGGGAAACGGTCCTTCTCCCGCGCCGACACCGCCCGCACCGACCGCAAGCAACTGGTCGGCCTCCTGCCGAGCGACCGCACGACCCGGCTGCCCGAGGGCACCCAGCTCGTCGCGCCGGACGTCTCCTTCGAGACGGTGCCCGTGCCGATGCTCGGCCACGTCACCTCCAGCTACCGCAGCCCGGCCCTCGGCCGCCCGTTCGCCCTGGCGCTCGTCGCCGACGGGCGGGCCAGGATCGGCGAGACCCTGCTCGCGCCAGTGGGTGAGGACCTCGTGCCGGTCGAGGTGACGGACTGCGTCCTCTACGACCCGGAAGGGACCAAGCGCGATGGCTGAGCCGACGATCGAGGCGGGCCCGGTGGCCCTGCGGAGGAGCCCGCTGGAGCACCTGGAGGGGCGGATGCGTGCCGCCGCCGTCCCCGGCGCCCGGGGCGTCATGCTGGCGGAGCGGCCCTTCGTGACCATGGTGAACCTGCGTGTCGGCCCCGGCTCCGATGCGGCGGACCGGATCGAGCGGACGCTGGGGACGCGGCTCCCACGCCGCTGCGGCGACACCACCTCGTCCGGGCCCCACACGGTCGTCTGGCTGGGCCCCGACGAGTGGCTCGTCCTCTCCCGGGCCGAAGGGGCCGCCCTGACCGCCGAGTTGCGCACGGCGCTCGGGCCGGACCGGGGCTCGGCCGTGGACGTCTCCGCCAACCGCACGACGCTGGAGCTGAGCGGCCCGTCGTCCCGTCAGGTACTGGAGAAGGGCTGCCCGCTGGACCTGCATCCCCGGGCCTTCGGTCCCGGGCGGGCGGTGTCGACCACCGTGGGACCCGTGGCGGTGCTGCTCTGGCAGGTCGACGAGGTGCCGACGTACCGCCTCCTCCCGCGCTCCTCGTTCGCCGACTACCTGGCGCGGTGGCTCATCGACGCGATGGGGGAGTTCCGGGGGCCGCAGGTGCCGTGAACGGGGGAGGGTGACAGGGACCCGAGGGGTGCCGCGTTCGTCAGCCCGTCAGGTGTTCCACCAGCAGGAACCCGCCGATGGCGATCATCAGCGCACCGGAGGCGCGGGTGACCGTCCGCGCCGCGGAGGGCCTGGTCTTCAGGACCGTGCGGGCCAGGACTCCGACGGCGAGGTAGACGACGGCGCAGGCGGTCATGTGCAGCGAGCCGAGCAGGCCCGTCTGCGTGGCGACCGGCCAGCCGCCCGCCGGGTCGATGAACTGCGGGAACAGCGAGAAGTACAGCAGCAGCGCCTTCGGGTTCAGCCCGCTGGTACCGGCTCCCTTGAGCAGGATCCGCCCGGGTGACGAGCCCGTGGAGCCGGCTCCTTCCGCGGAGGCCGTCAGGGCGGCCGGCTGCCTCAGCACGCCCCAGCCGAGCCACACCAGATAGCCGGCCCCGGCCAGAGTCAGGGCGGTGAGCAGGGCTCCCGACCTCGCCACGATCACCACCAGGCCCGCGACCGCGAGCAGCGTGTACCCGGCGTATCCGGCGACCAGCCCGGCGACCGCCGGAACGACCGACCGGTCCCTGAGACCCGCGGCGATCGCATAGGCCCAGTCCGCGCCCGGGGTGACCACCAGCAGGAGATCCACCGCCAGGAATGCCGCCAGTGTCGTCGTGTCCATGGATCGGTCCCTCTCACGTGCCTTGTCGCGAGAGGGAGACTAGGACGGATCGGCCCGAAAGTGTTTCCTTCTTTCCCTCTTGATCGCGGGACCTGGGGCAGAATCTTCTCCATGGATGCCCTGGACCGGAAAATTCTTACCGAGCTGCAGTTGGACGGCCGGCTCACGGTCACCGAGCTGGCCGCTCGCGTCAAGCTGAGCGTCTCGCCCTGCCACCGCCGGCTGCGCGACCTCGAACGCGAGGGCGCGATCCGCGGCTACCGGGCGGTCGTGGATCCGGCCGCCGTGGGCCTCGACTTCGAAGCCCTCGTCTTCGTCACCCTGCGCTGGGAGGACGCCGACACCGTCACCGCGTTCGAGGAGGCGGTGGCCGCCGTCCCGCACGTGCTCCAGGCCCAGCGCCTGTTCGGCGAGCCCGATTACCTCCTGCGCGTCGCCACCGCCGACCTGGCCGCCTTCCAGCAGCTCTACGACCAGCGACTCGCCCGACTGCCCGGCGTGCAGCGCCTGACCTCCACGCTCGTGATGAAACACGTCGTGGACGACCGGCCGCTGCCGGAATAGGCGGGAGCGGGCCGACGCCACCGGCGGAGCGGAAGCGCCGGTGGGCCGCGACGCGTTCGCGGGCCGGCGCCGGGCTGAAGACCGCCGGTTTCGGCCTCGCGGCGACGGTGGCCGGGCCGGTCGCCCCTGGTTCGTCCCCGGCATCCTGGCGCTCGCGGCCGGCGTGTCGGTCCTCGCGGCGCCGGCCTGCTTCGCGGTCCGGCCGGTGACCCTCAGCCCCTGAGCAACACTCAGCTCCCCAGACCCCCGGCGAACGGCATCGTCCGCCACTGCTCCACGGCCGGCTTCAACGCGTCCACGAGCAGGGGCAACCGCGGCGCGAGCGCGAGACACGCCACCGCCCGGGACATGCCCACGGCGTTGACGACTCGCAGCACGCCCTCGTCCAGCGGCCGCAGGCCGCGGCGCTCGGCGGCAGCGTTGTACGCGGCCTCGCAGTCCGGGCCGAGAGCCGCCAGGTCCCACTCGACCGGCCCGAGCGTGGTCAGCTCGAAGTCGGAGTACAGCTCGCCCTGCGCGGTGGAGACGATGTTCGCCGCGGGGGAGTCCCCGTGGATCGGCTGGAACTCGACCCCGGGGAACGCCGCCTCGAACTCCGCGCGTGAGCTGACGACAGGCTCCAGAACCTCCCACTCACGCCGCGCACGGTCGAGGTCGGCCGGGTCCAGCAGGTCCGGACGCCCTTCGAGCGCGGCGAGCCCGTCGGTGACGAACCGCGGCTCGGCCGCCGACAGGAACGGCAGCTCGCCCGGGTACTCCCGCAGCGCGGCGTGCAGGTCGGCGACCAGGCCGGCATTCCGCACGTAGTCGGGTTCCACGCTCTGGTCCAGTTCGACGAACTGCCAGAACGTCATCGAGAAGCCGTCGCGCCGCACCGGCTCGCGCGGCACCAGCGGACTCGGCGGAATCACCGGGTGGCCCTGTTCCGCCAGCCACGCCACCACATCGAGTTCCAGCCGCTGCCGCGCCGACTGGTAGGCGGCGTCGGCGTACGGAGGCAGAACGGTGGGCACGCGCACCACCACGGGCGACGGAGCGAGGTGCACCACGACCGAGAAGACGTCGTAGAGCACCCGCGCCTCGGTCACCGCCAGCCCCAGATCACGCCCGGCGGCGACCGCCGCGGAGAGAGCGCGGGACGAGCGGGCGGCCATCTGATCCGGCGTCATGAACTCCTGCATGGCCGCGATGGTGTCACGCCGGATCCGGCGGCGCGACGGGTTAAAACCGGCGCCCAGCCGGCTCCGGCCGCGGTGCACCCCAGGTCAAGGACCCGTGCGCCGCACGGCAATCGGTCCCGGTTCGTCCGGCCCAGCGTGGCCGCGATCCCCGCACCAGTCCGGAAACGAGGAAGCAGCACATGCCGTTCATCACCGTGGGCCAGGAGAGCTCCACACGGCCCTGCTCATCGACGAGCGCCGCGGCCGCCTCGTCTCCCAGGCCCTGCGCGTGCGGGACCACATCCGCCGCCACCTCTGCGACCCCGGCCTGTCCCCGACCGGGATCGCCGCCGCGCACTTCATCTCGGTCCGCCACCTGCGAGTCCCGCCACTTCAGCGGCGCCTTCCGCGCGGCCTACGGAGTGACCCCGCGCGCATGGCAGCGGCACGGCCTGGGCGGCGAAGCGCACCAGAAGACGGCAGGGCGGGAACGTACCGGCAGACCGGCGCGTTGCCCATGAGTTCGCCCACGCCGTCGACCCGAGGGAGCATCGTGCCCGACACCTCGCCCGCCACCTCCACCGCCCTCCCCGCACTCCCGGCCCTGAGCGCGCAGGCCGAGCGGCTGATCGAACTGGGAGTGCACGAGATCGCCGGGCTGTCCGCCGAGGAGATCCGTACGTTCGCCGCCGGGACCGACGGCGGCGACGCCCTGCTGGCCGTGCACCCGGACCGGGCCCCGGCCTCCGCCCTCGCACCACTGCTCCGCCGCGACGGCAAACCCGGCTTCGTCGTCGTCGACATGCCCGACGTCGACGAGTTCACCCCGTACGGGCTCGACCTGCCCGACGCCCCGCTCTACCTCGTCACCGGCGTCGACCGCGGCGACCACATGGGCAACTGGTCGCCGGACGAGGCACTGCCCGCCCTCACCGAGGAGGAGCGCACCCCGCTGGTGCTCACCGAAGGCATCCACTGGGTGCTCCAGCAGCCCGAGGCCCTGGAGCGCAACCGCTGCTTCATGACCATCGGCTCCCGGCTGCGCAAGGCCGACGGCACGCTGGACGCCCGCACCCCGGCGATCTGGATCAGCAACGGCACCGGGCGGGACGGCCGCGAGCGCCGCAACGCCCCGAAGGTCGGCTGGTGCTGGTGGAACAACCGGCACACCTGGCTGGGCTTCGCCTCCGCCACGGGACGCGGGAAGTAACACCGGGGCACCGACGCGGCCCGTGTCACCGCACGAACCGGAGGGCCGGCGCCGGCCGGCCCTCGGTCACGGCGGCGAGGCCCGCGCGGGCCTCGCCGTGCACGTCCGCCGGGACGTCGCCTTCCAGCGCGAGCGCGGCGCGGTACTCGGCGGCGGCCTCGGCCCGCTCACCGAGGCGGGCGAGCGCGTGCGCCAGGTGGAGGTGAACCTTGCCGGTGTGGTGCCGGAGGGGTTCCGGTCCCAAGGAGGAGGGCTCAGAACCTGGGGCGTGGGGACTGGGACTGGACGAGTTCCTCGGCCTCGGCCTCCGTCTCGACGGACGGCGGCGAGCCGGCCAGGGGCTTGTTGGCGGTCTCCCGCATGCACAGCACGGCGATCACACCGACGGCCGCGGCGGCCGTGGCGTAGTAGGCCGGCATGAGGGTCGAGTCGAAGGCGCTGATCAGGGCGGTGATCACCAGCGGTGTCGTGCCGCCGAAGACCGAGGTGGCCAGGTTGTAGGCGACCGACAGGGACCCGTAGCGGACATGCGTCGGAAAGATCGCCGGGAGCGCGGCCGACATCGTGCCGAGCATCGTCACCAGCGACAGCCCCATCAGCAGCAGCCCCAGGGCGATGAGGACGACACTGCCCTGCCGGATGAGCAGGAAGGACGGCAGGGAGAGGAACAGGAAGCCCAGCATCCCCGTCATCAGCAGCGGCCGCCGCCCGAAGCGGTCCGAGAGCCGCCCGACCTGGTTGATCAGGCACATCTGCAGGACCATCACGATGAGCAGGATCAGCAGCCCGTGGTTGGTCCCGTAGCCCAGTTCGTCGGACAGGTACGTCGGCATGTACGAGAGCAGCATGTAGTCGGTGATGTTGTACGCCGCGACGAGCGCGAGGCACAGCAGCAGCGGCCGCCAGTAGCGCGTGAAGATCTTGCCGAGGTCGGCGGCGGCCGAGGTCTCCACGGCCTCCGCGGCCTCGCTGGCCTTCACCTGGCCGCCCTCCAGTTTCTGGAAGGCCGGCGTCTCGTCCAGCTTCAGCCGCAGGTAGAGGCCGATGAAGCCGAGCGGCGCCGCGATCAGGAAGGGGACGCGCCAGCCCCACGCCAGCATCTGCTCGTCACTGAGGACGCTCTGCAGGACGACGACGAGGCCGGAGGCCCCGACGTAGCCGGCGAGGGTGCCGAGCTCCAGGAAGGAGCCGAAGAAGCCGCGCCGCTTGTCGGGCGCGTACTCCGCGATGAAGGTCGAGGCGCCCCCGTACTCCCCGCCGGTCGAGAAGCCCTGCACCAGCCGGAAGAAGATCAGCAGGGCCGGGGCCCACAGGCCGATGACGGCGTGCGAGGGGACGAGTCCGATGGCGAACGTCCCCACGGCCATCATGATCATGGTGAGGGAGAGGATGCGCTTGCGGCCGACCTTGTCGCCGAGCGGCCCGAAGACCATGCCGCCGAGGGGGCGGACCAGGAAGGCCACCGCGAACGTCGCGAAGGAGCTCAGCAACTGGGCGGTGTCGTTCCCCGAGGGGAAGAAGACCTTCCCGATGGTCGAGGCCAGATAGCTGTAGATGCCGAAGTCGTACCACTCCATCGCGTTGCCGAGGGCGGCGGCCTTGGTGGCGCGCTTGACCGCCGCCTCGTCGGTCACGGTGATGTCGCTGCGGCGCAGCTTCGGGTGGCGTCGCTTCTCGATCGCCCGGAACAGCACGCGGTGCCGTCTCACAGCCGCCGGGTCCACCGACTCGTCGTTGTCGGGCGCCGCCATCACGTCGTTCCTTTCGCCGGTCGTCTTCCCAAGCACAACGCCTGCACAGATCTCGCGCGCTCAAACGAACCCCTTCGCGCGGCGTCCGCTCGACCACCGTGCGTAGTGCACGGGTGCTCAGGGTGAGAGCCGGGTCCCGTCCGGCCCGGCCGGTGTGTGCCGCTGCCCCGGCCGGGGAACCTGGTTCGCCCGAGTGCGGCTGATGAGAGCTGATGAGAGGAGCCCAGGTGACCGCATCAGCGCCGGGCGGGCGGGACCAGGGCGCGCGGACGGGCGGCGAGGAGCCGGACCCGCGCCGCTGGCGGGCCCTGTGGGTCACCCTGGTGGCCGGCTTCATGAGCCTGCTGGACGTGTCGATCGTGGCGGTGGCCCTGCCCACCGTCCAGCGGGAACTGCACGCCTCCGCCGCGCAGGTGCAGTGGGTGGTGTCCGGGTACGCCCTGACGTTCGGCCTGGCCCTCGTCACCGCCGGCCGCCTCGGCGACGCGCTGGACCGGCGCCGCATCTTCCTGCTCGCCCTCAGCGGCTTCGTGCTGTTCAGCGCGGCCTGCGGAGCGGCACCCACCATCACCTCGCTGGTGGCGGCCCGTCTCGCCCAGGGCCTGGCGGCCGGCTTCATGGCCCCGCAGAACTCCGCGCTCATCCAGCAGATGTTCCGCGGTGCCGAACGCGGCCGCGCGTTCGGTTTCTTCGGCGCCACCGTCGGCATCTCCTCCGCGGTGGGCCCCCTCGCCGGCGGGCTGATCCTCGCGCTGGCCGACGGCCCCCAGGGCTGGCGCTGGATCTTCTACATCAACGTCCCCATCGGCATCCTCGCCGTGCTGCTGGGCCGCCGCCTGCTGCCCCGCACCCGGCGCTCCGGCCGGGGGCACGTGGACCTGCCGGGCGTACTGCTCCTCGGCCTCGGCGTCCTCGCGCTCATGTACCCGCTGGTGCAGGCCGAGGCCGGCGGCCTCACCCGCCTGTGGTGGCTGTTCCCCGTCGGCGCCGTCCTGCTCGTCGTCTTCGTCCGGTGGCAGCGGCGCCTCGTCGCCCGGGGCACCCAGCCGCTGCTCGACCCGCGCCTGTTCACCACCGTGCGCGGCTACGCCGTCGGCGTCGGCGTCGGCACCCTCTACTTCATCGGCTTCAGCGGCGTCTGGCTGGTCTTCGCCCTCTTCTACCAGCAGGGGTTCGGCTTCTCACCGCTCCGGTCCGCCCTCGCCGTGACCCCCTTCGCGGTCGGCTCGGCCTGCGCGGCCGCGGTCTCCGGCCGGCTGGTGGACCGGCTCGGCCGGCTGCTGACCGTGGGCGGGCTCACGGGAGTGATCCTCGGACTCGGCGGCACCGCGCTGCTGCTGCGCCTCGCGCCCCTCGGCATCGCGCCCTGGCTGGCCGCCCCGGCCCTGTTCCTCGGTGGCCTCGGCGGCGGCTGCGTGATCTCCCCCAACATCACGATGACCCTGCGGGACGTCCCCGTGCGCATGGCCGGCGCGGCGGGCGGGGCCCTGCAGACCGGCCAGCGGCTCGGCGCCGCCGTGGGCACCGCCGCGCTGCCCGGGCTCTTCTACCTGGTGCTGAGCGGGACCGACGACTACCGGGGCGCCCTCGTCGCCGCGATGGGCGCGGGCCTCGTCGGCATGGCGGCGTCCCTGGCCCTCGCGACGTACGACTGGAGGCGCGACCGGCGGACGGACCGACCGCACCCGAAGTGCCCGGACGACGTCGCCCACAGCCCCGTGCACGCCCGGCAGACATAGGGGGGTGGCGAGTCCCGCCTGCCGCGCGGCGCCTGGCACGGCCCGACTTCCGGTCGCACGACGGACGGCAGGCCCGGGCCCTCAGCCGGTCTGCGGCTGAGGTGTCTGCGGGACGGGCGGTGCGTCGTCCGTCAGCTCGCCGCGGAGGGCGGCGAGGGTGAAGGCCGTCATGGACGCCAGGCCGAGCAGGGCGAGCGGCCCCCAGATCGCCGGTATCGACCAGAGCGGCCAGTCGTTGGCCGACTGCGCCCACAGCGTCAGGATCGCCGTGATGCCCAGGGCGACGCCGTGCCACCGCACCACGGTCGCGGCTGCCGCATGGCGCCGACGGCCCCGGGCGAGGAGCGCCCACGCCCCTCCCACCAGGGCCGGCAGCCCGAACGAGACACAGGCGAGCGCGCCGCCCAGCCGGTCCTCGGGCCAGCCGACGGGGCCGGAGGAGGTCGGCTGCCGCCGCCCCTCGGCGTCCCGTACCTCGACGACCTGCCCGTGCCAGACCAGACCGACGACCTTCTCGCCCGGCTCCATCTCGGACAGGACGGGCTCGGTGTCCCGGAACGTCACGCGCCACGGCTCACCGGACGGCGGCACCAACTCCGCCTCCGGCGACTCGCGCCGCTCGTCGCGGTGCAGGTCGGCGGTCCGCACGGTGAAGCCCTGCTGCCACACGCACCCCGACGCCCGCACCGGAACCGAGGCACAGGCCGGCGCGGCCCGGAACTCCCGCTCCCGCTCCAGCGCGCCACGCACCTGGAAGGCCGACACCACTCCGACGACGACAGTCAGCACACCGAACAGCAGCCACGCGACGGACCGCGGCCATGCGACGGACCGCTGCGACACGCGCGTCGACGACCCCACCGCGCCACACCCCCCTCGGCCGAACCCCGCGGACAGAGCCCGCCTCACCACGTCAGGGCCGGCGGCCCTCCGACCGGGAGAGTGTGCCAGCGGCCCGCGTGTGCGTCGAGCCGGGGGCCCGCCCGCTCCCCGACCCTGCCAGGTCCAGGCGGAGCAGCAGCCGGTCCTCGCCCGGCCCGTAGCAGTCCCTGCGCACGTCTCCCTCGGCGACGAAACCCAGCTCAGGACGTGCTCTCCAGCACCTCGCCATCGGCGGCACGGCCCTGAGCTGGGCATCGACGCGCGGGTCGTCGCCCTCTCGGACCTGCCGCCCAACGCCCGCGGGGAGATACGTGACGTCGTCCTCTTCGACGAGGCGCTGTGCTCCGAAGTCCACACGGAAGCTTCGACGAGCTGTGGGGTTACACCGAGTAGCGCCGATGGCAGATGCTGCCGGTATGCGTTTCTCCGTGAACATCCCCAACTTCGGTGACTTCGCCGACCCCCGCACCGTCGCGACCGTGGCGGCCGCCGCCGAACAGGCCGGGTGGGACGGGCTGTTCGTCTGGGACCACGTCCTGCACCGGCAGCACCAGGGGCGTCCCTTCGCGGACCCCTGGATGCTGCTGACCGCTGCCGCGCTGGCGACCTCACGGATCCGGCTGGGCACCCTGCTGACGCCGGTTCCCCGCTACCGCCCGCAGCAACTCGCCCGCCAGGTGGCCACCCTGGACCGGCTCAGCGGCGGCCGGGTGATCTTCGCGGCGGGTCTCGGCGGCCCCGTCGAGGACGAGTACCGCAGCTTCGGCGACACCGCCGGGCCCCGCGTCCTGGCCGAGCGACTGGACGAGGGGCTGGAACTGCTGAGGCGCTTCTGGTCCGGCGAATCCGTGCGCCACCACGGCCGTCACTACGAGGTCCGGGACGTGACGCTGCTGCCCGCGACGGTGCAGCGGCCCGGTCCGCCGGTGTGGATCGGCGGGTTCTGGCCGCGGCGCCCGCCCATGCGGCGGGCGGCGCGCTGGGACGGCGCGGTGCCCCTGTTCGAGACGGCCCGGCACGGGCACGCCCCCGACCCGGCCGAGGTACGGGACCTGGTCGCCTATGTGCGCGAGCACCGCACGGCCGGGGCCGAGCGGCCCTTCGAGTTCGTGCTCGGCGGTGCCACGCCCACGGACGCGGCCAGGGCGAAGGACGTGATCGGTCCGCTGCGCGACGCCGGCGCCACCTGGTGGGACGAGCGGCAGGTCCAGACCGGCCCCGACCTGGACCGCCTGGCACCGGTGCTGCGCCGCGTCGAGGCGGGGCCGCCGCTCCTCTAGCCGCCCGGCGTCCGGCATCCTCCCGCGGACATGAGGGAACCCCAGGCCCGGGGGCCTGGGGTTGTTCCGGAGGACAGCCGGTGGATCACACGAAGGCGCTCTGGCCGGTGATCGACTTGCCGACGATCAGGGTGTTCATCTCGCGCGTGCCCTCGAAGGAGTAGATGGCCTCGGCGTCGGCGAAGAACCGGGCGATGTCGTGGTCCAGGAGGATGCCGTTGCCGCCGAAGATCTCCCGGCTCCAGGCCACGACCTCCCGCATCCGGGAGGTGACGAACGCCTTGGCCAGGGCGGAGTGCTCGTCGCGGAAGATGCCGGCGTCCTGGAGCCGGGCGAGCTGCACCAGCATCCCCCAGGACGCGGTGATGTTTCCCAGGCTCTTCACGAGCAGGTCCTGCACCAGCTGGAAGCCGCCGATCGGGCGGCCGAACTGGCGGCGCTCCCGGGCGTAGTCCAGGGCCAGTTCGTAGGCGCCGACCATCACGCCCAGCGCCTGCCAGGCCACGCCGCCGCGGGTGGCGCGCAGGATCTCGGCGACGTCCCGGAAGGAGTTGATGTTCTGCAGGCGGTTCGCCTCCGGCACCCGGACGTCGGTGAGGGTGATCTCGGCGTTCTCGACGATCCGGAAGGCGATCTTGCCTTCGATCTTCGCCGGTTCGAAGCCGGGCGTGCCCTTCTCGACGACGAAGCCCTTGACGTGGTTGTCGTCGACGTCCCGCGCCCACACCACGACGTAGTCGGCGAAGGTCGCGTTGCCGATCCACTTCTTGGCGCCGTTCAGCACCCAGGTGTCGCCCTCGCGCCGGGCGGTGGTGCGCATGCCGCCGGCGACGTCGGAGCCGCCGAGGGGCTCGGTCATGGCGAACGCGCCGATCCGGTCCATCGCGGCCATCGCCGGCAGCCAGCGGTCGCGCTGCTCCTGGTCGCCGCCGGAGTGGATGGAGTACATCGCCAGGCCGTTGTGGACGCCGAAGAAGGTCGACACGGAGGCGTCGGTGCGGGTCATCTCCAGGGCGAGCAGGCCGCTCAGCAGGTTGCTGACGGCGGGGCGGTGCTCGCCGTAGCCCTCGTAGGGGAGACCGGCGAGGCCGCTGTCGCGGAAGAGGGCGATGAGTTCCTTCGGGAACTCGCCCTTGGCCCAGTGGTCGTTGACCAGCGGCTTGACCTGGTCGCGCAGGAGGGCACGGGCCTTGAGGAGGATCTTGCGCTCCTCGTCCGACAGCAGCGACTCGTAGTGGTAGAAGTCCGCGGTGAGTTCGTCGGTGAGCGGGGCGACGGTGGGGGTGGTCATCTCAGTTCTCCTCCTTCGGGGTGGTCGTGCCGGCGGCGTCGGACAGGGCGTCCAGGACCGCCAGTTGCCTGCGGTCGCGCGTCTCGGCGAGGTCCGCGTACGGGACGGAGCCGTAGGCCTTCTCCACGGCTGCGATGAGCCGTTCCTGCGCGTCGGCGTCCCGCGCCGGGCCGTCCGTGAGGTGCTGCATCGAGGCGCCGATGTGCTCGACGAGGTGCCGGTAGCCGCCGGGTCCGCCGCCGAGGTGCGCGCCGAGGAACGGCCCGACCGTGGCCCAGCGCAGCCCCAGCGAGTTCGTCATGACCTTGTCGAGGTCCTCGGGGGTCACCACGCCCTGCTCGACGAGGTGGACCGCCTCGCGGCTGAGCGCGTTCTGCAGGCGGTTGCCGACGAAGCCGGGGATCTCCTTGCGCTCGACGACCGGGGTGCGGCCGACGGAGGTGTAGAAGTCGACGGCGGCCTGGACGGCGTCCTCGCCGGTGCGCTCGCCGGGGACGACCTCGACCAGCGGGACCACGTGGGGCGGGTTGAAGGGGTGGCCGATGAGGACGCGGGCGGCGTCCTCGGCCGCCAGGTCCCCGGCGAACGCGGTGGACGGGATCGCCGACGAGGAGCTGAGCAGCAGCGCGTGCCCGGGTGCCTCGCGGGCGAGGGTGGCGAACAGGTCCCGCTTGAACGCGACGCGTTCGGGGCCGTTCTCCTGGACGACGTCCGCGTCCCGGACCGCTTCGGCGACACCGGGCGCGAGGTGCACCCGGTCGGCGAGGCCGGTCACGTCCAGGCCGCGGGCGGCCAGGTGCGGGGCGTACCGGTCGAGGGCGTCCGCGACGGACTCGGCGAGGTCCTCGCGCGGGTCGCTCACCCGGACGGTCAGCCCGTGCGCGGCGAACAGCGCCGTCCAGGACAGTCCGATGGTCCCGGCGCCGATCACGGCCGCCGTACGGAAGGTGCGGGGCATCAGGCGGCTCCCTTCAGGTAGTCGTGGACCGGCTCGACGCCCGACAGCGTCAGGTCGGTGAGGATGTGGCTCGCGGAGACGACCTCCAGCACCGGCAGGTCGGCCAGCGGCGCCAGCACGTGCTGGAACAGCTGCAGCCGGGCGGGTCCGGTCCAGGCCCCCTTGACGGTGACGTCGGTGATGCGGGTGCGCACCAGCTCCTGCACGCGCGGCAGTCCGTCGTAGCCGGGGACGGTCTTGAGCATGAAGGTCGGCACGGTGATCTGCGCCTCGGCCTCGCGCCGGTCCAGCTCGTGGTGCTTGTAGCCCATGGTCGCGGTGGCCACCCGCAGGGTGCCGTGGTCGAGGGTGCCGACGAGCGCGCCGGAGTCGACGTACAGCGACGGCGAGCCGATGACCTTCGGGTAGGCGGAGACCTCGCGGCCGGAGGCGGTCGCCGGGAAGTTGTCGAGGTACATCGCGTGCAGGTACTCGCCCCGCTCGCCCTCGAAGCGGACGGGGATCGCCTGGCCGGCCTCGGTGTAGGGGCCGTAGCCGCTGACGTCGCCCATCTTCATGACCTCGAACCGGACCAGCGGCTCGTCGATCCGCAGGGGCTCGGGGACGACGGCCCGCAGCGCGTCGGGGTCGGTGCGGTAGACGACGTTGAGGTACGCGCGGTCGGTGAACCGCGGGACCGTCGGCGCGTACGCCGGGCTGGTGAGCGGGGTGGTGAGGTGCTGTCGTACGTCCTCTGCCCTCATGCCGGCCTCACCGCCCCGTCCACCGCGCCGGGCGGCGCTCGGCGAAGGCGGTCATGCCCTCCCGGACGTCGTCCGAGGCCATCAGGGTCTTCATCGCGCCGCGCTGGAAGGCGAAGGCCTCCTCGTCGGAGGCTCCGTCGGCGGCGCGGGCGACGCGCTTGACGGCCGCCAGCGCGAGCGGGGCGTTCTCCGCGAGCCGTTCGGCCAGCCGGAGCGCCTCGGCGACGGCCTGGCCCTTGCTCGTGACCCGGTTGGCCAGGCCCAGTTCACCGGCGCGGCGGCCGTCGACGGGGTCGCCGGTCAGCAGGAGTTCCATGGCCAGGTGGTGCGGGATCCGCTTGGGCAGCCGGATCACACCGCCGCCCGCGGCGATCAGGCCGCGCTTGACCTCGGGCAGCCCGAACCGGGCGTCCTCGGCCGCGACGATCAGGTCGCAGGCCAGGGCCAGTTCGAAGCCGCCGCCCATGGCGTAGCCCTCCACGGCGGCGATGAGGGGCTTGTCCGGTCGGGCCTCGGTCAGGCCGCCGAAGCCGCGGCCCTCGACCTCGGGCGACTCGCCGCGCAGCGCGGCCTTGAGATCCATGCCGGCGCTGAACGTCCCGCCCTCGCCGGTCAGGACGCCGGCCCGCAGCGTGGGGTCGGCCTCCAACTCGTCGAGTGCGGCGGCCAGGGCGGTGGCGGTCGCCGCGTTCACGGCGTTGCGGGCCTCGGGACGGTCCAGGGTGATCAGCAGGGTGGCGCCGACGCGTTCGGTGCGGAGGGGAGGTGTGGGGGTGCTCATGACTGTCGTCCTCCTGGGGATCAGCGGGCGGTGGCGTCGAGTTCGGCGAGGACGTCCTCGGTGTCCTGGCCGGCGACCGGGGCCAGGCGGCGGATCGAGCCGGGCGTGGCGGAGAAGCGCAGCGGGATGCCGATGGTGCGGACGGCGCCCTCGGTCGGGTGCTCGACGGTGTCGAGCAGGTGCCCGTCGCGGACGTAGGGGTCCTCGTGGGCGCGGTCCAGTTCCAGCACCGGGGCCATCGGGATGCTGTGCTTGGCGCACACCTCCGCCCACTCCTCGGTGGTCAGCGCCGGGGCGCAGGCCTCGACCAGCGCGGCCAGGTCCTCGTGGTCGGCGCTGTCGACGGCGTCCGCGGTGACCCGCGGGTCCTCGGCGAGGTCCGGGCGTCCGGCGGCCGTGAAGAAGTCCCGGTAGTTGCGCGGGTTGTACGGGATGACGCAGGCCAGGCCGTCCTTGGTGCGCACCGCCTTGTGGCCCTTGAGCATCGACAGCGGGAACCCGGTGGGACCCGTCTCGGGCACGTGTGTGTGCCCCGCGAGGTGCTCGACCAGGTTGAACGCGATCAGCGTGTCCGTCATCGGGATCTCGACGAGCTGGCCCTGGCCGGTCCGGTCCCGGTGCAGCAGGGCGGCGAGCACGCTGTAGGCGATGGTCAGGGAGGAGACCTTGTCGCCGATGATGGTCGGCAGGTAGACGGGCTCGCCCAGCGCCCGGTCGGCGATGTCCACCAGCCCGGACGCGGCCTGCACGGTCTCGTCGTACGCGGCGTTGCCGGCCCGGTCCGAGTCGCCGCGGAAGCCCTGGGCGTGCGCGTAGACGAGCCCGGGGTTGCGCTCGGCGATGTCGTCGTAGGACAGGCCCAGGCGGTGCAGCGCGCCGGGCCGCATGTTGGTGATGAGCACGTCCGCGGTGTCGATCAGCTTCAGCGCCCGTTCGCGGTCGGTGTCGTCCTTGAGGTCGAGGGCGACGCTGCGCTTGTTGCGGTTGACGTTGAGGTTCAGCGGGGTCATGCCCGGCGTGGTGCGGTAGTGGCCCACCCGGACGGTGTCGGAGGGCGACTCGATCTTGATCACGTCGGCGCCCAGATCACCGAGGATCTGCGCCGCGTAGGGGCCCATCACGACGGTCGAGAGGTCGATCACCCGCACGCCGTCCAGGGGGCTGGCGATGGTGTTCGTCATATCCGTCATCTTTCTTTCTCACTCCCGCTTCGCCAGGTGTGTGTATCTGACAACTAAGTTAGCAAGAGGGAGCCGGAGGCGGAATGACCATATTGCGAAAAGCGGTATGACCGCAGAGGTCATACCGCTTTGTCGGGTGCTGCCGACGTCAGACCTGGAGCGGCTCGGCGAAGACCTCGCGGGCCGCGGCGGTGACTTCTTCCAGGTCACCGCCGTCGGCGCGGTCCTTGCGCCAGAGCATCCCGGTTTCGAGGCAGGGCTGGAAATCGGAGAACGGAAGGACGGTCACATTCTCGAGACGATAATTCTGCATGGGGCTTCTCGGGTCCAGCATGGAAACAGAGAAGGCCAGTCCGCCGGCGACTATCTCGGAAACTCCGTCGAAAGTGACGCTGCTCAGATTGATGCGTTTCTTGATACCGAGATCGGACAGCTGCTGGTCGAGTCCGCGGAAATACGCGGTGGTCGCGGCGGCGGGCGAACCCGCGTAGGCGAGGTCGGTCAGCTCGGCCAGCGCGACCGACTCCCGCTCGGCGAACCGGTCCCTGGGGACGACCGCGCCGAGCCGCTCCGACATCACCGGCAGCTGTTCCAGCGCCGGGTCGCCGCCGACCGGGAGCCGGGCCAGGGTCAGCGCCAGTCTGCCGTCGCACACCGCTTCCACCAGACGCTCGCTGGCGCCCGGCCAGCGCTTGATCTCGAACCGGTCGCGCACCCGCTCGGCGAGGGCGTCGATCCGCTCGCGCAGATCCGGATGGATGCCGCCGGGAATGCCGAGCAGCACCGTGGTCCGCCGCGGCCGGGCCGTCTCGTCCAGCCGCCACTGGATGGAGTCCACCTGCTCCAGGACGCCGCGCGCGATCGGCAGCAGCGCACCGCCGGCCGGGGTGAGCCGCACGTGGTGGGTGTCGCGGTCGAACAGCCGGTGCCCGAGTTCGTTCTCGAGGTCCTTGATCCGCCGGCTCAGCGGGGAGGCCGCCATGTGCAGTTTGCGGGCCGCGGTGGAGAAGTTGAGTTCCTGGGCGACGGCGACGAAATAACGCAGGTGTAGGAGCTCCACGGCGCCCACCCTAAAGGGTGCGGCGGAACGCATCGGGCGCGCCCCGAGGGCGGCGCCCGGGCCCCGGACCGGCTGGGCGGTGGGCGCCCCGGGCCCTGTGGCAGTATCGGCGCAGGGGCGGGGCCGCGTGCCGGGGGCGAGGCAGAGGGACGAGTGAGATGAACCGGCCACCAGGAATGATGGACGTGGCGCGGGAGGCCGGCGTCTCGCACATCACCGTCTCCCGGGTCGTCAACGGCCACCCCTCGGTACGGCCGGAGACCCGCGCCCGCGTCGAGGCCGCGATCAGCAAGCTGGGCTACCGCCGCAACAGCGTGGCCAGGGCCCTCAAGAGCCGCCGCTCCTCGACGATCGGCGTGATGGTCGTCGGGTCGGACCTGTTCGAACTGCCCCGCATCCTGCTGGGCGTGGAGTCAGCAGCCAAGCAGGCCGGTTACTGGGTGAGCCTGGCGAGCCGGCAGGGCGAGAGCACCACCGGTGACCTCGTGGAGACCCTGCGGCGGCTCACCGACCAGTCGGTGGAGGCGATCGCGGTCGTCACCGACCGGCCCGACGCCGTGGAGGCGCTGTCCGGCCTCGCCTTCGGGGTGCCGGTCGCGGTGGTGATGTCCGGCAGCGCGCCCCACCCCGATCTGAGCTCCGTCCAGGTCGACCAGGAACTCGGCGCCCGGCTGGCGGTGCGTCACCTGCTCGGCCTCGGGCACCGGCGCATCGCCCACCTGACGGGCGCCCTGCGGACCTTCGACGCCCGGGCCCGCGTCGAGGGCTGGCGCGCCGAACTCGCCACCGCGGGAGCGGAAGGAGCCGTGCTGGAAGGCGACTTCAGCGCCGAGAGCGGATACCGCCTCGCCCACCGGCTCTGCGCGGGCGACGCCGGCCTGCCCACCGCGGTCTTCGCGGGGAACGACCAGATGGCGATGGGAGTGCTGGCGGCCTTCGCCGAACGGGGCGTGCGGGTGCCGCAGGACGTGTCACTCGTCGGGTTCGACGACATGAAGGGCGCCGGATACCTCGTGCCCGCCCTGACCACGGTCCGGCAGGACTTCGTCCACCTCGGCAGCAGCGCCATCGAGTTGCTGGTGCGGATGCTGGGCGGCGAGCGGGCGCTCCGGCAGCAGCTCGCGCCGGAACTCGTCGTACGGCGCAGCACCGCCGCACCCCGGGCGGATGCCTGAGCCCAGCGGGCGGATCTCGCCAGACGGCCGGTCCGGTGCGTCCACGAGTTCGTCGGGACACGGCCTTGACAGCTTGTTAACGTTAACATCACCGTGGATCCGGGCAAGTCCGAAGCGGCCCCTCACGACTCACAGAGAGAAGCGGTGCATGCCGAAAGCCCGGAAGGAACCCGTCGAGCCCATGACCTTCCCCGCGCACTTCGTCCTCGGTTCCGCGACCGCCGCCTACCAGATCGAAGGCGCCGCCGACGAGGACGGCCGCGGCCCCTCCATCTGGGACACGTTCTCCCACACCCCCGGCCGGACCTGGAACGGGGACACCGGCGACGTCGCCGCCGACCACTACCACCGCCTCGACGAAGACCTCGACCTCATGGCCTCGCTGGGCCTGCGGGCGTACCGGTTCTCGATCGCCTGGCCGCGCGTCCAGCCCACCGGCCGGGGCCCGGCCAACCCCAAGGGCCTCGACTTCTACGGCCGCCTGGTCGACGGCCTGCTCGACCGGGGCATCACCCCCGTGGCCACCCTCTACCACTGGGACCTGCCCCAGGCCCTCGAGGACGAGGGCGGCTGGACGAACCGCGCCACCGCCTTCGCCTTCGCCGACTACGCCCAGGTCGTCGGCGAGGCCCTCGGCGACCGCGTCGCCGTCTGGACCACCCTCAACGAGCCGTGGTGCTCCGCCTACCTCGGCTACGGATCCGGCGCGCACGCCCCCGGCCGCACCGACGGCGCCGCGGCGCTGACGGCGGTGCACCACCTCAACCTCGCCCACGGACTGGCGGTCGAGCGGCTCAGGGCGGTCACCACCAACGACCCGCAGTACTCCATCACCCTCAACTTCCATGTCCTCAGGGGCAGGGGCGACGGCGCGGAGGAGGCCGTGCGGCGCATCGACGCGCTGGCCAACCGCTCCTTCACCGACCCGCTGCTGCGCGGCCGCTACCCCGAGGACCTCATCGAGGACACCGCCGCCGTCACCGACTGGGCGTTCGTCCGGGACGGCGACCTGGCCCGGATCCACCAGCCCCTGGACCTGCTCGGCGTCAACTACTACGCCACCACCGCCGTCGGGCTGTGGGACGGCACGACCGCGCGTCAGCGGCACGACGGCCACAAGGACGTGGGCGGCTCCCCCTGGCCCGGCTCGCCCCAGGTCGAGTTCCTCGAACAGCCGGGCCCGCACACGGCCATGGGCTGGAACATCGACCCCGACGGCCTGGAAGAACTCCTCCTCGACCTCCACCGGCGGTTCCCGGACCAGCCGTTGGTCATCACCGAGAACGGAGCGGCCTTCGACGACCAGGTCTCCGTCCGCCCCGACGGCACCCTCGCCGTCCACGACCCCGAGCGTGTCGACTACCTCCGCCGCCACCTCCTCGCCGCCCACCGGGCCCTCGCCGCCGGCGTCGACCTGCGCGGGTACTTCGTGTGGTCGCTGATGGACAACTTCGAATGGGGCTACGGGTACGCCAAGCGCTTCGGCATCGTCCACGTCGACTACGAGACGCAGCGCCGCACACCGAAGGACAGCGCCCTGTGGTTCCGTGACCTGGCGCTGACGGGCACCATCCCGCCGCCGACACGTGGATGACGCGTCAACTGCGCTCAGATGGCTGACGGACGCCCCGGAAAACCGATGTTTCCGTGAGCGTTGGCCGGAATTCGTACGCGCTTTGGCGGAATATTCCGCGTGGAGCATGCTCGGAATGAGGCCTGAATTGGGCTGGGCGGCACATCAGTTGGCATTTTCGCGAGATCCGGGCACTTGAGCCTGGCACGCTTGGGTCGGCTCGGACGGCCGGTGGGGGCAGTCCGCGCCAAAGCTGTCACCGTCGACCGAAAGAGGAAGCGATGCGATCTTCACTGACCAGGGCATTGGTTGCCGCGACTGCCGTCGTCGGCATTGCCGCCGGTGGTCTCGTGGGCGCGAGCGCGAGCGTGGCGGCCCCCCAGCAGGCCGCGCGGACCGCGGCCGGCAGCGGGCAGTTCGCCCCCCTCGCGGTGAACAACCTCGGCCTGGACACGGCCCGCGCCAAGAACTGGCAGAGCTGCCTCAACGCCTGGGGCTTCAACGCCGGCGCCGAGGACGGACAGCTGGGCACCAACAGCTGGAAGGCGGCCCAGCGGATGCTCAACGCCTGGGGCCACAACGCCGGTACCGAGGACGGGATCGTCGGGCCCAACACGATCAGGGCGCTGCAGAAGTTCTTGAACAGCGTCGGCGAAAACGCGGGAACCCCCGACGGTATCGCCGGGCCGCAGACCAGGGCCGCATTCTGGAGTTACAACGCCACGGGCTGCTGATTCCCGAACCACGAGTGTCGTTTTCGGCCTGGTCGAGCGGGGAGTCGGTGCTCGACCAGCCCGGAACACAATCTCGGACAAGGAATTACCCGGCGCCGGAAATACGTCCCCCGTGGAGGTCGTCGTGCCCGGCGGCGATCCGTGCCCAGTGCGCGGTCGGGTCGCTTTCATGCAGCCCTCGCGGGGGTGCGCCTTCTCCCGGACGCGCAGGGTGTCGATCGCGGCCGGCCACTCCTGACGGGGGACCACCGGCGGCTCGTTCTCAGCAGTCATGCTGGTACTGACCCGGCAGGCCGCCCCCCCGGAACTCGTCGGCCGATCAGCGAGCAAGGTGCTGGGAGGCCGCGTACCGGGCGGCCATCGCGGTGGCGCGGTCGCGCAGGGACGTGCGTAACGACTCCGGGGACAGGGCCTCCGCGTCCGCGCCGAGTTGCCACAGCGCCCACTCGGCGTGGCGCAGGTCCTGGAACGTGGCCTCCAGCCGCAGCCGGCCGTCCGGGTCGGGTTCCGCGGTGCGGACGGCCACGGCGGTGCTCAGCAGCTCCTCCCGCCGCTCCGGGGCCACCCGCACCAGCACGGCGATATGGCCGCTGGACAGGAACCGCGCACAGCGTTCCCGCCAGATCCGGTCCAGGTCGACCTGGTGCGGTCGCTGTGCCGGTTCGGGGAGTTCTTCCGCCGCCGAAATCCGCGACAGCCGGTACGTGCGGTCCGCCCCGGACCGGGTGGCCAGCAAGTAGCCCCGGTCGCGCACGGTGACCAGGCCGATCGGGTCCACCGTGCGCCACCGCGGTTCCTGGTCCGCGGCCGCGTAGTGGATGCGCAGTCGGTGCCCGGCGAGCACCGCGCGCCGGATCTCGGTCATCGTCGCGGCGGGCACTTCCTCGGTGACCACCCGGCGTGAGAGCAGGTCGGTCTCCGGCTCGACGAGGAATCGCCGGGCCGCGTCGCTCGCGGTGGCCCGATGGCTTTCGGGCAGCGCGTCGACCACCTTGCGCATGGCCGAGGCGAGCGCCGAGCCCAGGCCGAACGCCTGCTCGCCGCGCCCCGATCCGGCGGTCAGCAGGGCGAGCGTCTCTTCGTGGTTCAGCCCGGTGAGCTCCGTCCGGAAACCGGGCAGGAGGGAGAACCCGCCGTGCCGGCCGCGTTCGGCGTAGACCGGGACACCGGCCGCGGACAGCGCCTCGATGTCGCGCAGCACGGTCCGGGTGGACACCTCCAGCTCGCGGGCGAGCGTGTCCGCGGTCATCCGGCCGCGCTGACGCAGCAGCAGCACCAGCGAGACCAGCCGATCGGCGCGCATGCGGGGACCTTATCGAATACGTGACCGAGGGTGTCGTGATTCGTTGGAAGGCTCCTCGCGAGCGTCGACGTCGACGACGGCGGCTGCCGTGCCGATGGACGTACGCGATCCCGACGCAACCCGTGGAGTCGTAGTGGCAGTGGAACGAACGGCGGTCAACCCGGTGCCGTGGTCGGTGGAGCTGGGGTTCAACCAGGGCGAGCTCGTCTCCGGGCACACCCGGACCCTGTACTGCTCCGGCCAGACCGCGATGAGCCCCGACGGCAAGCCGCAGCACGACGGCGACATGGCCGCACAGCTGGCGCTGAGCCTGGACAACCTGGAGGCCGTGCTCGGCGAGGCGGGCATGTCGCTCGCGAACCTCGTCCGGCTCAACGTCTACACCACCGACGTCGAGCTGCTGTTCCCGCACTACGGCGTGCTGGCGTCGCGGCTGGGTGCCGCCGGGGTGGCACCGGCGACCACGATGCTCGGGGTGACCCGGCTCGCGATCCCCGGCCAGCTGGTCGAGCTCGAGGGGACCGCCGTCGCGTGAGGTGATCCGGGCACCGGCCGGGACCGCACCTGCCGGACCCGGGGACGACCGGCTCCGCCGGTCACGTCCTCGGGCCGGCGCGGTTGCCCCGAAGTGCCTGCCGCGGCGACGCCGACGGGAATCACCTGCTGGGTCCTATCCCGCTGCCGGGCGGCGAGGGCAGGCCGACGCGGCTGTCGACGCGCGCCGAACACGACATCCCGATCCACCTGGCGACCCTCTCGCCGAGGAAGCTGCGCCTGACCGGAGAGATCGCCGACGGCTGGCCCGGCACCAGCTTCATGCCCGAAGGCGCCAAGGAGGCGTACTTCGACCACCTGGACGCCGGGCTCGCCGCATCAGGGCGTTCGCGCGCCGACCTCGACATCTGCCAGGGCGCCGAGGTGGCCTTTCGGCAATGGGCTCCGGCACCACGAACCTCTACGACGACGCCTACAGCCGCCAGGGCTGGGCCGAGACGGCTGCGGAGGTCCGGGAGCGGCGAGCACCATGTCGTCGGTGACGAGACCGGCCGCGCCGTCGCGGTCTCCGGCCTGCCAGCCGGCACCGAGGACAGGGTGCGGGCCCGGCTGCGGGTGTGGCGTGACGCCGGGATCGACACCGTCCGCCTCTACCCCGCCGGCGACACCCTGGACGCGCGCCTCACCACCCTCGGCCGGGCCATCGACCTGGTCCGCGACGTGGAGCGCGACACGGGACGGTAGCCGACCGCGGACGTCCGAGTGCGCGGCTCAGGGACGCGCTGCGGCTCGGTCGGACTCGCTGCGGAGGACGCAGAATTCGTTGCCCTCGGGGTCGGCGAGGACCGCCCAGCCGGAGCCGTCGGGATTCCGGCGATCGGCGACGAGGGTGGCGCCGATCCCCAGCAGCCGTTCCACCTCCTGCTCACGCGAGGTCTCGGGGCGCAGGCACAGATGGATCCGGTTCTTGACGGTCTTGGGCTCGGGAACCTGGTTGAAGTAGAGCGCGGGGCCCTCGGCCATCAGCACCTGAGTCTCCCGGTCACCCGGTTCGGCCTCCGGATCCAGTGGTCGGCCGGTCACCCTGCTCCAGAACCGGGCCAGTTCATAGGCATCCGCACAGTCAATCGCAACGTTCTGCACCACCGAAACCATGCGCACCAGCCTTCCCGACTTCCACGCCGGCCGCCACCGGGTTGCGCCGGGCCGCCGTTCCGGCCGGGCCCCGCCCCGGGCCGATCCGCGCACCCGACCCGATCGGGCACAGGATGTCGGGTCCGGCATGGCGGGTGCCGCATAGCGTGGTGACAGCCGAAGGAAGGAGACCGGGTGTGCTGGAGCGGCTGAACCAGGCCATGGAGCACATCGAGCACCATCTCGACCAGGACCTCGACGTCGCCGAGCTGGCACGCATCGCGGCCACCTCCGAGTACCACCTGCGGCGGATGTTCTCCGCGCTCGCGGGCATGCCGCTGTCGGAGTACGTCCGGCGCCGCCGGCTCACCCTGGCGGGCGCCGAGGTGCTCGCCGGGCGCGAGACGCTGCTGGAGATCGCGGTGCGCTACGGCTACGGCTCCGGCGAGGCGTTCGCGCGGGCGTTCCGCGCCATGCACGGCATCGGACCGGGCGAGGCCCGCCGGACCGGCGCCGCGCTCAGCTCCCAGTCCCGGATGGCCTTCCGCCTCACCATCGAAGGGAGCGGCGACATGCGGTACCGCGTCGTGGACAAGGCGGACTTCACCGTCGTCGGACCCAAGACCCGGGTGCCACTGGTGCACTCGGGCCCGAACCAGGCGATCGTCGACTTCGTCCGGGGGATCGACCCGCGGACCCGGGAGCGCCTGGAGAAGCTGTCGGACCAGGAGCCCCACGGCATCGTCGCGGTCTGCGACGACCTGGACCCCAGCCGCGCCGAGGGCACCGAACTCGACTACTACCACGGCGTGATCACCTCCGAGCCCCCTCCCGAGGGCACGACCGCGCTGGCCGTCCCGGCCGGTACCTGGGCGGTGTTCACGACCTCCGGGCCGGCGCCGCACGCCATCCAGGAGCTGTGGCGGGACGTCTTCACCGAGTGGTTCCCGTCGAACCCGTACCGCAGCCGCACCGGCCCCGAGATCCTGCGCACCCGCCTGTCGCCGGACACGGCCGAGGCCGACGCCGAACTGTGGCTCCCCGTCGAACCCGAGCACGGCTGAACGCGACGGCACGGTGTGGGGGAAGTCTCGCTCTCCGGAAGACCACCAGGTCAACGCCGGTCTGTCGGCCCCGCGCCACGGCCGGACGGCTCATCCGGAGCGGCGTACCGAAGCGCCCAAATCCCCCGCGTACTAAGATTTCCGGCTTGTTGAGGAGCTGGAGCCGGACAACCCCAGGCACACCTGCGGACCCGCCAGCGCCCCGGAGGCATCCGGGATCGAGACGCGAGGACCGGATGGCAGCCATAGACGAGAGCAGTGCTCTCGGCCTGCTCGACGAAGAGATCCGCGCCAAGTTCGGCGACACGGCACGCTTCTCCGGGGGCCCGGCGGCCTCCCCGCGCACGCTCGTCGACGTCTTCGAGGCGTCCGCACGCGCCCACCCGGACGAGCCCGCCCTGGACGACGGCACCGCCGGCCTCACCTACCGTCAGCTCGCCGCCGAGGTGGAGCGGCTGCGGCGCCGACTCGGCGCGGCCGGGGTCGGGCTCGGGGACCGGGTGGGCGTACGCGTCCCGTCCGGCACCAACGAGCTGTACATCGCGATCCTCGCCGTCCTCGCGGCTGGAGCCGCGTACGTCCCCGTCGACGCCGAGGACCCGGACGAACGCGCCGAGTTGGTGTTCGGGGAAGCGGACGTACGGGCCGTCATCGGGGCCGGGCACGAGATCGTCGCCCACGGCACCTCCGACGCCGCCGCCGCGCGCCCCGGCGTCGAGCACGACGCGTGGATCATCTTCACGTCCGGCTCCACCGGCAGGCCCAAGGGCGTCGCCGTCTCGCACCGCAGCGCCGCCGCGTTCGTGGACGCCGAGGCCGCCCTGTTCCTCACCGAGGAGCCGATCGGGCCCGGCGACCGGGTCATGGCCGGGCTGTCCGTGGCGTTCGACGCCTCCTGCGAGGAGATGTGGCTGGCCTGGCGGTACGGGGCCTGCCTGGTGCCCGTGCCGCGCGCGCAGGTCAGGAGCGGCGCCGACCTCGGGCCCTGGCTGGTCGAGCAGGAGATCACGGTCGTGTCCACCGTGCCGACCCTGGCCGCGCTGTGGGAGCCCGAGACCCTCAACGACGTACGGCTGCTGATCTTCGGCGGCGAGGCCTGCCCGCCCGAGCTGGCCCAGCGGCTGGTGACCGAGGGCCGCGAGGTCTGGAACACCTACGGGCCGACCGAGGCGACCGTCGTGGCCTGCGCCTCGCTGCTGACCGGCGAGGAGCCGATCCGGATCGGCCTGCCCCTGGACGGCTGGGAACTGGCCGTCGTCGACGAGGCCGGAGAGCCCGTACCGATGGGCGGCAGCGGCCAGTTGGTGATCGGCGGAGTCGGGCTCGCCCGGTACCTCGACGCCGAGAAGGACGCGGAGAAGTACGCGCCCCTGGAGTCCCTAGGCTGGAAGCGGGCGTACCGCAGCGGCGACCTCGTCAAGGCGGAGCCCGAGGGACTGGTCTTCCTCGGCCGGGCCGACGAGCAGATCAAGCTCGGCGGGCGGCGCATCGAACTCGGCGAGGTGGACGCGGCCCTGCAGGCGCTGCCCGGAGTCGCCGGAGCCGCGGCCGCCGTACGGACCGCCCGCAGCGGCAACCAACTACTCGTCGGATACGTCGTCACCCAGGACGGCTGGGACCACACGGCGGCCGTCGAGAAGCTGCGGGCCGAACTGCCCGCCGCCCTCGTGCCGTTGCTCGCGCCGGTCGGCGAACTGCCGACCCGGACCAGCGGCAAGGTGGACCGCGCCGCCCTGCCCTGGCCCCTGGAGGGACTGGAGGGCGCCGGCCCGGCCGAGGAGCTGTACGGCACCGAGGCCTGGCTCGCCGAGCAGTGGAGCGAAGTGCTCGGCATCCCCGTGACCAGCGCGCGGGACGACTTCTTCGCGATCGGCGGCGGCAGCCTCGCCGCCGCCCAGCTCACCACCCGGCTGCGCACCCGCTACCCGAGCGCCGCCGTCCTGGACATCTACCAGCAGCCCGTGCTGCGCAAACTGGCCCGGCGGCTGGAGGAGTCGGCACAGGACGACGGGGCCGCACGGGCCGTCGCCCCGGTTCCGGTCCGCGCCCAGGCGATCCAGCTCCTCGCCCTGATCCCGCTGTTCACCCTGCTCGGACTGCGCTGGACCGTGGCGCTCGCCGCCCTCGGGAACCTGCTGCCCGCGTACTCCTGGCTGCCGACCGCCCCTTGGTGGTCGATCGCGGCCGGGGCCGTGCTGCTGTTCAGCCCGCCGGGGCGGCTCGCCCTCGCGGCGGGCGGGGCGCGGCTGCTGCTCCGCGACGTGCGGCCGGGACGGTACCCGCGCGGCGGCAGCGTGCACCTGCGGCTGTGGGCCGCCGAACGGCTCGCGGAGTTCAGCGGGGCGACCTCGCTGACCGGGTCCTGGCTGGAGCGGTACGCGCGGGCGCTGGGCGCCAAGGTCGCCCCGGACGTGGACCTGCACTCGCTGCCCCCGGTCACCGGCATGCTCAAACTGGGCCGGGGCGCGGCCGTCGAGTCCGAGGTGGACCTGTCCGGGTACTGGCTGGACGGCGACCGGCTGGAGATCGGCCCGGTCAAGGTCGGCGCGCACGCCGTCGTCGGCACCCGCAGCACGCTCTTCCCCGGCGCCCGGGTCGGCAAGCGGGCCGAGGTGGCGCCCGGTTCGGCGGTCACCGGCCAGATCCCCACCGGGCAGCGGTGGGCGGGCGCGCCCGCGGTCAAGCTCGGCCGGGCCAAGCGCGACCGGCCGAAGGAACGGCCCGGGCGGGGCACGTCCTGGCGCGCGATGTACGGCGTGACGGGCTTCGCGCTGAGCGCCCTGCCGGTGCTCGCGGGCGGCGCGGCGCTCCTCGTGGCCCACGCGTTCATCGCGCCGGACGTGACCGTGCGCGGCGTCGCGCTCGCCCTCGTGCCGGCGACGCTCGCCTACGGGCTGGCCTACGCCCTGCTGATCCTGACCGCCGTACGGCTGCTGAGCCTGGGACTGCGCGAGGGCACGCACCCCACGCACAGCCGGATCGCCTGGCAGGCCTGGACGGTCACCCAGCTGATGGACCGCTCGCGGGAGACGCTGTTCCCGCTGTACGCCGGGCTGGCCACGCCGGTGTGGCTCAGGCTGCTCGGGATGCGGATCGGGCGGGGCGCCGAGGTGTCCACCGTGCTCGCCCTGCCCAGCCTGACCACGGTCGGCGAGGGCGCGTTCCTCGCCGACGACACGCTCACCGCGCCCTACGAACTCGGCGGTGGCTGGATGCGGATCGGGCGGGCCGAGATCGGGCGGCGGGCCTTCCTCGGGAACTCGGGGATGACCGCGCCGGGCCGGTCCGTGCCGGACGGCGGACTGGTCGGGGTGCTGTCCGCGACGCCGAAGAAGGCCAAGAAGGGCAGCTCCTACCTGGGGCTGCCGCCGGTGAAGCTGCCGCGCGCCGCGGCCGACGGCGACCGGAGCCGCACCTACGAACCGCCGGCCCGGCTGCTGTGGGCACGCGCCCTCGTGGAACTGTGCCGGATCGTGCCGGTGTTCTGCTCGGCGGGGCTGGCGGTGCTGACCGTGGCGGCGCTGTGCGCGCTGGGGGCCTGGGCGCCGCTGCTGTCCGGGCTCGTGCTGCTCGCGGCGGGAGCGGCCGCGGCCCTCGTGTCGATCGTCGCCAAGTGGGCGCTCGTGGGGCGGCACCGCAGCGGCGAGCACCCGCTGTGGTCTCCCTTCGTGTGGCGCAACGAGCTGGCGGACACCTTCGTCGAGGTGCTCGCCGTGCCGTGGCTGGCCGGTGCGGTGCCGGGCACGCCGGTGATGACGGCGTGGCTGCGCGGGCTCGGGGCGCGGATCGGCAGGGGCGTGTGGGTGGAGAGCTACTGGCTGCCCGAGACGGATCTGGTGACGCTCGGGGACGCGGCGACCGTGAACCGCGGCTGCGTGCTCCAGACGCACCTCTTCCACGACCGGATCTTGCGGACGGATACTGTGGTCCTCCGTGAGGGCGCGACGCTGGGTCCTGGCGGGATCGTCCTGCCCGGCAGCACGATCGGGGCCCGTACGACCCTGGGTCCCGCGTCGCTCGTCATGGCCGCGGAGTCCGTCCCCGACGACACCCGCTGGCTCGGCAACCCGATCGAGGCATGGCGTCCCTGAGCGCCGGCCACTCGGAGCCGGAGGACGACGGACCGGCGGACAGTGGCAGCGGCACAGCGCAGGGAGCACAGACGGCAGTGGCAGTCCAGCAGGCGGCGGGCGCGGACCCGTACTTCCCGGAGCACGGCGACCCCCGGTACCGCGTGCACCGGTACGAGCTCGCGCTGGACTACCGCCCGGCCCCGAACCGGCTGTCCGGGACGGCCCGCATCAACGCCATAGCGGGCCGGGCACCGCTCACCGAGTTCGTGCTGAACCTGGCCGACTACCGGATCGGTCGGGTGCGGGTCGACGGACGGCAGCCGCACTACACGCACCGCGGCGGCCGGCTGCGCGTCCGCCCCGCCAAGCCGGTCCGCGCCGGGGCGGCCTTCACGGTCGAGGTGCACTGGTCGGGCAACCCCGAGCCGGTGAGCAGCCCCTGGGGCGGGCTCGGCTGGGAGGAGCTGGAGGACGGGGCGCTGGTGGCCAGCCAGCCGATCGGGGCGCCGTCGTGGTACCCGTGCAACGACCGGCCCGCCGACAAGGCGTCGTACCAGATCTCGATCACCACGCCGTCGGCGTACGCGGTGGTGGCGGGCGGGCGGCTGCTGACCCGGACGACGAAGGCGAGCACGACCACCTGGGTGTACGAGCAGTCGGCGCCGACGTCCAGTTACCTCGTCGGGCTGGCGATCGGCAAGTACCAGACGGTGCTGCTGGGCGACCCGGGGCCGGGCGGGGTCCCGCAGCACGGGCACATCCCGGCCCGTCTGCTGGGCGACTTCTCACGCGACTTCGCGCGCCAGCCGCAGATGATGGACGTGTTCCAGGAGCTGTTCGGGCCGTACCCCTTCGACGAGTACGCGGTCGTGGTGACCGAGGAGGAACTCGACGTGCCCGTCGAGGCGCAGGGGCTGTCGCTGTTCGGCGCCAACCACGTGGACGGGGCACGGGGCTCGGAGCGGCTCGTGGCGCACGAGCTGGCGCACCAGTGGTTCGGCAACAGCGTGACCATCGCGGACTGGCAGCACATCTGGCTGAACGAGGGGTTCGCGAAGTACGCGGAGTGGCTCTGGTCGGAGCGCTCGGGCGGGCGCACGGCGCGGCAACACGCGGCTGCCGCGCACCGGTTGCTGTCGTCGCTGCCGCAGGACCTGCGGCTGGCGGACCCGGGGCGCAAGTCCATGTTCGACGACCGGCTCTACGAACGCGGCGGGCTGGTGCTGCACGCGGTGCGCTGCGCGCTGGGCGACATCGCCTTCTTCCGCATGCTGCGCGACTGGGGGCGGCTGCACCGCGGCGGCACGGTGACGACCGCGGCCTTCACCTCCCACGTGGCCCGCTTCGCGCCCGAGCCGGTGGACGAACTGCTGCGCGCGTGGGTGCAGGAGACGGCACTGCCGCCACTGCCCGTGAACTGAATCTCTGTCGAGAACTGAAATCCGCCGGTACTCCTCCGATAACATGATCGAACAAATGATCAAACTAAAAAACTAACAAAACGGCTGAAAACTTGATATCTAAATCATCGCGGATATCTTCGCGCACAAGGGGCAGACTCACGCTCGCCGTCCGGAACCCGCCCCGGGCGGTGCTGTGGAGTGCCGCGGGGCTGGTGACGCTCGGATTCCTCGTCGCACTGGAGATCACGGCCCGCCACCTCGGCCTGCCGGGGCCGATGGTGCAGCAGGCGCGAGAAGTGATCGCCGCGCCCAAGTCGGGCTTCCTGCTGTACGCCAGCATGGCGTTGATGATGGTGGTGCTCAACTGGCGGCAGCGCTGCATCGCGGCCGGTGCCGCCATCGCCATCGACGTGGTGTTCCTGCTGGTGCGCTGGGCGGTCGGTGCCGGCCTGAACGGCGGGCACCCCTTCGGCAACGGCGCGCTGTGGGTCATCCTGGGCGTCGCGGTCCTCGCCGTCACGCGCCGCACCGGCCGGGAACGCCTCCTGCTGCTGAAGGGCGTCGGCCTGGGCCTGCTGCTGGTGACCGGCCGCAAGACCGGCGACACCTGGCTGCTCATCACCTCGGAGACCCGGGTGACGGTGCTCGACCAGTACCTGGCCAACGCCGACCACGCGCTGGGCAACCCGTCCTGGCTGGTGGGCCGGATGGTCGAGGCCACCGGCCCGGTCGGCGCGACGCTCCTCGACTACGTCTACGCCCAGCTCGCGGTGGCCGCGGTCGTCGTCGCGCTGTACCAGCTGCGGAACGTGGCGGTCGAGCGCCGCTTCCCGGGGCATCACATCGTGCGCACCTTCCTCGTGATCGGCCTCCTCGGGCCGGGCATCTACATGATCTTCCCGGTGGTCGGGCCGATCTTCGCCTTCGGCGCCGACGGCGGGCACTGGGCGCTGGCCGACCTGTGGCCGGGCACGCCCCCGCCGATCGCCACCCCGCACGCGATGCCGTTCGACGGGATCACCCCCCGCAACTGCATGCCCAGCCTGCACACGGCGTGGGCCACCGCCATCTTCATCCACTCCCGCAAGGGCCCGCGGGCGCTGCGCGTCGCCGGCACGTTCTGGCTGATCGCCACGCTCACCGCGACGCTGGGATTCGGCTACCACTACGGCGTGGACCTCGTCGCCGGCGTGGTGTTCGCGTACACCATCGAGGCGGCCGTGCGCATGCTCGACCGCGGCTGGGACCGGTCCGGAATCCAACTGGTCGCCTACGGCACGACGGTCTTCGCGGCGCTCCTGCTCTGCTACCGCTTCGCGTCACTGGAGATGGCCACGTACCCGTGGCTGTTCGGACCGCTCCTCATCCTGGTGATGGCCTCGGTCGTCTACGGCTACACGCGGACCACCCGGCAGTGGGAGCCGGAGACCGCGTCGCCGCGGCGCCCCGAGTCGCAGTCCGAACTGACAGCCGTCTCGTAGCCGATCCGGGCGGGCCACCCGGCCGCACCTGCCCGAAAGGGGCGCCCGACCGGCATCCCGCAGGTCAGGCGCCCCTTGTGCGGGGATGCGCGCCCGGTTACCGGTCCTTGGCCAGCGCGACGAGTTCGGCGAACAGCCCGCCGGCGTCGACCAACTCCTCGTACGTCCCGTGCTCGATGACCCGGCCCCGGTCCATGACGAGGACGCGGTCCGCGAGCCGGGTGTTCTCCAGCTGGTGGGTGACGACGATCGTCATGCGCTCGGCGGCGATCCTCCTGATCTCCAGGAAGATCGCGTGCTCACCGCGTGCGTCCATCTGCGAGGTCGGCTCGTCCAGGATCAGCAGCGGCGTCCGGCGGTACAGGGCCCGTCCGCACACGAGGCGCTGCCACTGCCCGCCGGAGAGTTCCGCGCCGCCCCACAACTCCTTGGCGAGCAGGGTGTCGAGCTGCTGGGGCAGCTTCTCGATCGCCTCCCGCATGCCGACGGCGTCGACGACGTCCCACACCGGCCCGTCGTCGAAGGACTTCGGCTGCCCCAGCGTGATGTTCTCCCGGGTGCGCAGGGGCCAGCAGGCGAAGTTCTGCGGGACGAGCGCCGTCCGCTTCCACACGGCGTCCGGGTCGGCGTGGGCGAGGTCGACGCCGTCCCACAGCACGCGCCCCTTGTCGGCGAGGAGGATGCCGGTGATGAGCTTGGCGAGGGTGGACTTGCCCGAGCCGTTCTCCCCGACGATCGCCAGGATCTCGCCCCGGCGCAGGGTCAGCGACACCCCCGCGACGGCCGGCTCCTCCTTGCCCGGGTACTGGTACACGACCTCGTCCAGACGGATCTCGTCCACGCGTTCCGGAATGGTCAGCTCCCCACGCCTGGGGGCGCGTTCGGCGGCCATGTCGAGGAACGCCCGCATGTCCGCCAGGTAGAGCGAGGTGTGGAACATCGCCGCGCCATGGATGACGAACTGGCCGAGCGCGCCGAGCGTGGTCTGCACGGCGACGACGGCGGTGGCGGCGACCGGCAGGGCGACCCGGCCGCCGGCCGCCAGCCAGGCGAGGGTGGCCCAGGTGCCCAGCAGGAAGACCCCACCCAGGGCACTGGTCGTCAGCACGATGCGCAGCCGGCGCGGGGCGGCGGTGAGCGTGCGCCGGTCGATGCGGTCGGACAGCGCGCGGTACCAGTAGACGAGGTAACCGGTCATGCCGTTGGCGCGGACCTCGTCACCGAAGCGGGAGTAGGTGGCCCACCAGCGCATCATCGAACGCACGTTGCGGTCACCGACGTTGAGGTAGTGCGTCTCGTAGTCGACCCGCGCGGACAGCACGGCCCCGGCACCGGCCGGCAGGACGGCCAGGAGGAGCAGGGGCAGCATCAGCGGGTGCAGGGCGGTGATGACCCCGCTCGCGGCGATCATGCGGATCAGGGCGGACATGAACCGCTGGGCGTCCTGGACCATCATCCGGGTGCGCGTGACACCCACCTCGGCGGCCTCCTGCCGGTCGGCGAAGCCGTCCTCGCCGTAGGCGGAGGTCTCCACCCGGCAGACGGCGGCGACCAGGGCGATGTCCGCCTCGGTCGTCAGCAGCGGGGTGATCCGCCCGTCGGCATAGGAGGACAGGGCGCCGCTGACCCGGCCGACGGCCGCGGCCGCCGTCACCACGATCAGGGCGGGCAGCGCGCCGCGCAGGCGTTCGGAGACGGAGCCGCTGCCGAGGACGTGCGTCATGGCCTCGGCGGTGAACGCGAGGACGACGGCGGCCGCGATGCCGGTGAGCAGCTGGCACGCCAGAAGCAGCAGCACCCCGCGCCGGTCGACGGCCCACGCCATCCGCGCGGTGTGCCCGAGCACCGACGGCAGACGTCGGCACATGGCGCCGAAACTGGCGCCCGCCAGCGGGTTCTCGCCGTGCTTCCCGCCGAAGGCGAGGGTCGCGGGCGGGGGAGGGGGTGGCGTCTTCTCGTCAGCGGTCGAGGCGTCGGTCACAGTCACCTGCGTCCCTCCTGGAGGTCGTGCCGCGCCTGGACGGCGCGGCGGTGCACGGCCTAACGACACGGCGCCGGAATCGAACGCGGTCGATTCCGGACGTGCTCAGACCCTTGCCGCGCAAGGGACCGGCGGACGCGGCGCGCCGCTGAGGCCGGTCCCCGGGCGCGCCGGGTTGGCCGAATCGCGGACGCTCGAAACCGGTGTGGCGGATGAGGTTCCCGGCCGCCGCCCCGCGCCGTGCTGTTTGCCGTCTGCCCTGGTGGGGACCCGGGCGGGCATGAACGTGATGTCACGCCGCCGCCTGCTGCGGCAGAACCGGGTCCTGTGGCTGCTGGACCGCCTGGAGCGCGAGACCGCGGCCGACGCGGTGATCGACACGCTCCGCAGGGGCGTGCGCGCCCTGCCGCTCGGGCGCGGCCGGGACCTGCTGCACGGCCGGTGGCTGGGGCACCCCGTGCACCCGCTGATGGTGCAGGTGCCGATCGGCAGCTGGCTGTCGGCGGCGGTCCTCGACCTGCGGCCCGGCCGCTCCCGCGAGTCACGGCTGCTGGTCGGCGTCGGGCTGGCCGCCGTCGCTCCCACGGCCCTGGCCGGCTGGGTCGACTGGGCCGAGCTGCACCGCCAGCAGCAGCGCGTCGGGCTGGTGCACGCCCTGTCCAACACGGCGGCCGTCGGCCTGTACGCCGCCTCGCTCGCCTGCCGCGTCAGGGGCCGCGAGGCCGCCGGCCGCACCTACGGCTTCCTGGGGCTCACGGCGGTGGGCATCGGCGGCATGCTGGGCGGCCACCTGGCCTACCGGCAGGCCTCCGGCGCCAACCACGCCGAGGAGGTCCCGCACGTCGTCTCGGAGGGCTGGCACCGGATCGGAACCGTGGACGAGTTCCCGGCCGGACAGCCGGTGCGGCGCAGCGTGGACGACGTGCCGGTGCTGGTCGTGCGCGAGACCGGCGGGGAGATCCACGCCCTGGCCGAGCGGTGCAGCCACCTCGCGGGACCGCTCGCCGAGGGCACCGTCGCCGACGGCTGCGTCCAGTGCCCCTGGCACGGCAGCGTCTTCCGCCTCTCCGACGGCTGGAACGTACGAGGCCCCGCCACCGCCCCGCAGCCCTCCTTCGAGACCCGGATCACCGGCGGCGAGGTCGAGGTGCGCCTGCGCCACCAGGACGGGGGACAGCCCGCGGAGAAGGACAGGGACCTGGCCGGGCTGGGGAGCGGAACAGGATCGGGTGCTGCTCATGGACATGACGCCCATGGCTGACAGCCGCGCGGCACGGCGGCTGCGCGGACTTCTCCGGCACACCGAGCGGAGCTACTCGGCCGGCCACGACCGCCCGCTGGGCGGCTATGCCGCGGCCCTGGCGGGCTTCGCGACGTTCACGGCGGCCTGGAGCACGGCGGTACGGCTGCGCGGGCGCCCGCTGCCGGAGCGGCCCGAGCCGTGGGACGTCGTGCTGACCTCGGTGGCCACCTTCCGGCTCAGCCGGCTGCTGAGCAAGGCATCGGTGACCAGCCCGCTGCGCGCCCCCTTCACGCGGTACGTCGGTCCCCAGGGCCCCGCCGAACTCCACGAGGAGGCCCGGCCCGAGCAGGGCAGGCACACCGCCGGCGAACTCGCGACCTGCCCGTTCTGCATGAGCGTCTGGGTGGCCTCGGCCCTGACCGCGGGCCAGCTGCTGTGGCCCCGCGCGACCCGCACCGCGATGGGCACGCTCACCGCCCTCGCCGGTGCGGACGCACTGCAACTGGCGTACGGCGCGCTGCTGGACAGGGCGACGGGCGACTGACCGCAGCCCCGCCCGCTTCGGCGCAGGTCAGGGGCCGGTCACGCCCGCCCGGGCGCGCAGCGCAGCCACGCGGCGATCCAGCCCGTCTGCATCGCGGCGTCGAGGAGGTACGTCGGCCGGATCCGCCCCTTGGGCACATAGACCAGATCGACGGCCAGCAGGGTGACGGCGGTGCCCAGGCCGATACGGCGGGCATGGGCCGGGCCCCGGGGGTCGGCGGCCGCGGTGAGCTGGGCGAGTCCGGCGGAGGCCAGCAGCCCGCCCGTCGTCATCTGGAGCCAGACATCGGTCTTCGGGCCGAAGACCCACTCGAAACTGCGCAGGTGCAGCAGTGGCCACAACCCGCCCACGACGTTGAAGGCGCCGTGCGCGAGGGCGATCGCGTCGGCCGGCTGCGGATCTCTGTTCCTGCCCAAGGCGGCCTCCTCTCATCGGACCGCCCGGGTACCCCTCGCCGACCGCGCCCAAGCCGCTCCCAGGACGTCGGCGGTGCCGTCCGGTGTTTCCGTCACCGCCCGTCGGGGACCCGCCACCTGTGGTGGCGTACCGAGCGGAGCATCGCGTGCGGCTCCCCGCCGTACGGGCGGGCTGGCTGACGCAGACGTTCGTGCACTGGGCGTATCCGCCGGAAACGGTGCGGGCGCTGCTGCCCCAGGGACTGACCGTGGACGAGTACGACGGGGCGGCCTGGGTGGGGCTGACGCCCTTCGTCATGGCGGACCTGCGCCCGCACGGCGTGCCCGCCGCGCTGCCGGGGCTCCCCACGTTCGCCGAGACCAACCTGCGGACCTACGTCCGGCACCCGGACGGGCAGGACGGACTGTGGTTCCTGTCCATCGAGGTCGCCTTCCCGCCGATGCTGGCGGCCCGCGCGATCGGCGCGCCCTACCACCAGGGCACCCTGAGCGTCTCCCGGGACGGCGGCACGGTCGCGTACGCCGGTTCGAGAGGGACCGGCGGGCCCTCCTACCACGTCGTCGTCCGGCCCGGCGATCCGCTCGAGCCGACGGAGCGGGACGTGTGGCTGACCTCGCGCTGGCGGGCCTACACCCGCAGCCTCGGCCTGCTCTGGGAGACGCCCGTCGAGCACGAGCCGTGGCCGCTGGCCCGGGCCGCGGCCGACGTGGTGGAGGAGACGCTGACCACCGCCGCGGGCCTGCCCGCGCCCGAGGGGGAGCCGGTGGTGCACTTCTCACCCGGCGTCACGGACGTGCGGCTGGGCCCCACCAGGCCGTGCGCCCCGCGCGGCCGCGCCGGGAACGGGAGCGCCGGGAACGGGAGCACGTCTTCCGCCCCGTAGCAGCCGGGAGGGGGGGAGTCCTCCTCAGCCGCGGGTGGGCCTGCCGTCGGCCGACGTGACCGTGACGGCCGTGGTGCGGCCGTCCGGAGCGATGCGGAGCACGGGGATCGCCTTGTCCTTGGGAGCGCCGTCGCCGCCGAGGGCGATCCAGCCGCTCGCGCCCGGCAGCGGCCCCTTCTCCCGCAGCCGGGCGAGGGTCCGGTGGACATCGGTGACCGACGGACGCGGCACCGCGGGAGTCTCCCGGACCGCCCGGGCCGCGGTCAGCAGGGCGTCGTACATCATGACGGCCCGGCCGTCCTCCAGGTCGCCGTGCCCGAACGTGTCGGTGAACGTGCCGTCGCGGAAGGGCGCGGCGAGCTTCAGGTCGAAGGCCTCCGGTGCCACCTCCCACGCCCGCGGGTGGGCGAGGCCGGTGTGGAGCAGGTCGATGCGCCCCTTGCCGAGCACGTCGGCCAGATCCCGCGCGCCGAAGCCGTTCGTGTGCCGGACCATCATGGTGTCGTCGCCCGACATCACGGTGATCCGGTGGTCCTTGCACGGGCGGGCGGCGAGGACGGTCAGGAGCCGTGGCAGCGTCGTGCCGCGGCCCGCGAAGTAGACGACGTCCGGCCGCACCGCGCACACGTCCGCGAGCCGGGCGCGGAAGTCGCCCGCGCCGGACCGCGAGGAGTCGAACAGGGTGGGTTCCGCCCGGACGAGCCGCTCCGCCGGGATCCGGGCCCGGAACTGCTGGGCGAGGGTGCTCGTGTACTGGTCGCCGGGGGCCACGTCCTGCACGAACAGGATCCGCGCCCGGGCGAGTGCGCCGGCCGACAGATGCTGTACGGCGGCCGCCGCCTGGTCGGCGTTGGTGGGCGCGACGCGGGCCAGGCCGGGAACGGCGGCCCAGGAGTCGGCCGTGAGGACCGAACCGAACGCGGGGAGGCCGCCGGCCGTCAGCTCCTCCACCATGTCCTGACTGGCGGCGGTGCTGCCGCCCAGGCCGAGCGCCGCCACGATCCGCTGGGCGCGCCGGGCCCCGAGCACCTGTCCGACCGCGTGGTTGCGCTGCTCGGCGGTGCCTCCGGTGTGGCCGAACAGCAGCCGGACCGCGGGGCCGTCCTGCCGGGCACCGAGTCTGCCGTTGGTCCTGAGCTGGGCGAGGTGCGCGCCCTCCAGATCGCGCCGGACCGCCTCCATCGCGCCGCTGCCGTCGAACTCCTGGGTGATGGGCGTCAGATACACCATCGACACGAACGGCCGCCCGCCCGGCTCGGCGGCGGCCGCGACGACCCGCCGGTTCTCCGCGGCGATCCGCTCCAGCACCGGGGCGACGGCCCGGCTCGACGAGGAACGCAGCCGCGCGGGCGACGCGTCCGCGTCCAGCAGACCGACGCATCTGCGCATCCGGCCCTCACCCAGGGCGGTCAGGCCCTCGGCGCACGGCAGGACCGCCGACGGCGTCGACGGTGGCACGTCACCCGTGAGGAACAGGGTGGCCAGGACGGCCAGCGCGGCGATCGCCGCCCTCCCGGGCCGCCGGCGCGGCCGTACACGCACGCCGTCGACCTCGCCGAGGCCCTGCGCGGGCCCGGTTGCCAGGCGGAGCACCTCCTCCAGGCCGGGCCGCCCGGCGGGGTCCTTGGCCAGACAGCGCGACACCAGCGCGCGCAGCGGGGCGGGGACGCCGGTCAGGTCCGGTTCCTGGTGCACCACCGCGAAGGCGACCGCGATCGGCTCCAGGCCCGCCGCCTCGGGGTCCTCGAAGGGGCTCCGGCCCGACGCGGCGAAGGCCAGCACGCCACCGAGCGCGAACACGTCCGTCGCCGGGGAGACCGCCCGCGCCGCGACCAGCTGCTCGGGGGCCATGAAGGCCGGGGTGCCCACCATCGCGCCGCTGCGGGTGAGCGCACGGCTCTGGACGGCGGACCGGGCGATGCCGAAGTCGATGACCCGGACGCCGTCGTCGGCGAGCAGGACGTTGGCCGGTTTCAGGTCCCGGTGCACGATCCCCTGCCGGTGGATGTCGCGCAGCGCCTCCGCCAGCTGTCCCGCCAGCCGGACGACCTCGGCCACCGGCAGCGGCCCACCGGACCGCACGCGGGCCTCCAGGGAGTCCCCGGCGACGTACTGGGTGGCCAGCCAGGGCGGATCGCCGTCCGGGTCGGCGTCCACCACGGGCGCCGTGAAGGCCCCGCTCACCCTGCGGGCCGCCGCCACCTCGCGCCGGAACCGGGCACGGAAGTGCGGCTCGTCGGCGTACTCGGGCCGGATCACCTTCAGCGCCACCTGCCGCCCGGCGGCGGTGCGCGCGAGGTACACCACCCCCATTCCGCCGGCGCCGAGGCGCCGTTCCACGGTGAACTCCCCGATCCGCCGCACCCCGCCAACGTAGCGGCGCCGACGGCCCCGGTTTCCGCCTTCCCGGCGTCCGGTCCCGAGCAGCACACCTTCAGGTGAAGCGGCCCCGGTCAACCGGTGCGGGCCGCGCCGCGCGTGTACACCGCCCCGGCGCACCGCGTACGGCCGAGGAGACAACCGCTGCCGCGCCGTCCAGACTCGAAGGAGGAGCAAGCGTCTTCCGGTCGACCGGGTCTGTGAGGGCCGGACTGTGCATGATGTGCCGCTGTGGCTGTGGCTGGTGTTCGTCGCCACCGTGCTGGTGTCGCTGGCGGTCGATCTGCTGGCGCACCGGCAGGCCCACGTCATCGGCTTCCGGGAGGCCGCCGCCTGGAGCGGGGTGTGGGTGGGGCTGGCGATCCTCTTCGGCGCCGTCGTCTTCCTCGTGGTGGGCCCCACCGCCGGTGTCGAGTACACCACCGCGTGGCTGCTGGAGAAGAGCCTGTCGGTGGACAACCTCTTCGTCTTCGCGCTGATCTTCGGCTACTTCCGGGTACCGCGCGCCTACCAGCACCGTGTGCTCTTCCTCGGGGTCCTCGGCGCCCTCGTCTTCCGGGGGCTCTTCCTCGCCGCAGGGGTGGCGGTGGTCAGCCGCTTCACCGCCGTCCTGTTCGTCTTCGCCGCGATCCTCTTCTGGAGCACGTACAAGATCCTCAAGGAGGAGGACGACAGCTTCGACCCCGGCAAGAGCGTCGCCGTACGCCTGCTGCGCAGGGTCGTCCCCGTACGGGACGAGTACGCCGGCACCCACTTCTTCGTACGGGAGGCCGGCCGGCGCGTCGCCACCCCGCTGCTCGCCGTGGTCGCCGCGATCGAGGCCGCCGACCTCGTCTTCGCCGTCGACAGCGTGCCCGCGGTGCTGGCCGTCAGCAGTGACGCCTTCATCGTCTACACCAGCAACGCCTTCGCCATCCTGGGCCTGCGCGCCCTGTACTTCATGCTCGCCGGCCTGCTGGACCGCTTCCACTACCTCAGCAAGGGCCTCGCGCTGATCCTCGCGTTCATCGGCGTCAAGCTCATCCTCCAGGCGTCCCACAAGATCATCAGCTCCGACGTGCCCGAGATCCCCTCCCCGATCAGCCTCGCCGTCATCGCCACGGTCCTGGCCGTCTCCATCGCGCTCAGCATGATGCGCCCCCCGTCAAAGGACTCCCAAATCCCCCTAAAGCAGGATTAAAATAGTGGCCATGAGCAGCGACAACGAGCGAAGAGCGGCCTCCCGTCCCCGGTACGTCTGCCGCTCGTGCGAGCAGCCGGTGGACGCCGTGATGGAACGGCACAAGACCATGGGCGTCTTCGTCCCCGTCTGGGTCGCGGGCCCCTGCCACAACCAGCGGTGCGAGCACTACGTACCGGAACTGGTAACCGTCACGTCGGTCCGGGGTGCGACCTGGCAGCATCTCACCGGCTGGAAGCACGACTGAACCTGGCCGGTGGTGGCACCGGCCAGGGGCCTTGACCTGATCAGCCTCGCGTCAGCCGTCGGACTCCGCCGACGGGATGTAGGCGCCCGGCACGTCCTGCGGGGCGTAGAGCTTGGACTCGCCCGGGTACGGCTTCGCCCAGTTGTGCGTCTGGTACCAGGTGTAGTGGTTCATCTGCGCGGGGTTGGCGAAGTCGGGCACGGCGTTCGGGCCGGTCAGCCGCTGCTTGGACTTCCAGGTGTCCCACTGCGCCGCCAGCGACCGCTCGCCGGCCGGCACCTTCGCCGCCGGTACGGGCGCCGCCCCGGGATCCTGTGGAGCCGGGGTGTCCGCGCCGCAGGACGGCGGGGTCTTCAGGCCGTCCGTGAGCGACGTCCGGTTGGGCAGCGCCCTGAACGGCGTGTAGTCCGCGTGCCGGGTGAACGCCCCCCGCATCGGGGTGGCCGCGCTGTCCTTCTGGTTCATCGGCTGGATCCCGAGGATCTGCTCGATGGTGCGGATCACCGTGATCTGCGAGTAGTAGTGGCTGTCGACGGTACCGTGCCGGGCCCAGGGGCTGATGATCTGGATCGGGGCCCGGTGACCGTCGACGTGGTCGAGACCGGCCTGGGAGTCGTCCTCGACGACGAAGATCGCCGAGTCCTTCCAGTACGTGCTGTGCGAGATCTCGTCGACGATCCTGCCGGTCGCGAGGTCGTTGTCCGCGACCTGGGCGGCGGCGCTCGCCGGACCACCGGTGTGGTCGCTGGAGAGCCAGAACATGTTCAGGTCCGCCGGGCCGTGCTTCTCGAAGTCCTGCTTCCAGATCTCGTACCGGTAGAGGTCCGGGACGCTGGTGTCGAACTTCGGGAAGCCGTGCACGGACACGCTGTTGAGCGACGGGATCGGCGAGGACGAGTCCAGGGCGTAGGCGGTGCCCCGCCCGGTCGCGTCCATGGCCTTGGCGTCGCAGTACAGGTTCTGCCAGCTGGCGTCCGCCGGCTTGGTCAGGAACTGCTGGAACTCGCCGAAGTCCCGCACGGACTTCCCGGCCGCCTGCGCGCCGGTCCACAGGAACCCGCTGCGCTGGTGGCCGAGCGCGTCGTCCTCGGTGTCGTAACTGCGGGCGTACTCACCGGCCGAGGACTCGGTGTACTCCGGGTCGTCGGCCTGCATCAGCCAGTTGTGGCCCTCGGCGGAGTTCGTGCCGATGTCGTACGTGTTGTCGTACAGCCCGAACTGCCGGGCCAGCGCGTGCTGGTTGGGCGTCACGTTCTCGCCGAACTCCGTCAGCGCCGGGTCGCCGTTGCCCTGCGGCATGTCGCCGAGGACCTGGTCGTAGGTCCGGTTCTCCTTGACGAGCAGGAACACGTGCTTGATCGTCGAGGGGTCGCCGAGCCGCAGCGGGACCGGCACCGGCTTCGCGGTGCTCCTGCCCCGGCTCCGCGCGACCGAGCCCGCGGTCCAGCCGTTCTGCCGGAAGACCTTGGCCGTCTCGGAGCGGATGACGCTGTCGTCCGGCAGCGTGAAGTGCTGCACGCTCGACGTCGTGTCATGCGTGCCGTGCCCGGCGCTGTCGGTGGGGCGGCGGGCGTCGACGCCACGGGTGTTGGAGACGACGACCTGCTTGCCGACGGTGGTGATCTCCGCGGGGAAGTAGTCCGTCGGGAGCAGCCCGACATAACTGACGGGCTCCTGCGGGGTGGTGTACCGGTAGACGGCGACCGCATTCGCGCGGCCCAGCGTCACCAGCAGGTGGCCGTCGTCGGTGAGGGTCACCGCGTCGGGCTCGTAGCCGACCGACGCCTGGGGCCACGGCTGGGTGGCGATGGTCTGCACGACCTTGTCGCGTGCCGTGTCGATGACCGACACGTCGTTGCCGGCCGTGTCGGTGACGAACAGCGCGCCCTTCCTGGCGTACAGCGCGGTCGGGTGCAGACCGACGGGGATGCTGCCGACAGGGGCATCCGGCTTCGCCAGGTCGATGACGCTGACCGTGCCGGTGGTGGTGGCGGCGGTCACCGGGCTGGCCGGCACCTGCGTGCCGTACGAGTTGGCGGTCGTGTCGCCGGGCCTCGCCGGGCGGCCGCCCTCGTTGCTGACGTACAGCCGGTCGCCGACCTCGACCATGTCGCGCGGCGCGTTGCCCACGGCCCAGCTGCGCTCGATCGCCCCGGTCGCCGCGTCGAGGGCGACGACCCGGTTCTGCCCGTTGACCGCCGAGTAGACGGTGGAGCCGTCGCGGGAGAACACCGCCTCGCCGACCAGTGCGTGCTTGGCCCCGTCCGCCGGGATCCCGATGAACGTCGGACTGGCGACGCTGCCGTCCGGTTGCACGGTGAACCTGGTGTAGCCGTCGGTCTGGCCCAGCCACAGCTGCTTGCCGTCGGGGGAGTAGGTGGGGCCTTCCTGACCCACGTCGTCACCGCTGATGCGCGGGGTCGACGACGCGGAGCTGCCGACGAGTTGCTGCACCTTCCAGCTCTTCAGGTCCACGATCGCCAGGGCGCTCCCGCCGTCGGTGACCGAGGCCGCGAGGTGGGTGCCGTCCGGGCTGACCGACGACGACATGATCTTGCCGTCGTTCACGACGAGACGGTCGCCGTACGGGGCGATGTACTGGTCGCTGGGGAGGACCTGGCCCTGACCGGTGATCTGGCCGACGCGCTGGGTGCCGAACTGGTGCGTCTGCGCGAAGGCGGTCCCGGCGGCGGCCACGGCCACGGCGGTGATGCCCGCCGTGACCATGGTCCGGCGCCCGATCCGTCTGCCGGGAACGCCGGAACTGCCGTTCCCGGCACGCCGACGGCGGCGTGTTACCTGCATTGCGTTATCCCTTCGAGGGGGAGAGGAGCTCGACGTCGCCGTCGAACTGCCACAGGGGGTTCGGTGCGTCCCCGGTCGGGGTGCGGACCAGGAAGTAGCCGTTGACTTCCTTCGGTCCGTCGCCGTCGGCCACGAAACGACCGTCTGGGGTGACGTCGAGCTGGTAGACCGCCGATCCGGCGGCCTCGACGCCAGGGAGATGCCAGGAGACGACGCACCGCCAGTCGTTGCCCGGTCCTTCGGCGGCGACCCGGTCGCTGCCCTTGTCGCACGCCGCCGTGGCCTGCAGACGCGCCTCGGTGACGGCGGGGCGGTTCAGCTGCGCGGTCTGCATCCGGTAGAGGTGGGCGAACGCGGTGGCCAGCGAGCGCTGCACCTTGTCCTGGGTGATCCCCGAGCCCGTGGCCGTGGTCGTCGCCGTGACGACCACGGTGGTCACGGCGATCAGCCCCACGAGCGGCAGCGCACCGGCCACGACCGCGCGGCGCGCCGAGCCGTCGTCGGTCGGGTTGGTGAAGTCGCGCCGCAGGAACAGCAGATACGCCAGCGCCGTCGCGGTCACCGCCCACACCAGGCTGACGGCGATGCCGGTGAGCAGCGGCGCGAGCTGGGCCGGGCTGGTGAACAGACCGTTCCAGGAGAGGAAGGCGGAGCCGGGCAGGGAGAGGCGTACGGCGACGGGCAGCGGCATCATCTGGGCCAGCTGCATCGCGAGCGCGACGACCGCGGGCAGCAGCAGCCCCACGGGGGACCGCCCGAGCGCGACCGACCCGAGCAGTCCGATGCCGGCGAGGGCCAGGGTCGGGGCGAGGACACAGGCCCAGGCGAGCAGGACCTTCTCCGCTGCGTCGGCCGGGGGCAGCAGGTGGCCGTCGAGGCCGACCAGCGGCTGGTTGCCGACCGCCAGGACTCCGCCCACCGTGCTGGAACACGCCAGCCCGGCGACGAGGAGCAGGATGACCGTCAGACTGGCCAGGGCCTTCGCCGCGAAGATCCGGCGCGGCGAGCGGACCGCCACGAGCAGGTGGCGCCAGGTGCCGAGCCGGTCCTCGGACGCGAACACGTCACCGGCGACCACCGAGGTCAGCAGCGGCAGCGCCCAGGTGCCCGCGAAACCCAGCGTCACCAGCGGCCCGGCCCACCCCGTGGCGTGCATCCAGCGGCCGAAGAGGGTGTCGGACGGGAGCGTGCTCTGCTCACTCACGCCGGCGACGAAGAGCCCCGGCGCGACCCAGCAGGCCAGGAGCAGCAGCCGGATGCGCCAGTGCGCGACCAACTTGACCAGCTCGAACCGGTAGCAGCGGGTCACCGGAATGCGGGGGGTCACCTGGACGGGGGGTGGGGGGAGGGGCTCGGTCATCCGGACGGTCGTGGTCATGCAGCGGTCTCCTGCCGGGTGGTGAGGGCGAGGAACGCGGCCTCCAGGGGCGACACCACGGGCGCGAGTTCGCGTACCGCGATCCCCGCGTGCACGAGCCGTGCCACCAGTGCGTCGAGGGCCGGCACCGGCGCCCGGACGACGAGCACCTCGGCGGCCTGCCGCACCTCGGTCTCGTCGAGGATCCGGATCCCGTCCGTACCGGCGGCCACCCGGCGGGCGGCCCGCGGGTCGGAGGTGAGCAGCCGGTAGTCGAGTTCACGGTTCTCGGCGGCCAGCTTGCCCAGCGGCCCGGAGAAGACCACGCGCCCGGTGGCGAGGATGGTGACCCCGGAGCACAGGGCCTCCAGGTCGTCCATGCGGTGGCTCGACAGCACGACACTGGTACCGTCCGCCGCGAGCCGGCCGAGGACACCGTGCACGTGCTTCTTCCCGGCCGGATCGAGTCCGTTGGCCGGCTCGTCGAGCACCAGCAGCCGGGGCCTGGTGAGCAGGGCGGCGGCGAGACCGAGCCGTTGGCGCATGCCGAGGGAGAAGCCGCGGGTCCGGTCGTCGGCGACGTCGGTGAGCCCGACTTCATCGAGCACGTCGTCGACCCCTGCCGTCCGCACGCCGTGACCGCGCAGGGCGGCCAGCGCGGCGAGGTTCTGCCGCGCGGTGAGCGACGGGTAGAGACCCGGCCCGTCCACGAACCCGGCGACACCACCGGGAGCGGCGAGCGCGCGCCCGACCGGAGTGCCCAGGATCTCGAGGCTGCCCCGGTCGGCGACGGCCAGGCCCAGCAGCAGCCCGAGCAGCGTCGTCTTGCCGGCACCGTTCGGTCCGACCAACCCGTGGATCTGCCCCTGCGTCACGTCCAGATCGACGCCGTCGAGTGCGACGACATCACCGAAACACTTGCTGATCCCACGGGCTCGGACCGCGAGGAATGCGTCCATGGTCCCCTTCTTCCAAAGCCCGGAAGGAACTTAGGGACCGCAGACAGCGCGTGCGGGGACAGCGGGTTGAACGTACTCGGAACGACTCGTCAAGGCATCGGCAAGTCCGTGTGCACGGAGTAAAGCCGGCATGGGCGCCGCCCGGACGGTGGCGACGTCCCGGACGAGGTCGATTCCCGCCTCGGCGGCCCGGACTCACCCGCCCCGCTGCTGTCCGGGAAACCGGGCGGGTGGGTCCAGGCGATGCACCCATGGTCCCGCCGTACCGCGATGACCGAGCTTTGCGCTCATTCAGCACGCAAAGCTCTTTGCGCTCAGGAGGTGATCGGAAGGTCCTCGCGCGCCTGTTCCAGGTCGTCCTCCCAGATCCACAGCCGGTGGTGGGGCGGCACGCGGTGGTAGCCGTACAGGCCGGTTTCGGTCAGGTCCCGCAGGTCCACGCACACCCGCTGGTAGGCCTGCCCGATCGCCTTGGCCGGATCGGGCACCTCCCGGGCACCGAGCTTGATGCAGGCCCGGTACTCGTATCCCAGCAGCAGGTCCTGTCCGAACTGCGCCCAGGCGCCGAGCTGTTGCGTCCATGCCGTCTCCGCCTCGTCCACCAGCAGGTTGAGGTCGGAGGAGGGCGGGATGGAGGGGTAGATGAGGAAGGTGGCCGCCCAGCCGAGTGCCACCATGTCCAGGTTGAACGTGCGCCGGCGCGGGTCGTCGCGCGGCGGCAGCGGATCGGACGCACTGCCGCTGAACCAGGGCGCGGTGTAGGCCAGCAGACGTCCGTTGCTCTCGACGAGCTCGCCGGTGGCGATCACGGCCAGTTTGCGCTGTGAGCCGTCGGGGCGGGTCAGGCGAGTGGCCACCATGTCCTTGTGCGCCTCGGCCGCCGCCTTGCCCGCGGCCTGGTGCCGCTGCGCGGCGTCCGGAGTGATCCGGGAGACGAGATGGTCGCGCAGATCCTGCGGCAGCGCGTCGTAGGTGCCGTCCAGCAGTCGCGCCTTGGTGCGCTCCAGAGCGGCCTGGGCGGTGGCGGGCGAGCCGCCGAACTGGCTTTCCGGGGTGTCGATGGACACCATACGGATCGCCATTTCGATTTTTGGGGTGTCGCCGTCGGTCACACTCACGAACGCGTAATCGTTGGCGGGACGGCTGGGACCCACGAAGCCGAGATCTATCATGGTCTTTTCCGGTTTCAATTGACTGTTGAACGTCAATTCGTACGAGGCACCGGCGCCGTTGAGTGAGAGTGCTGTCTTCAGTATCTTTCGCCGAGGGAATGAACGCCAATGCTGCGCAACCGTTGGCAACGGGCTCGCTCAGCCGCCGGCCGGGTAGAGCGCGGCGAGCGCGGCGATCACGCGGGAGATCGCCTCGACCGCCTCCGGCGGATCCAGCACCTCGACGTCGGTCCCGAACTGGAGCAACTGGCAGACGGCGGCCGGCACCGGGTAGTCCAGCTCGACGATGAGCCATTCGTCGTCGGCCTCGCCGACGACTCCGCGGAAGTTCGCGCGGGTGAGCCTCTGCAGCATGTCCAGGCGGCGGCGTCTGACCCCGGCCCGGACCACGGTCCCCGGCTCGCGGTTCTCCACTCGCCGCCGCAGTTCCTCCCACACCCGCGCCAGTTGCGTCCCGTCCCGGCGGCGTACGGGCTCGGTGGTCACGGCGACGCCCCCGAGCCGGTCGGTCCGGAACAACTGCGCCTGCCCGGCGTGGTCGGCGACCAGGTACCAAGTGCCCGCCGTGGACACCAGCCCGTACGGATCGACGGTGTAGGTGTGCACCGAGGTGCTGCCGCTGTGCCGGTAGGCGATGCGCAGCCGGCGGTCGGCGAGGACGGCGTCGTACAGCTCGTCCATCCCGGACGCGTCCTGCCGCGGCCCCGGGAGCCAGCCGTCCGGGTCGATCAGCAGCCGCCGGCTGTGTCAGTTCGGCCACCGGCCGGTGCGGCGCGGGGAGCGCGGCCATCATCTTGCGCGACGCGGAATCCATTGCCCGGTCCAGCCCCAGCGCCGAGTGCGCGCTCCGGCGCACGAGGACGAACAGGGCCTCGCCCATCAACTCGCCCGCTCGCGCCGCAGTTGCGCTGCTCTGGCAGCCTCCTCCGACTCCCGGAGCAGCACCGCGCCTCAGCGGTGGTGCTCCGGATCGGACACCCAGACCTTCAGCGCAAGCCCGGAGACGTCCTCCCAGTTCCCCGCCCCCTCGCGCAGGAGGCCACGCAGCGATTCGGCGTCGTGATCCGCGTCGGTCAGGTCCCACCAGGCGATCATGGCCTTCATGCGGCTCAGTCTAGGAACGCCGCGATCCCACGGTCCGCCGGTACTCACGGCACCCCCCGGCACGCGCCGGGCGCGGGCTGAGTACCGGCTGTTCCCGCGTGCCCGCGGTCACCGATGATCGGACGCCCGCGGTGCGCCGGCCCGGCATCGGGACCGGTCAGCCCCGGCCACGGCCGTCCGACGCGTTCGAGAAGCCCACCTGAGGAGGACTTGTGGTGCGCGCCGAGCAGTCGATTCTCGATCTGCCCCACGACGCCGACCCGGACCCTGACGAACTGGTCCGGGCCGCGATGCGCTGGCACTTCGGCCCGGACACGGGCTCGCCGTTCTGGCTCGCGCGGGCGGCGTCGCTGGACTTCGATCCGCTCTCCGACGTCAAGACGTACGACGATCTGACGCCGCCGCCTTGCTCGAAGGGCTCCCTGCCACGGGTCACTTCGCTCGATACGTCAGTCACAAGGAAGACCCGGAGAGGATCCGCCACGGCCGTGAGCCCAGCGGGGATGCCACCCCTCAGTGGTCATGGAGCGCCCTGGAGTGAAAGACTGATTCGTTCGATCAGTCGGACATTGTTCGAAACCTATTGACGCTGCCCTGGGCGTCGACTGAAACTCTCGCAACACACGTCACCTGCGTGTAACGGCGGGTTCACGGCACGGGCTTGCCGTCACATCGTCGGCCTCGATCGCGTTCCGCCTTGTCCGTCATCCGCCATGCCTCAGCAGGGAACCTCGACATGACGCACGTCGCACGATGCGCAAGACTTCGCAGCCGCGCGAGACGTCGGGCGGGTCAGCTCGCCGGACTGATCGCCGCCTCGATGCTGCTCACCCTCGCCGGACCCACCGCCCCGGCGACGGCCGCACCGGCGGTGCCGGCGGCCGAAGCCGCGGACATCACCGACGGCCTGGCCCTGTGGTACAAGCTCGACGCGGACTCCGGCGGCACCGTCACCGACGCCTCCGGCCACGGCCGCAACGGCACGCTCAACGGCAGCGCCGACTGGTCGGCATCCGGTGAGGGACTCGCCTTCAACGGGTCGGACACCTACCTCAAGGTGCCGGACGACGTCATGAAGGGCATGAACTCGATCACCGTCTCCCTGGACGTACTGATCGACCCCGCCCAGAGCACGCCCTACTTCCTCTACGGCTTCGGCAACACCAGCGCGGGCAGCGGCAACGGCTACCTGTTCACCACCGGCAACTCCTTCCGCACATCCGTCGCGACGGGCAACTGGTCGACCGAGCAGACCACCAAGCCGTCCGACTCCCACAACCTGACCCGGGGCGTCTGGAAGCACATCACCTACACCCAGACCGGTTCCACCGGCGTGCTCTACGAGGACGGCGTCGAGGCCGGCCGCAACACCTCGGTCACCACCACGCCCGGCGCCATCGGCTCCGGCACCACCAAGGCCAACTACATCGGCAAGTCCGTCTACGACGGCGACAGGCTCTTCAAGGGCCGGATACGCGACTTCCGCGTGTACGACCGGGCCCTGGACGGCTCGGAGGTCGAGCAGCTCTCCCTCCCCGTCGCCACGCAGGGCGTCGCCGACGACAAGGCCGCGCTGAGCCTCGGCGACACCAGCGGCGTCACCTCCGACCTGGAACTGCCCAGGACCGGCCCCGCCGGCGGTTCCGCCATCACCTGGGCCAGCGACAACCCGACCGTGGTGTCCGACACCGGCAAGGTGACCCGCCCGGAGGCCGGTTCACCCGACGGCCGCGCCACGCTCACGGCGACCCTGAAGAAGGGCACCGTGACCGGCACCAAGACCTTCGACGTCACGGTCCGGTCCGCGCTCGACGACGACGCCGCCACCCGGGAGGCCGCCGAGGCGCTCACGGTCCACAACCTCGACGACGCGCGCGGCAACCTCACCCTGCCCGAGAGCGGCAAGTACGGCACGGCCGTGACCTGGTCCTCTGCGAAGCCGGACATCGTCTCCGCCGACGGCGAGGTCCACCGCCCCGCGCACGGCGACGGCGCCACCACCGTCGAGCTGACCGCCACCGTCACCAAGGGCGAAGCGAAGGCCACCCGCGTCATGACGGCCAAGGTGCCCGAACTGCCCGCCGAGGCGGCCCTCAAGGGCTACATGTTCAGCTACTTCACCGGCGAGGGCACCTCCGACGGCGAACAGCTCTACGCAGCCCTCAGCAAGGGCAACGACCCGCTGCACTGGCGGGAGTTGAACGACGGCAAGCCCGTCCTGACCTCCACGCTCGGCGAGAAGGGCCTGCGCGACCCGTTCATCATCCGCTCCCCGGAGGGCGACAAGTTCTACCAGATCGCCACCGACCTCAGGATCTACGGCAACGGCGACTGGGACGCCTCCCAGCGCACCGGCAGCAAGTCCATCATGGTCTGGGAGTCCACCGACCTGGTGCACTGGACGAACCAGCGCCTGGTCAAGGTCTCACCCGACAGCGCCGGCAACACCTGGGCGCCGGAGGCCTTCTACGACGCCGAACGCGGCGAGTACGTCGTCTTCTGGGCGTCGAAGCTGTACGACAACGCCGACCACTCCGGCGACACGTACAACCGCATGATGTACGCCACCACCCGCGACTTCTACACCTTCAGCGAGCCCAAGGTCTGGATCGACCGCGGCTACTCGGTCATCGACTCCACGATGATCCGGCACGACGGCACGTACTACCGCCTGTCCAAGGACGAGCGGAACAACACCTCCTCCACCCCCAACAGCAAGTTCATCTTCCAGGAGAAGAGCGATTCGATCCTGAACCCGTCCTGGACCCCGGTCGCCGAGGGCATCGGCAAGGGCGCGATGAACGCCGCCGAGGGACCGCTGGTGTTCAAGTCCAACACCGAGGAGAAGTGGTACGCGTTCCTCGACGAGTTCGGTGGCCGCGGCTACATCCCGTTCGAGACGACCGACCTGGACTCCGGCACCTGGACCCCGTCCACCGGCTATGACCTGCCCGCCAAGCCCCGGCATGGCACCGTGCTGCCGGTCACCCAGGCCGAGTACGACCGGCTGCTGCGCGCCTACCAGCCCGACCAGGTCGTGAAGAGCGTCGAGGACGTGTCGGTGAAGACCCGGGTCGGCGAGGCCCCGGTCCTGCCCGCCACGGTGATCGCCGAGTACGCCGACGGCGCCAAGCGGCCCGTCGCGGTCACCTGGGAGGACGTGCCGGCGTCGAAGTACGCCCAGGCCGGCACCTTCACCGTGACCGGCAGCCTGCCCGACGGCACCGCGATCCCGGCCCGCGCCGAGGTCACCGTGTCCGCCGGGGGGCCGGACGTCCCGGCCGACCTGCTGCTGCGCTACGACTTCGACGAGGCCGGCGGCAGCATCGCCCGTGACTCCAGCGGCCACGGCTACCACGGCACGTACGTGCGCACACCCGACTTCGGCACCGGTGTCGATGGCGGCTCGTTCAAGATGTCCGGCGACTCGTCGAGCTCGCCGTACGTGAAGATCCCGAACGGTGTGCTGAAGAACGCCGACAGCGTGACGGTGTCGACGTACGCCAAGTGGAAGGGCGGCGGCAGCTTCCAGTGGCTGTTCGGACTCGGGCCCGACAGCGACAAGTACCTGTTCGCCACCCCGTCCAACGGCGGCTCCAGTCTCTACTCGGCCATCACGAAGGCGAGCTGGTGGGCGGAGTCGAAGCTGACGGCCGGTTCGCAGCTCACGCCCGGCCAGTGGCGGCACGTCACCGTGACGCTGGACGGGGCGACCGGCACGATGGTCCTGTACGCCGACGGCGTCGAGGCGGCCCGCACGACGACCACCATCAAGCCGTCCGAGCTGTACGACGCGGCCAAGGACCACAGCGGCTACATCGGCCGGTCCCTGTACGCGGCCGACCCGTACTTCGGCGGCGAGGTCGACGACTTCCGCATCTACGACCGTGCCCTCACCGGCACCGAGGTCATGAAACTCAGCGGCAATACGACGGGCATCGCCAAGGCGACGCACCCGGCGCTCAAGGTCGACGCGCTCGTCGACAACGCGGGCGGCACGATCACCCTGCCGATGCAGGCGGGCACCGATCTCACCAAGCTGGCACCCGAGTTCAGCCTCGCCGAGGGCGCGACGATCAGCCCCGCCTCCGGCAGCACGCACGACTTCACCAAGTCGGTGACGTACGAGGTCACCGGGGCGGACGGCAAGAAGCGCACCTGGAAGGCATCGGCGCTGATCATGAAGACCCCGGTCCTGCCGGGCCTGAACGCCGACCCGAACATCGTGCGCTTCGGCGACACCTTCTACCTCTACCCGACGACCGACGGCTTCGAGGGCTGGAGCGGCACGCAGTTCAAGGCCTACTCCTCCACGGACCTGGTCCACTGGAAGGACCACGGCGTCATCCTCGACCTGGGGCCGGACGTCAGCTGGGCGGACAGCCGGGCCTGGGCGCCGGCGATGACGGAGAAGGACGGCAAGTACTACTTCTACTTCTGCGCCGACGCGAACATCGGCGTGGCCGTCTCCGACTCGCCCACCGGACCGTTCAAGGACGCCCTGGGCAAGCCACTGCTGAAGTCCGGTGACTTCCGCGGCCAGATGATCGACCCGGCGGTCTTCACCGACGACGACGGCAAGCAGTACCTCTACTGGGGCAACGGCCGCGCCTACGTCGTCCCGCTCGGCGACGACATGACCTCCATCGACACCTCGAAGGTCCAGGACATCACCCCGAGCGGCTACAACGAGGGCACCTTCGTCATCAAGCGCAAGGGCACCTACTACTTCATGTGGTCGGAGAACGACACCCGGGACGAGAACTACCGCGTCGCCTACGCCACCGGCCCCTCGCCCACCGGCCCCTGGACCAAGCGGGGCGTGATCCTGGAGAAGGACCTGTCCCTGGGCATCAAAGGCCCGGGCCACCACTCCGTCGTCCATGTCCCGAACACCGACGACTGGTACATCGCCTACCACCGCTTCGCCATCCCGGGCGGCGACGGCACCCACCGCGAAACCACCATCGACAAGCTGGAGTTCGACTCCGACGGCCTGATCGAGAAGGTCGTCCCGACCCTCGGCGGCATCGACCCGGTCACCGTCGTCCACGCCGGGCCGGACGCCACCGGCACCGAGGGCGAGGCGATCATGCTCGCCGGCACCGTCTCCGGAGCCGGCACCCCCAAGTGGACCGTCCAGGACGGCGCCCCGTGCACCGTCAAGGACCCGGCGGCGGCCCGCACGACCCTCACCTGCACCGACGACGGCACCTTCCGGGTCACACTGACCGGCGGACGCGGCACCGACACCGCGACCGTCGAGGTCTCCAACGCCGCCCCGTCGATCACCTCCGCCAAGGGCCCCGGCACGCCCGTCCCGGTCGGCAGGGCCGCCGTGGTCACGGCATACTTCGACGACCCGGGCACGGCCGACAGGCACACCTGCACGGTCGACTGGAAGGACGGCAGCCGGCCGACGACCGGCACGGTCACAGACTCGGGCTGCCGCGCCGCACACGTCTACGACGACGCGGGCATCCACCGCCCGGTCGTCACGGTCACCGACGACGACGCGGCCACGGACACCAGCACGCTCGCGGAGCTGATCGTCTACGACCGCGCCGCCGGACCCGCGGCCGGCGTCGGCACGATCACCTCGCCGGCCGGTGCCTACCCGGCCGAGCCGGGGCTGACCGGCAAGGCGGCCTTCACCCTGGACGCCCGGTACCGGAAGGGCGCCTCCGTCCCCACCGGCAAGGCCACGTTCGTCTTCGGCCCCGCCCGGCTGACCTTCCGCTCGACCGGCTCCGACTGGCTCGTGGTGAACGGCTCCCAGGCCGTCTACCAGGGCACCGGCGCGGTGGGCGGCAAGGACGGCTACGCCTTCAGAGTCACCGTCAGTGACGACCCGGACACCTTCCGCATCAGGATCTGGAAGAAGTCCACCGGTGATGTCCTCTACGACAACAGGACCGGCGCCAGGACGAAGGGCATCGTCACCGTGGGAACAGGACACCAGCAGCCTTAGATCCTGCACAGCACAGGGCGCCTGCCCGGCCATCCGCCCGGTCAGGCGCCCTTTTCCTGCGTCCGGCAGGAACCCGGCTTCTTCGGCTCGCCCAGTGCTACGCCGAGGCGGCCAGCCGCGGGGAGCGGAGCACGAGCAGGGTGATCTCGCTGGGGGCGAAGACGCGGAACGGCGGGCCCCAGAAGCCGGTGCCGCGGCTGGTGTAGAGGAGGGTGCGGGTGCCGTGGCGGCTCAGGCCGGCGAGGGCGGGCTGGTCGAGGCGGACCAGGTGGTGGAAGGGCCAGATCTGGCCGCCGTGGGTGTGGCCGGAGAGCTGGAGGTCGATGCCCTCGGCTGCCGCCCGGTCGACGAACTTGGGCTGGTGGGCCAGGAGCAGGACGGGCAGGCCGGGGTCGGCGCCGTCCAGGGCTCCGGCGAGGTGGGCGCGGTGGCCTGCCAGGCCGGAGGACTCGGCGGTGACGTCGTCCACGCCGGCGACCACGAGGGTGTCGCCTCCGCGTTCGAGCAGCAGATGGCGGTTGCGCAGCGGCTCCCAGCCCAGCTCGCCCATCAGGTCGACCCAGCCCTGGGCCTCGCTGTAGTACTCGTGGTTGCCGGTGACGTACACCCGGGCCCGGGTGGCGAGCACGGTACCGAGGGGGACTGCCTGGGCGCGGCGGCGTGCGGCCGTGCCGTCCGCGATGTCGCCGGTGTGGCAGACCAGGTCGGCTTCGAGAGTGTTCACCGTCTCGCACACCCGGGCCGACCAGCGGGCGCGGTCGAGCGGGCCGTAGTGGGTGTCGGTGATGAGGACGACGCGGAGGCCGTCCAACCCGGCACCCAGCCGCGGGAGTTGCACGTCGAGTCGGCGCACCCGCGGCACGCGGCGGGCTTCGGCGTACCCCCAGGCGAGGAGTACGACGGTGACGCCGAGTACGGCCCACGTGACGATGCGGGCCCGGTCCTGACTCTCGCCGACGCCGGCCAACGCCAGGGCGAGCCGCAAGAAGACGCCGAGCAGCACGGACCAGGTGAACAGAATCCAGCTCGTGCCCAGCAGGGTGTCACCGACGATGGCCGCCCGGTCCCGCTGGCGCCGGCCGTGGCCGCGCATCATCGCGAGCGGCATACCGACGAGCCCGAGGACGCACAGCGCGGTGCCGGCCAGGACGACGGGCAGCGGCCAGTGCTGGCCGGTGTGCAGGAGGACCCAGCAGGGCACGACCCACAGCAGGACGGGGGCGATCAGGGGGAGGTAACGCATCAGGCGGAGCAGCCGGCTCTGCCGCGGAGCTTCTGCTGCACTCTCGGCGGGTCGGGCGTCGCCGTCTCTCGCACTGTATCCGCTCGCCTGCGGGCCGACCGGACCGGCGTTCAAGGAGACGTCGTCGCGCGACCAGGGCGGGCTCGGCATTCCGCCGAGCCCGCCGTGCCGGCTCCCTCCCGGAGCCGGACTGGTCTCACGTCGTCAGCGCCGCAGTGTCAGCAGACCCGGGCGGTAGGGCCAGTAGCCGTAGTCGCCACCGGAGCTGGGGCTGCGACCCTGGTAGAGCAACTGCAGGTTGCAGGGATCGACGGTCATGGTCTGGTCGGGGCTGGTGCGGATCAGTTCGCCGTGGCTGATGTCGTTGGTCCAGGTGGCGCCACTGTTGGCCTTGCCGGCGAAGGGGTTGCTCTCGGTCGCCGCCTGGGGGGTCCATGAGCCGTTCAGGCTGGTGGCCGTGAACGAGCGGAAGTAGCGGCCCTGCGAGCCGATCGCCTCGACGATCATGAGGTAGCGGTTCTGGCCCTGCAGCTTGTAGACCTGCGGGGCTTCGAACAGGTTTTCCTTCGTGTCGCTCATGATCACGGTCGAGGTCGAGCCGAAGCTGCCCGGGAAGTTCCCGATCGGCATGCTGGCCCGGTAGATCTTGCCGTTGTCACCGGCGAAGAACAGGTACATGTTCGACCCGTCGGCGATGAGCGTCTGGTCGATGGGTCCGGTTCCGGAGTCGGAGATGCTTCCGGAGAACAGCGGCTGCTCGGACGACCAGCCGTTCGGGTTGGTGGGGTCGCTCGACGTCCGGTAGGAGAAGGCGGTCCTGCCCCACTGGTAGGCGAGCACCCAGATGTTCTTCGGCGCGAAGTAGAAGAGCGTGGGCGCGACCGTGGAGGTCGACATCATGTTCTGGCCGGCCGAGGCCATCTCCGACCAGTTGGTGAACGGGGTGAAGTTCAGCGAGCGCCAGGCCACTCCCGTTCCCGCGGCGCCGTGTGTCGTGGCGTAGACGAGCTGCTTGCCGTTGTAGGGGACGACGGTGAAGTCCTTGAGCGAGGCCCACCCCGGCTTGGGCTGCGCCAGCGCGCCCGTCGATGTCCAGCGGTACGTCGACGGGAGATCACACGGGCCGGGGGTGCCGGCGCCGACCTTGACGAGCTGCCACTGCTGGTTGGCGCCGCCCCAGTCGTCGTACTGGACGACGTTCGCGTTGTCGGCGGTGGAGGCGCCCTGCACTTCGAGGGCCTTGTTGCTGTGGCGCGAAATGAGCCTCACGTGGCCGTCGGAGCTGTCGGCCAGCCGCCACTGCTGGTTGGTGGCGTTCAGGTCGGTCCACTGGACGATCGAACCGCCGTTCGCGGTGGACCAGTTGTGGACGTCCAGGACCTTGCCGGAGTGGCGGGACTTGATGCGGTAGTAGCCGCCGCCGGCATCGACGAACTGCCACTGCTGCTGGGCCTGGTCGTTCCTGGTCCACTGGGTGATGCGGGCGCCGTCGCCGGTCGCCATGTTGTGGACGTCCAGGGCCTTGCCGCTGTTGCGGTTGACCAGCACGTACGAGGCGTTGGGGTCCACGGTCGCCGCCTCGGCGGGCTGGGCACCGAGGAAGGTCGCCACGAGCAGCAGGGGCGACAGGACGGCGAGTAAGCGTTTGAGACGGACCGGGGACGGGTGGCTGAGCCACATCACAGGGCCTCCTTCGGGGCGGGGTGGGGGTGCCGCCGATGAACCGCGGAGCAGCCGAGCCGGTGGTAGCGGAGCTCGAAAGTTTCGAGGAGTTCCCGAATCTCGACGCCACAAGCTAGGAAGGTGAGGCGCTCCGGTCAAGGCCTGTCGCTGTTCTGGCCGCAAACAGCGGGTACTCGAATGTTTCGAAGGGGAAGCGGAAAGTTTCTCCGGTAGAGAGTATTGACGAGCCACTGTCAAACCCTCAATCATCCCTCCCTGAGCAACCGACCATAGTTCGACATTTCGAACCACGTCGATCCTGAGCGAAGTGCCGTTCCGGTGAGGCTCGCACCAACGCATCAACGCATCCGTCCCGGTGGTAGCGGACGAGGCTTTCCCCTGCGCTCCAGTCACTCCGTGCTGTCTACCTTGGAGGCACAGCCATGGGCTTGCACGCCCTTCCCAGACTCCATGTCCGCCACAAGCTCCGCGCCCTGCTGCCGGCGCTGGTCGTCGGCGCCCTCGGTGCGGCCGGCGCACTGGTCGCACCGCCGACCGCCCACGCCGCCGAGACCACGCTCGGCGCCGCGGCGGCGCAGAGCGGCCGTTACTTCGGCACCGCCATCGCCTCGGGCAGGCTGGGCGACTCGACGTACACGACGATCGCGAACCGCGAGTTCAACTCGGTGACGGCCGAGAACGAGATGAAGATCGACGCCACCGAACCGCAGCGGGGCCAGTTCAACTTCACCGCCGGTGACCGCGTCTACAACTGGGCGGTGCAGAACGGCAAGCAGGTGCGCGGCCACACCCTGGCCTGGCACTCCCAGCAGCCCGGCTGGATGCAGGCCCTCAGCGGCAGCGCGCTGCGTCAGGCGATGATCGACCACATCAACGGCGTGATGCGCCACTACAAGGGCAAGATCGCCCAGTGGGACGTCGTGAACGAGGCCTTCGCCGACGGCAGTTCGGGAGCCCGCCGCGACTCCAACCTGCAGCGCACCGGCAACGACTGGATCGAGGTCGCCTTCCGCACCGCGCGCGCCGCCGACCCGGCCGCCAAGCTCTGCTACAACGACTACAACGTCGAGAACTGGACCTGGGCCAAGACGCAGGCCATGTACAACATGGTCCGGGACTTCAAGCAGCGCGGCGTGCCCATCGACTGCGTCGGCTTCCAGGCGCACTTCAACAACGACAGCCCCTACAACAGCAACTTCCGCACCACCCTGCAGAACTTCGCCGCCCTCGGCGTCGACGTGGCCGTCACCGAACTCGACATCCAGGGCGCCCCGGCCTCGACCTACGCCGCCGTGACCAACGACTGCCTGGCCGTCCCGCGCTGCCTGGGCATCACCGTCTGGGGTGTGCGCGACAGCGACTCCTGGCGGCCGCAGCACACGCCGCTGCTGTTCAACAACGACGGCAGCAAGAAGCCCGCCTACACCGCCGTCCTCAACGCGCTCAACGGTGGCACCACCACGCCCCCTCCGGGCGGCGGACAGATCAAGGGCGTCGGTTCGGGCCGCTGCCTCGACGTGCCCAACGCCACCACCACCGACGGCACCCAGCTCCAGCTGTGGGACTGCCACACCGGCACCAACCAGCAGTGGACGCACACCGCCGCCGGAGAGCTCCGGGTCTACGGCAACAAGTGCCTGGACGCCGCCGGCACCGGCAACGGCGTCAAAGTCCAGATCTACAGCTGCTGGGGCGGCGACAACCAGAAATGGCGCCTCAACTCCGACGGATCGATCGTCGGCGTCCAGTCCGGCCTCTGCCTCAGCACCGCCGCGAGCGGCACCGCCAACGGCACCCTGATCCAGCTCAACTCCTGCTCGAACAGCAGCAACCAGCGCTGGACCCGCACCTGATGGGGACCGCCCACCAACGAAAGGGGGCACGATGACCTGGTGGTCACGGCTCGCCGCCGTAGTGGCGGCGGCCCTCGCGATCGGCATGCTCACCGCGGTGAATCCGGCGCCCGCCGAGGCGGCGACGGTGGACACCAATGCCTGGTACGTCCTCGTCAATCGCAACAGCGGCAAGGCGCTGGACGTCTCCGGCACGTCCACCGCCGACGGCGCGCGGGTCAGCCAGTGGACGCGCACCGACGGAGCCAACCAGCAGTGGCAGTTCGTGGACTCCGGCGGTGGCTTCTACCGCCTCAAGGCCCGGCATTCGGGCAAGGTTCTCGACGTGGCCGGCTCCTCGACCGCGGACGGTGCCGCGATCCAGCAGTGGGCCGACCACAACGGGGCCAACCAGCAGTTCCGCCTGGCCGACTCCGACGCGGGCCACGTCCGGCTGATCAACCGCGCCAGCGGCAAGGCCGTGGAGGTGCAGGGCGCCTCCACCGCCGACGGCGGCAACGTCGTCCAGTACACCGACTGGGGCGGCGCCAACCAGCAGTGGCAGATGGTCAAGCTGGCGTCCGGTGGCGGCGGCGGATGCGGCAGCGCCCCGACTCTGACGAGCGGCACGCACACGATCCAGAGCGGCGGCAAGACCCGCAGCTTCATCCTCAGGGTTCCCGCCAACTACGACAGCAGCCACCGCTACCGGCTGATCTTCGCGTTCCACTGGCGGGGCGGAACCGCCGGCGACGTCGCCTCGGGCGGCACGAGCGGGAGCGCCTGGTCCTACTACGGCCAACAGGAACAGTCGAACAACAGCGCGATCCTCGTGGCCCCGCAGGGCCTCGGCAACGGCTGGGCGAACTCGGGCGGTGAGGACGTCACCTTCGTCGACGACATGATCCGGCGCATCGAGGCCGGTCTCTGCGTCAACCCGGCACAGCGCTTCGCCACGGGATTCAGCTGGGGCGGCGGAATGAGCTACGCACTCGCATGCAGCCGCGCGAACGTCTTCAGGGCCGTCGCCGTCATCTCCGGCGCCCAGATCAGCGGATGCAGCGGCGGCACCCAGCCCATCGCCTACTTCGGAATCCACGGCATCAGTGACAACGTCCTCAACATCGGGCAAGGACGGTCCCTGCGCGACACGTTCGTCCGCAACAACGGCTGCACCGCCCAGAGCCCGCGCGAGCCCGCGCCGGGCAGCCGAACGCACATCACCACCACCTACTCCGGCTGCCGTGCCGGATACCCGGTCCAATGGGCCGCGTTCGACGGAGGCCACATACCCGGCCCGGTCGACGGCTCCGGCGGCGAAAGCGGCGTCACCACCTGGACCAAAGCCGAGATCTGGAGGTTCTTCGCACAGTTCCAGTGCCCCCCCCCCGCACCACGGAGTGGAGCCGGAATGATCCCGGCTCCACTCCGTGGATGCCCTGCTGGGCCCGGAAGGTCAGCTGCCGTGCACGGCGCTGACCAGGTCGGGCAGGAGCTTCGCCGCGTTCGGCGTCCCCAGCCCGGTGACGGGGTCCCATCCTGTGCCGGCCGCGTAGCCCGGGACCGACGTCTCGGCGGCGTTGTTGCCCACGGTGACGTCGTTGAAGTCGGCCGCGTAGGTGGCCGGGTCGGACGCGAGCTTGTACAGAGCCGGGTTGATCCGCCCGAGTCCACCGTGGTTGATCTGGGCGGCGATGGAGACCAGGCCCGCCCACTGAGGACACGCCAGTGACGTGCCGCCGATGTCGTACCAACCCGTGCTGCACGGTGTGCTGCCGCACTTCAGCCCGCTCTGGCCGTCGGGCGGGAGGGACACGTACACCAGTGCTCCCGTCGACGGACTCGCCTGCAGGGAGATGTCCGGAACGCCGCGCATGGACCCGATGGCCGTGCTGCCGGCCGGCAGCACGCCCGACTGGTAGTCCGGCTTGGCGAAGACGCTGCTGTAGCCGCCGCCGGAACCGGTCCAGCCGGTCTCCGACTGGCCGGGGGAGTTCTGGCAAGCCCCCGGCGGGGAGGCGCTGTCGACGACCCTGCCGCTGGTGGCGCCCGGGTCGGTGCACAGGTTCGTGCCTCCCACCCCGGTGACCAGCGGGTCGGATGCCGGCCACTCCACGGCGGGACCGGAGAGCGTCGACCCGCCCTGGCCCACCGGTGTCTTGGCCGAGCCGGCGCTTCCGTCGTCACCCGACGAGCCGAGAACGGTGACGCCGTTCTGCGCCGCCGACTTGAAGGCGTAGCGCAGTTTCTCCAGCGACTGGGCGCTGCCGAAGGCGCCCTCCGCGGAGGCGAACGACTGGGAGATGACGGTGGCGAGGTGATGCTCGACGACGTACTGCTCGGCGGCCATCATCTGAGGGAAGCCCTGTACCCCGAGAGTCTCGGCGGTGGGGGTGGTCACCAGCAGGATGTTGGCGCCGGGCGCCATGGCATGGGCGGTCTCGACGTCAAGAGCCACCTCCAGCGCCCACGCGCTCTTGTCCTCCTGCCCGGGGCTGCTGCTCGTGGACGGCGGCGCTTTGGTGGCGGGCGAGCCCTGCAGATGAAGCTCGCTGAAGGTCGGCATGCCGGACGCGCAGCTGACGCCCTCTTCCCCGCACATGGGCGCGATGCCGAATGCACGGTCGAAGACATGCAGGTCGTGGGCCATGGTGTCGCTGCCGTAGGAATCGACGACGGCGATCGTCTGACCGCGTCCGTCGTCCCCGGCCGAGTGCAACGGGCCCACGTTGTAGGCGGCTTGGATGGCCTGTGGGGTGAAGCAGCGGCGCCCTGCGGAAGCGCACTGCGACTGGGTGGGTGGGGTCTGGCCGGTGGTCACCTGTGTGTAGTCGGCCACGGCAGGCCGTACACGCGGATAGGCGGCCTGGTGGGCCGCGCTCATCGTGGGGACGGCGCCCGCCGCCGCGAGGCTGAGGGTTCCCACCCCCGCGAGCAGCCACCGTCTGATGGTGCGTGCCATCAGAGTCCTTCCTCGAGTGTGAAAGGGGATGTGGGCGTCCGCCACCTCAGGTGGGGGGTGGGTACAGGGGGTGCGGACGGGGCGAGGCTAGCCCTCGCGGCTGCCGCGCCAACACATTCGTCCTGTCAACAACGATCAAAGAATGGCCCTAGCCGAACGGGTCGAGCGGACGGCCCACACGGATGTGACGCTCCCCACCAGCCCGGAATGAAAGGCGACGATCGGGCAAGGCTCACGCGCATGTCGCACATGCACAACACTCGGCAGGTGACGTGATGGCGGCGGCGGCCGGGGCCACCCGGACGCTGCCCGGCACAGCGACCGCAGCCGAGGCCGCTTCCACACCTCCGGTGCCTTCGCTGCCGTCGCTCACGGGACTTCGATGGATGGCGGCGGTGCTGGTCTTCGGGCTGCACGTGCGCAACTTCGGGTACTTCGGTGGTACCGGCGGGCGTGTCGCGACGTGGGGGTTCGGGGCCGGGGCTACCGGGGTGTCGTTCTTTTTCATCCTCTCCGGCTTCGTCCTGATGTGGTCCGCACGGCCGGGAGACCGAGCACCGGCGTTCTGGTGGCGGCGCATCGCCCGGATCTATCCGGTCCACCTCGTCACCGCCGCGATCGCGCTGCTCATGGGCCTCACCCTGGCCCATCAGGCGAAGCCCACCCTGTATCAGGCCCTGGCCAATGTCCTCCTGGTGCATGCCTGGTGGCGCCCCTGGTGGCAGACACTGGATCCCGTCAGCTGGTCGCTCGCGTGCGAGGCGTTCTTCTATGCCGCCTTTCCGCTGCTGGCTCTCTGGCTGCGCCGCCTGGGAGCCCGGGGATCGGCCGTCCTGGCCGGTCTGTCGGTGCTGTCGGTGTTCGTGCTGGCGTGGTCGGACGCGCACCACTGGCTGGGCCGGCCGCTCTACTCCTTCCCCGCCGCCCGCCTCCCCGAGTTCGTGCTCGGTGCCGCTGTCGCCCGCATCGTCAGTCTCGGTCAGTGGCGCGGGCCCGGCCCGCGAGCCTCACTCGCCGTGGCGATCATCGGCTACTTCCTCGTCCCCCACGTCCCCGCCGGATACCCGGCCACCACCTGTACCCTCATCGGCTTCACCCTGCTCATCCCGGCTGCGGCCGTCGCCGACCTGCGCGGTCTGCCCTCGATGTGGCGGCACCGAAGGCTGGTGCGGCTGGGCGAACTCTCCTTCGCCTTCTACATGATCCATCTCCTGGTGCTGCGGTTCGGCACCGATCTGCTCGGCACCTCTCCGCACTTCGGCGTGCTGCCCGCGCTGACCACCACCGTCGTCGCGTTCACCGTGGCACTGGGGTTGTCCTGGGCCTTGTACGAGGGTCTGGAACGCCCGGCCAGACGGCTGCTCCTGCGCCTTGCTGTGGGCCGGCCGAGGGGAAGGCGCCTGGCGGGAAAGAGATCAGGTCAGGCGCCTTTCCCGAGCGCCTAGAAGAAGCCCAGTTTCTTCGGCGAGTACGACACCAGCAGGTTCTTCGTCTGCTGATAGTGGTCGAGCATCATCTTGTGGGTCTCGCGGCCGATGCCCGACTTCTTGTAGCCGCCGAAGGCCGCGTGGGCCGGGTAGGCGTGGTAGCAGTTGGTCCAGACGCGGCCCGCCTTGATCTCGCGGCCCAGGCGGTAGGCCGTGTTGCCGTCGCGGGTCCAGACGCCCGCGCCGAGGCCGTACAGCGTGTCGTTGGCGATCTTGAGGGCCTCGTCGACCGAGTCGTACGTGGTGACCGAGACGACCGGGCCGAAGATCTCCTCCTGGAAGATCCGCATGTCGTTGGTGCCGCGGAAGATCGTCGGCTCGATGTAGTAGCCGCCCTCCAGGCCGGGCACCGTCCGGGAGTTGCCGCCCGTGACGACCTCGGCGCCCTCCTTCCTGCCGATGTCGAGGTAGGAGAGGATCTTCTCGTACTGGTCGTTGCTCGCCTGCGCGCCGATCATCGTGGCCGGGTCCAGCGGGTCGCCGCCGACGATGGCCTTGGTGCGTTCGACGCAGCGGGCCATGAAGTCGTCGTAGACGGACGACGGGATCAGCGCGCGGGACGGGCAGGTGCAGACCTCGCCCTGGTTCAGCGCGAACATCACGAAGCCCTCGACCGCCTTGTCCAGGAAGTCGTCGTCGGCGGCCATGACGTCGGGCAGGAAGATGTTCGGGCTCTTGCCGCCCAGTTCCAGCGTGACGGGGATGATGTTCTCGCTCGCGTACTGCATGATCAGGCGGCCGGTCGTGGTCTCGCCGGTGAACGCCACCTTCGCCACGCGGGGGCTCGACGCCAGCGGCTTGCCCGCCTCGACGCCGAAGCCGTTGACGACGTTGAGCACGCCGGGCGGGAGCAGGTCGGCGATGAGGTCGATGACGTAGAGCAGGCTGGCCGGGGTCTGCTCGGCCGGTTTGATGACGACGCAGTTGCCGGCCGCCAGCGCGGGCGCCAGCTTCCAGGTGGCCATCAGGATCGGGAAGTTCCACGGGATGATCTGGCCGACCACGCCCAGCGGCTCGTGGAAGTGGTACGCGACGGTGTCGGCGTCGATCTCCGCGATGCTGCCCTCCTGAGCGCGGACGACGCCGGCGAAGTACCGGAAGTGGTCCACGGCCAGCGGGATGTCGGCGGCGAGCGTCTCGCGGACCGGCTTGCCGTTCTCCCAGGTCTCGGCGACCGCGATCTTCTCCAGGTGCTGCTCGATGCGGTCCGCGATCCGGTTGAGGATGTTCGCGCGTTCCGCGGTGGACGTGCGGCCCCACCTGTCCGCCGCACGGTGCGCCGCGTCCAGGGCGAGGTCGACGTCGGCCGCGGAGGAGCGGGCCACCTCGCAGAAGACCTCGCCGGTCACGGGGGTCGGGTTCTCGAAGTAGCGGCCCTCGACCGGGGCCACCCAGTCGCCGTCGATGAAGTTGTCGTAGCGCCGGGCGAAGTCGACGATGCTGCCGTCGGTTCCTGGGTGGGCGTACACCATGGCGGCTCTCCTCGGGGCAGGTCGGGTGACGGCCACGCCGTCGTGACGCCCCTCACTGTGCGACCGGGAGGTTGGCACAAGGTTGGCGCCGCAGCGGGACCGTCCTTCGCGTCCCGGCGTCCCCGCGTTCCGGCGTCCCGGGCCGACCGTCCTTCGCCCCGGCCTCAGTCGCGCAGCGCCGTCGTCAGCCTGCCCCTCGCGATCGCCCTTCGCGTGTCCCCCGGCCCCAGCAGACGCAGCGCGTGCTCGTGGATCTCCGCGTCGTACGGGGCGCGTTCGCCGTAGCGCAGGGCGTGTTCGGGACGCGTGCTCGCCAGCACGGCCTCGCGTACGGCCACTTCCAGGCGGGTGCGCCACTCCTCGATGCCGGGCGCCTCGGAGCGGGGGAGCAGCGGGCCGCCGTACAGGCGCAGGGCGGTGTCCGTGTCGCCCTGTTCCAGCGCGCGCAGCACGTCCGCGGCGTCGCAGGACACGGGGGTGGTGAGGGCGTAGCGGCGGGGCGAGACGCCGCCGCCGAGGGCGCGGCGCAGGTGGGAGATCTCCGCCTTGAAGGTGGACGCCGTGACCGGGCGGTCGCCGTACAGGGCGGCGCGCAGCCGCTCCGGGGAGAAGCCCTCGGGTTCGAGCGCGAGCAGGGTGAGGATCTCCAGTTGGCGGGGGCGCAGGGCGAGTCGCCGCCCCTCCCGTACCGCCCGCTCGGCGCCCAGGCAGGTCAGCCGCACCTCGCCGGGGCCGGACACCGCCTCGGAGCCGAGGCGGGCCTCGATCGTGGACACCAGGGTGCGTACGGTCGACATGGCCAGGGGATGCGAGCGGTCCCAGGTCGTGGACAGGTCCAGTACGCCGAGGACGCGACCGTCCGGGCCGTGCACGGGGGCGCAGTAGCAGACCCAGCCGTGCAGCGCCGACACCAGGTGCTCGGCCGAGAAGACGGAGCTGGGGCGGCCGGTGCGCAGGGCGAGGGACAGGGCGTTGGTGCCCATCGCCGGCTCGTCCCACCGGCCGCCCGGCGCGAAGTTGACCCGCTCGGCCCGGCGGCGCATGGTCGGGCCCCCGCAGGTCCACAGGATGGTGCCGGACTCGTCGGTGACCGCCGTGACGAACCCGGCGTCCTCGGCGATGCTGCGCAGTTCCCCGGCGAGGGCGGAGACCGGCCCGTACAGCGGTGAGGACGTCCAGCGCTGATGGACCCGGCCGGCGTCGGTGACCGGTGCGCTGTCCCGGGCGGGGTCGACGCTGCTCAGCGAACGCGCCCAGGACTCGGTCACCTCGTGGCGCAGCGCGGCGCTGCCGCCCGGCCGGGTGCCCGGAACGCTCAGCCGCGGCACCCAGCGGGACCACTCGTGCTCCAGCACGGCCCTGCGCTGCCGGAGGTCAGGGCGCTGTGACATGGCCTCTCCCCGCCGTCGTCCCGGGACGGCCGGCGCCGGGCTCGGGGCCCGGGCCGGTCGTCGGCGTGACGACAGTGTTACCGGATTCCCGCCGCCGGGGCGAGAACCCGGTTCGAGCGGAGGACGCCCGCGCGAGGGGACCCGGGCGTGTGCTGAACGGGCGACCGCCTGACTGGATGTTTGTCCGGTGCCCGCATGCCGCCGTCCGGGTGACGGGTTCACTCGACCCGACGGAGGGGGTCCCGGCCGCGTACCACCGGCGCGCTGTGCCGCGTTGCCCTGGCATGGACAGTACTGAGACGGCGCGGCGCCTTCTCGCGGCCGATGCCGCGCCCCGGCCGTACGCCGAACTCACCAGCGGTTACGCGGGCCATCCGCCGATCTACGCGGCCCTGGTGGCCGAGTGGGAGGCCCGCGGCCACGCGGTCCCGGAGCACCGCGACGGCCAGTGGGTCTCCTTCGCGGCGCCGGCCGAGAGCGAGACCTGGACCGCCGTCACCTCGTGGACCGCCGGCCGGCACATGGGCCCGGTCGTCCCGTCCGGGCCCCGCCTCACCAGCCGTCCGGCACCACAGGGTCCGCGCTGACCGGTGCCAGCACGGCGAGGGTGCCGGTGGCCTCGCGCAGCGCCGACTCGAGGGTGCCCGGGCGGTGCAGCGTGCCCGTGCCGTCCGGCGGGACGAGCCACTCCAGGCGTCCGGCGGGCCGGTACGGCGGCGGCACGGCGACCCAGGATCCCCGGCCGACGTGCCGGACACCGAAGCCGATCCACTCGCTGGCCGGATCGGGTGGCAGGAAGAACCCCACTCTGCGCGCGGCGGAGTCCACCAGGGTGGGGCCGGGCACCTTCAACGGGTCGCGCCACAGGATGTCCAGGGCGAGCAGGCCGAGCCGGTCGGGGACGGAGAGCACGTCCCAGTAGCGCCCGGCCTCCACGACCGCCGTCCCCGTGCCGTGGTCCCACTCGCGCTTGCACTCCTGCGGATCCGTGGCCGCCGCGGCGAGCCACTCGACGGCTTGCTTCCACATGACGCTCTGCATGGCCACCCCAGGCGCAGTCGGCGGCGCCGCGAGGGCGCGCGCGGGACACGGGCCGGTGGCCCGCGGGGTTTCCGCGTGCCGCCCGGCCCTGGCCATGCTCGTAGATATTTCTACGCGCTGGAAGGGGTGGCGCGGTCTGGCGTTTACGTCGTGCCTGTCCCGGTCGAAAGGGTGCACGCGCAGGTGCTACCCGTAAGGCATCGGTCAACTCCGCACGCGTCCATGGTGCTCATGCGCTGGCTTGACCCGTGCGACCGGCCGCAAGGGTGTCACCAGCGGGGCAGCCGCAGCTCGTAGTCCGGCCGGAACCGCCGCATGTAGCCGGTGTCGTCCCGGCTGCGCATCCCGGAGTCCACGTACCGGCGGTGCAGCCGCTCCAGCCGGTCGTGGTCGAGTTCGACGCCCAGCCCCGGCCCGGTGGGCACCTCGACCTCCCCGTCGCGCAGCTCCAGCACGCCCGGCACGATCACGTCGTCGGCCGAGTTCCACGGGTAGTGCGTGTCGCAGGAGTGGTCGAGGTTGGGGATGGCCGCGGCGACATGGGTCATCGCGGCGAGGCTGATGCCCAGGTGCGAGTTGGAGTGCATCGACAGGGCGAGCCCGAACGCCTCGCACACGGCGGCCAGTTCACGGGTCCGGCGCAGTCCGCCCCAGTAGTGGTGGTCGGTGAGCAGGACCTGGATCGCGTTCTGCTCGACGGCCGGCTTCAGGTGCTCCCAGGCGATCACGCACATGTTCGTCGCCAGCGGCATGGGCGAGACCTTCGCCACCTCGGCCATGCCGGGAATGCCCTTGGTCGGGTCCTCCAGGTACTCCAGGACACCGTCCAGTTCACGGGCCACGTACGCCGACGTCTCCACCGTCCACGCCACGTTCGGGTCCAGCCGCAGCGGCTGCCCGGGGAAGGCCTCCGCCAGCGCCCGCATCGCGGCGATCTCCTCGTCGGGCGGGAAGACACCGCCCTTGAGCTTGAACGACCGGAAGCCGTACCGCTCCTGCATCAGCCGGGCCTGCTCGACGATGCCGGCCGGGTCGAGCGCCTCGCCCCAGTCGTCGGCGATGGCGGGACGGCCGTCGAGCGCGGGGTGCTCGGCCCACTTGTAGAAGAGGTACGCGGCGAACGGCACCGAGTCGCGGACCCTGCCGCCCAGCAGGTCGCTCACCGGACGGCCGAGCAGCTTGCCCTGCGCGTCCAGGCACGCGACCTCCACGGCCGACGTGGTCCAGCCGCGCTCGTGGGAGCTGGGCACGGTCGGCCGCAGCGCCGCGTCGATCGCGGCGGAGACGGCGGTGGCGTCGAAGACGTCCATGCCGACGACCACCTTCGCCGCGGCGTGCAGCCGCTCCAGCCGGGCCGTGCCGCCCGGGGACTCGCCGAGCCCCACCGTGCCGTCCTCCAGGACGAGCTGGAGGACGATCCGCAGGGCGAGCGGCTCGTGCACGCCGTTGGAGTTGAGCAGCGGCGGGTCACCGAAGGCGATCGGGGTGACGATCAGCTCACGGATGCGCGTCGGGCTCATGCGCCGACCACCTCCAGACCGCGGTCGATGAGTTTCGCGAGCCGGGCGAGGTGCTCCGGCGCCGGATCGAGCAGCGGCGCCCGTACGCCGCCCACGTCCAGGCCGCGCAGCGTCACCCCGGCCTTCACCAGCGACACGGCGTAGCCGGGCACCTCGTCGCGCAGGGCGACCAGCGGACCGTAGAACTCGTCGAGCAGCAGGGACACCAGGGCGTCGTCGCCCTCCGCGAGCGCCCGATGGAAGGCCAGGGCGATCTCCGGGGCGAAGGCGAACACCGCCGAGGAGTACAGCTCGACGCCGACCCCCTGGTACGCGGGCGCGGTCATCTCGGCGGTGGGCAGGCCGTTGAAGAACTGGAAGTCCTCCCCGCCCGGCACGGCACGCACCGCGCGGACGATGCGGTGCATCCGCTCGATGTCCCCGATGCCGTCCTTGAGGCCGACGACCCCCGGCAGGGCGGCGATCTCGGCGGCCGTCCGAGCGGTGAGCCGGGCGGTGCCCCGCTGGTAGAAGACCACGGGCAGCCCGGTGGCGGCGGTGACCTCCTCGACGTACCGCACCAGGCCCTGCTGCGGGGCGCTGACCAGGTAGGGCGGCAGCAGCAGGATGCCGTCGGCACCGGCGCGTTCGACGCGGGCGGCATGGTCCCGGGCGACCGGCGTGGGGCCGCCGGCCGCCGCGAGGACCGGCACCCGGCCGGCCGTGGTCGCGACGGCGACCCGCGTGGCCCGCTCGATCTCCTCCGCCGACAGCGCGTGGAACTCGCCGGTGCCGCAGGCGACGAACACGCCTCCCGCGCCCGCGGCGACACCCGACTCGATGTGCTGGGCCAGCCGTTCCTCGTCCAGTGAGCCGTCCGCCGCGAACGGCGTGACCGGGAAGAACAGCACTCCTTCGAACTTCATGTCTCCCTCAGGGGTGGGGGGTTGTCAGCCCTTGGTGGCACCGGCGGTGATGCCGGTGACCAGCGAGCGCTGGAGGAGCAGATAGACGATCAGACTGGGGACCAGGGCGATCACCGCACCGGCCAGCACCACTCCGGAGCCGACCTCGGGGTCGGTGCGCAGGATGGACAGGGCGACGGTGACCGTGTAGTCGGTGGGGTCCTTGGCGGCGATCAGGGGCAGCAGGTACTGGTCCCAGATCATGATGAAGCCGAGCACCCCGGCCACGCCGAGCGCGGGCCTGCACAGCGGCAGGATGACCTGCCACAGCATCCGCAGCTCGCCCACGCCGTCGATGCGGGCGGCCTCCTCGATCTCGGCGGGGATGTCCTTCATGAACTCGGTGAGCACCATCACCGAGAACCCCCACGCGCCGAGCGGCAGGATCACGCCCCAGACGGTGCCCTTCAGGTCGAGGCCGACCACGGGCACATGGCCGAGGACCAGTGACAGCGGGATGGCGATGACCTCCTCCGGGAGCATCATCGTCAGCATGAACAGGGTCAGGACCAGCGCCTGACCGCGGAACTTGTGCCGGGCCAGGGCGTACGCGGCGAGCGTGCAGACGACGAGCTGGAGCAGCAGTGCGCCGCCCGCGATGACCAGCGAGTTGCCGAAGTAGTCCCAGATGCCGCGCTGACCGGCCACCTCGAAGTTGAGCAGGGTCGGGTGGTGGGGGAGGAACGACAGGGTCGAACCGCTGGCCTTCTCGCTGAACGAGCCGGAGAAGATCGTCAGGAACGGCGCCGCGAAGACGCCCAGGGCCAGCAGGCAGAGCAGGACGCGCAGCGCCCAGGCGGGGCCGGGCCGGTCGCTCCAGCCGAGGGCGGTGTCGAAACGGGCGGGGGTGGTGTGCTGCTTCCCGGCGGACTGCCGCGCGGGGGAGGCGGTCACCGGTGTCCGGACGGGGTCGATGGCGGGAGCGCTCATCGCGCGTCTCCCCTCTTGCGGAGGTAGTTGACCGTGACGGTGAGCAGCAGCGTCACGCAGAGCAGGACCACGGAGGCGGCCGAGGCGCCGCCGATGTCGTTACGGGTGAAGCCGAGGGTGTAGGCGCGGGTCATCCACACGTCGGTCGATCCGGCCGGGCCGCCGCCGGTGAGGACGTACACCTCGGTGAAGACGCGCAGTCCGCGGATGGCGGCGAGGGTGAGGACGATGCCGAGGGCGGGGCGGATCGCCGGCAGCGTGATGTGCCGCAGCCGCTGCCACAGCGAGACGCCGTCCATCGCCGCGGCCTCGTACAACGACCGGTCCACGCCCGCGAGGCCGGCGAGGATGATCACCATGTTGTACGGGGCGAGCATCCAGATGCCCATGGCCATCGTCGCCCACAGGGCCGTGTCGGGGTTGTCGAGGTAGGGCACGGGCCCCAGGCCGAGCAGTCCGAGACCGCTGTTGATCAGGCCGTCGGAGGTCGGGTAGTACATCAGCCGCCACATCTCGCCGACCACCGCGGTGGCGGTGACGACGGGCAGGAACACGGCGGTCCGGATGATCTTCAGCGACCGGGCCTGGCCCTCCAGCAGCAGCGCCAGCGCGAAGCCGACGACGATGCCGCCGAGGGACATCCCGAGGCCGAGGAGCAGGGTGTGCCCGATGGCGTCCTGGAAGCGGTGGTCGCTCAGCACCCGGGTGTAGTTGTCGAGGCCGACCCACTTGTCACCGAGGAAGGGCCGCACGTCGAAGAAGCTGAGCCAGACGCCCTTGCCCATGGGCAGGAACTTGAAGACGAGGGCGAGCAGCAGGGCCGGGGCGAGGAACAGCCAGGGCAGTACGGCCCTCTTGCCCGGGAACCGGACTCTGCGGGGCCCGGGCGTCGTCACGGTCGCGGTCATTTCAGCAGCTCCTGGTCCTTGAGGTCACCGGCGAGGGTGTCGTTGAGCTCCTTCAGGCCGGAGCGGACGTCGCTGCCGCAGTACGTGAAGATCGCGTTCAGCGCGTCGGCGGTGTCCTGCTTGATCGGGGCGAAGTCGGGGGCGTTGGGGAACTGCACGGAGGCCGTCTCGTACGCCTTCTGCACGACGCTCCAGCGGGGGTCGTGCCGCACCTCGGCCGCGTCGAGGGTGGAGTTCACGGGGATGCGGACCACCGGCTGGTGGTCGCCGGTCATGGCGAGCGTCTGGCCCTCGGGGGAGATCAGGAAGGCGGCGAGCGTCTGCTCCAGCTTCGCCTTCCCGGTCTTCGCGCCGAAGTAGATGTTCTCGCCGTCGGCCAGCACGTCGTTGTTGCCGGCCGGGCCCGACGGCGCGGGCAGCACCTCGTACTTGTCCTTGCCGAGCGCCTTGTCGAAGGTGGAGATGTTGTACGGGCCGGTGAGGTACATCCCGGCGTTGCCGTCCTGGAAGTTGGTGGTGTTCGCGGTGACGGAGGTCAGGGCGCTGGGCTGGATGACACCGTTGTCACCACAGAAGAGGTTGTCCTTCATCCAGGTGACGGTGCGCAGGGCGGCCGGGGAGTCCATGGCGGGCCGGTAGCCCGAGCCGTCCTGCTCGAGGATCCGCACCCCGCCCTGCCACAGCCAGCTGGCGCCCCACCAGGCGACATAGCCGTTCTGCGCGCTGCCGGGCACGACCATGCCGTACGTGTCCTTCTTGCCGTCCCCGTCCGGGTCGCGGGTGGCGAAGGCCTTGGCGAGGGCGAGCGTGTCCTGCCAGGTCTTCGGCTGCGGCAGGCCGAGCTTCTCGCGCCAGTCCTTGCGGACGAACAGCGTCATGGCCTGCCGGGAGTACGGGATGCCGTAGTGCCTGCCGTCACGGCCCACGGTGGACGCCCAGGACTTGGCGGTGATCTCGTCGTGGCCCGCGATCGAGGCCGGGGCGATGGGCTTGAGCAGGCCCTGCGCCTGGTAACTGCCCATCAGGGCCGTGTCGTTGATCATGACGTCCGGCAGGTCCTTGGTGGACGCGCGGCTCTGCAGCTGTTGGTCGAAGTTCATGACCGGCTGGTAGTCGATCTTGATGCCGGTCTTCTTGGTGAAGGCGGCGAACACCCGGTCGTAGGTCTGGGCGGACTCCGGATCGCTCCGGGTCCACACCTCCAGCGTGTTCGGATCGCCGGCCCGGGCACTGCCGGAACCGGAGCCGCAGGCGGCCGTTCCGAACAGGAGCCCCGAGACGGCGAGCGCGGCAGCCAGGGGGCGCGCGCGGCGGAGCCGCATGTCTGTGCAGCGTCGGCGATCCCGCATGGATGGTTCTCCGTTCATATTCGTGAACTTCCTTCACGAATCTAAATGATCGGCCAAGCTACGGATTGTTTCCTCGCCATGTCAATACATGGCCAAAAGATTTCACCTCTGCCACACGCGGCCCGGACAGGGCCCGGAAACGACAGCGGCCCCCACCGGATGGACCGGTGGGGGCCGTCTGCGAGGAGACCGGGAGGTCAGCCGTTGCGCTGGGCGTTCTTCTTCTTGACGCGGGCCGCTTCCTTGCGGACCTCCGCCTGGGTGGCGCGCTCCCGCGCCAGCCACTCGGGGCTCTCCTGCTTCAGTGTCTCGATCTGATCGGTGGTGAGGGGCTCGGTGACGCCCCCGCGGGCGAGCCCCGCGATGGAGACGCCGAGCTTCGCCGCGACCACCGGGCGGGGGTGCGGGCCGTTGCGCCGCAGGTCCTGAAGCCACTGCGGCGGGTTCGCCTGGAGCTCGTTCAGCTCGGCGCGCGAGACGACACCCTCCCGGAACTCGGCGGGGGTGGCCTCGAGGTACACACCCAGCTTCTTCGCCGCGGTAGCGGGCTTCATCGTCTGGGCGCTCTGGTGCGACGTCATGCCGTCCAGCCTATCGAGCGTGTGCGCGAGCCCCGACCACGGCCGGTAACCTGGCCAGGTGACAGGCTCGGATGAAACTCGCCCGTTCCGGCTCGTATACGTCCCCGGGGTGATGCCCGACAAGTGGGTGCGCGTCTGGAACGAGCGGTATCCCGACGTCCCGTTGACCCTCACGCAGGTGCCCGCAGCGGCGGCGGCCGACCGGCTGCTGGGCGGGGACGCCGACGCGGGCCTCGTGCGGCTGCCCGTGGACCGTACGGTCTTCAGCGCGATCCCCCTCTACACCGAGCAGACCGTCGTCGTGGTGCCCAAGGACCACCTCGTCACGGCGGTCGACGAGGTGTCGCCCGAGGACCTCGCCGACGACATCGTGCTGCACCCCCTCGACGACGTCCTCGACTGGGAGACGCCTCCCGGACGGCCCGCCTTCGAACGCCCCGCCACCACCGCCGACGCCGTCGAACTGGTCGCGGCCGGCATCGGCGTCCTGATCGTCCCCCTGTCGCTGGCCCGCCTCCACCACCGCAAGGACCTCACCCACCGCCCGCTCAAGGACGCTCCTGAGTCGCGCGTGGCCCTGGCCTGGCCCGAGGAGGCGACGACGGACCAGGTCGAGGACTTCATCGGCATCGTCCGCGGCCGCACGGCCAACAGCACCCGGGGCCGCGCGCGGCCCGCGGCACAGGACCAGCCCAGGCGTACGGAGAAGCAGGAGGCCCGGCGGAAGCCGACGGCGGCCGGGCAGCCGGGCGCCGACCGCCGCCGAAGCGGCAACGGCGGTACCGCGAAGGGCGGCAGCAAGCGGGGCAGGCCTCGCCGACGGTCCTAGCTTCCGCGTGATCCGGTGTTCGCCGCTGTCCGCGCCTGCCGGCAGGGCCGCTCAAGCCTTCGTTCCGGTGCCCGGGCCCATGCGGCCCGGGCGCGGTGTCCGGCCCCGCTCACCCCGCCGACGGCGACGGCTGCGGCGCCCCGAAGGACGGGTTGGGGGCGACGGTCTGGAAGTCCTTCAGGTCCTCGGGGACCGGCAGCACGCGGACCGGCGCGCCCTGCTGCGGAGGCGGGGGCGTCGTCTGCTCCTGGGGCAGCTTGGGCGGGGCGGTGATCTGGAAGCTGACCTGCTCCTGGTTGATCAGGCCGGTCTTCTCCAGGACCGTGATGTGGTCGAGAACGGTGTCGTTCGTCATGTCGGCCAGTTCCCGCACGAGGCTGTTGCGGGTGGTCGCCCGGATCTTGGCGATCGTCGGGAAGATGCCCCCGTGCGCGACACGCATGATGGTCACGGCCGTGGACTCGAACTCCTTGCCGGAGCTGCCCTCCGCCGTCGCCACGAACTGCTGCTGCTGCGGCGACGGCTCGTTCGGCAGCGTGATTCCCAGGTCCGTGGACACCTTGCGGCACCCCGCGTCCAGCCGGCCGTGACCCACGAGCAGATGCTTGGCGACCTCCTGCATCTCCGGCGACGAACTCCGCTGCTGGATCAGCTGCCCCAGCGGGTACTCCCACAGCCCGGCCGCGCGCACGCGGACCACGAAGTCGCGGTCCGCCTCGGTCAGCGGACCCCACTGGGTGTTGGCGATGATGCGGTCCTGACCGGAGGCCGCGTTCTCCACGCCCAGCATGCTGGGGTAGGCGAGTGCGGTGAGCGTGAGGATCATCGCACCGCCCACGAACGCGGTTCCTGCCGTGCTGCGCGAGATGCGCATCGTGCCTCCTGGGATATGAACGGCCCAACGCCAGGAAGTACGGATGCCGGGAGCGAAACAATCACCGCTGCCGCAAAAAACTTCGTACGACGCGCGGGCCGTTCAAGCATCTGAACGGCCCGCCGTGCACGGGCGGTTCAGGGCCGGTACGAGGCCGCGCCCGCCGTGCTCACCACCTCGTTGCCGTCCGTCCTGCTCAGCAGTCCGGCCGCCACCCACGCGTCCACCGTCGACCGGACCCGGGCCACCAGCGCCCCCTTGTTCCGGAACGGTGCCCCGGCCCACACCTCGTCCAGGAGCGTGGTGCCGTCGGGCTTCGCGGGGTTGGCGACGCCGGAGTCCCGGCCGCCGAACACGAGCTTCGGCTCCGAGCGCCGGAAGTAGGCGTGCGTCGGGTCCTCCGTCCCCTCGGAGAACGGCGCCCACTCCCGGCCGTCCAGCGTGAAGTGCAGCGGCTTGCCCGGCACCGGCGTGAGGGAGTGCGTCAGGTCGCCGGAGAGACCGGCGTCGCCGTACAGTCCGACCTTCAGCCACTCCGTGGCGGCATCACGGGCCACCAGGTTGACCGGGCCGTGGAACAGGGTCTGCAGCGACGGGTCGTCGAGGGCCTTCTCCACCCGCGTCCGGAACGGTATGGCGACGCGGACGGTGTCGCCGGCCCGCCAGGTCCGGGACACGTCGAAGTAGCTCCCCGGCTTCGGAGTCCCCGGGACCGCACGCCCGTTGACGGTCACCCGGAACCCGCCGGTCGCCCACGACGGCACGCGCAGCCGCAGCGTGAACGAAGCCCGCCCGCCCCCGAAGGTCAGCGTGCTGCCCTGCTCCTCGGGGAAGCGGGTGGTCTGCGTGACCGTGACGCCCTTCTCCGCCCAGGTCAGCGTGGACGGGCTGTACAGGTTGACGTACAGGGCGCTGCCGTCGGCCTTGGCGAAGTACACCGAGTCCTGGTACTTCGTGGCGCTCTCCATGCCGGTGCCCTCGCAGCAGGTCGTGCCCTGCTTGGGCGTGTAGTCACGGACATGACCGGGCGTCAGCCCGATGAAGTACGTGACGAGCGGCTTCTCCGCGTCGGGCTTGTCCTGCTTCGAGCCGAGGACCTGGTTGTACAGGGCCCGCTCGTAGTAGTCCATGTACTTCGGGTCCTGCTCGTGGAAGAACAGGGTCCGGCTCAGCTTGAGCATGTTGTACGCGCAGCACGTCTCGGCCGTGGTCGCGCTGATCGTGCCCGCGATGACGTCCCGGGCCTTCCAGAACTCCTGCGTGCTGGTGCCGCCGATGCCGTACATGCGGTGCGGGACGACCATGTCCCAGAAGTTCCTCGCCGACGTGAGGTAGCGCTCCTCGCCCGTCTCGTCGTACAGCCGCACGTAGCCGGTGAAGATCGGGATGTGCTGGTTGGCGTGCAGACCGTCGAGGATGTCGGTGTCCGCGGCGCACGCGTCGATCAGCCGGTCCAGGTCGAACAGCTTGGCCAGCGCGAGGTGTTCGGCCTTGCCGGTGATCGTGTGCAGGTCGCAGATCGCCTCGACGATGCCGCCGAACTCGCCGCTGGAGAAGATCCCCCACATCCGCTGGAGCGTGGACTCCGGCAGTCTGGACAGCCGGGAGTACATCCAGTCGCACATGCCGGACGCGAGGTCCAGGGCCCGGTCGTCGTCCGTGGCGGTGTAGGCGTCGAGCAGACCGCGCAGGATCTTGTGCGCGGTGTAGTACGGAGCCCACACCTTGGTGTAGTCGGAGGTGGTCCGTGACTCCAGGTCGATGAACTGCGTCTCCGGGTACGCCGCGAGGAACCCGGGGTGGCTCGGCCCGCCCCAGGTGCGGCGCAGGGTGGCGGTCAGGCCCCGTCCGGAGGCGTCCGCGAAGGTCCCGCCTGACGTCTCGCCGAAGGCGTACGACGCCAGGTCGCCCCGGCCCGTCGAGGCGTCGGCCGCCGGGCGGCTCTGCAACTCGGTGATCTCGGCGGCGGTCAGCGCCCGCGAGAAGACGTCGAACCCCTCGTAGGCGCCCGCGAAGACGGGGTCGGCGGAGTAGTTGGAGCGGCCGAGCCAGTTGTTCTTCGGCGTGCCGAGCGAGGAGGGGGTGAGTGTCATCGCGGTGTTGCGTGCGACGGCGGTGCCGTTGACGTAGAGGGTGCCGGTGCCGTCCGCGAGGGTGACCGCGAGGTGGCTCCACCGGTTCAGCGGCAGCGGGGCCGTGCCGTCGATGGCCTGCTCGCCGCCGGCGCCCGACGTGGTGATGGCGAAGCGCGGCACTCCGGCCTGGTTCCGGGCGGCCAGGTACAGGTACCGGTTCGTGTCGTCGCCGAAGTCGAGGACCCGGGCCCAGTTCGCGTCGTGCGTGGGCCGCACCCAGACGGAGAGAGTGATCGCCGGGGCCCCGCCGAGCACGGCCCCTGGAAGTTCCACGTACTGGTAGGAGCCACGCACCTGGTCCGCTGCGGTCCCGAACTTCCCGGGGATGCTCAGCACCGCCGGATCACGCCGCAGCGCCGCGCGCACCTCGGTCAGCGCGCCCACCATGGTGCCGATCCGGTCGGCGAACACTCCCTCCCCGGTGCTGCGGTACGCCTGCGCCAGCATGGTCAGGAAGTGGCCCGTGTAGTGGCCGCGCAGATTGCCGTTGGCCTCGCCGTCCAGCCCCTCCCAGCCGCCCGGCGCGACCGCGCCGCCCGTGGCCAGACCGGCGTTGGCGCGGAACACCTGCAGCAGCCGGTTCACGTCGTAGCCCCGCGCGTGATCCAGCATCAGCTGCCGTTTGTCCGCGAAGACGCCCCGGCCGAGCGCCACGTCCTCCAGTCCGAAGGGCCGTACGGTCCAGGCGGACGGGGCGGCGGCCGCGGCGAGCGCCGCCGCCGCGGGGACCGCCGCGGCCCGGCCCGTCGCCGTGGGGGAGAGCGCGGGGACGGCCGCGGCGAGGGTCGCGGCCTGGAGAAGGGATCGTCTGGACAGGGGCCGTGCCATGGATGGTCCTCCACGGGTCCACAGTGCTCACGAGAGTTCGGAATATCGAACCTTGTGCGAGAGGTCGACCAGACCCTAGGGAGGGGACGGGAGAGCGTCAACGGGTCGGGAGCGGCGAGTTCAGGAAAGGCCGGCCGAGCGCGCCAGCCAGTCGTACGCCGCCCGTGCCGTGAACTCCTCCTGGCCGCCCCGCAGGAGCAGGCCGGCGGTGGCGAACTCCGGTGCGTCCGCCTGCGCCGGGACGTACGGGATCGCGATGCAGCGCATCCCCGCCGCGTGCGCGGCGGCGGCGCCCGGGGCGGCGTCCTCCAGCACCACGCAGTCGGCCGGGTCCGACCCGAGCCGGCGGGCCGCCTCCAGGAAGACGTCCGGGGCGGGCTTGCCGTGCGCGACCTCGTCGGCCGAGACGACGGTCGGCAGGAGGGCGGCCAGGCCCGTGCCGGACAGGACCGCCTCGATGGCCTCGGGCGATGACCCGGAGGCCACGGCCATGGGGACGTCCTCGGCCGCCAGCAGCTCGACGAACGCCCGCATCTCGGGGTACGCGCGCGTGGAGGTGCGGGCCAGCTCCAGATAGCGGCGGTTCTTGTCGCTGAACAGCTCCTCCACGGAGGCCCGCAGGCCGTACCGCTCCTTCCAGTCGGCCACGGTCTCCTGCGTGCTGATGCCGACGTACCGCTCGTGGTCCGCCCAGCTGAAGTCGGGGACGCCGTGCTCGGCGAGGGTCTGCCGGCCCGCCTCGTAGTAGTTCGGCTCGCTGTCCACGAGCGTTCCGTCGAGATCGAAGATGACCGATATTCCATGGAGATGGCTCATGGCGCCCATGCTCTCAAAGATCATCTGCGGGCCGACCGCCCGACCGACTCCACCAGCGGCAGCAGCCGGTGCGGGACCCGCTCGCGCAGGGCGACCTCGGTGCGGGTGCGCACCACCCCGGGCATGCTGATCAGTTTCTGGACGACGTCCTCCAGGTGCGCGTTGTCCCGCGCCACGACCCGGGCCAGCAGATCCCCGCCGCCCGTGATGGAGAACGCCTCGACGATCTCCGGGACCGCCGCCAGCGCGTCGCCCACCTCGTCGAGATGGCCCTGGGTGACCTCGATGTGCACGAACGCCAGCACCGGATGCCCGAGCGCGGCGGGGGAGAGGGCCGGACCCGTGCCGGTGATCACGCCGTCGCGCTCCAGACGGTCCAGCCGGGCCTGGAGCGTGCCCCGGGCGACCCCGAGGATCCGGGCGTACTCGCGCACGCTCGTGCGGGGCCGCTCCAGCAGCAGCCGCAGGATGCGGGTGTCGAGCTCGTCCACGGCCATGACGCCGGCCTCCTCGTCCGTTGGCTCTGCCGCGGCCGTGCCCCGGCCGCTCGCGCTGTACCAATGGCCCAGTCTAAAAGGAGCCTGTTGAGCCAGTGGCGTCCGGGATGCTGATATGGACGCGTCGATGGCGCTGCGGACCCCGCGGCGCCTTTTTCATGCTCATTCCTGTCCACGCGCGAAGGGGGCGGTAAGCGGTGCTGAAGAGGGTGTTCTGGGCTCCGGATCCGGGACGGACGCGGTTGCGGTTCGCCACGCGCGCGGTGCTCGGCATCTCGCTCGCGGTCGCCGTGTGCGGCCTCGCCGGGCACTCCCTCACGGGGGCCGTCACCGGCGGTCTCGCCGCCCTGCTCGCCCTGTTCACCGTCACCGACGCCACGGTCCGCGGCCAGGCCGTCACCACCGCGCTGCTGCCCGCCGTCGGGCTGCCCGTGCTCACCGCCGCGGCCGGACTGCACGACCATCCGGTGGCCCGGGACCTCACCTTCCTCGCCGTGGTCGGCGCGGGCGTGTACGCGCGCCGCTGGGGTGCGCGCGGCCACAGCCTCGGCGTGTTCGCGTTCATGACCTTCTTCGTGGCGCAGTTCCTGCACGCCACCACCGGCCAGCTGCCCGAGCTGTACGCCGCGGTCCTGCTCTCCGTCCTCACCGCCGCCGCGGTGCGCTTCGGGCTGTGGTGCTACGAGCGCCGCCTGCCGCCGCCCGCCGCGCCCGCCCCGCCGGGCGGCACCGGCCTGGCCCGGGTGACCACCCGCCAGGCGATCCAGGCGACCGCCGGGGCCGGTTTCGCCCTCGTCGTGGGACAGCTGGTCTCCGGACAGCGCTGGTACTGGGCCGTCGGCGCCACCTGGTGGATCTTCGTCAACACCACCTCGCGCGGCGAGACCCTGGTCCGCGGCTTCCGGCGGCTGCTCGGCACGGTCATCGGCATCGCCCTGGGCCTCCTCGTCGCCCTGCCGGTGCACGGCGACCCGACCGTCACGGCCGTACTCGCCGCCGCCTGCGTCTTCGGCATCTTCTACACGGCCGCCGTCTCCTACACCTGGATGATGCTCTGGGTCACCCTGCTCGCCGGGCTGCTCTACGGCCTCCTCGGCGTGCTCGGCCCCGGCCTGCTCGCCCTGCGGCTCGCCGAGACCGGCGTCGGGGCGCTCGGCGCCGCGCTGGCCGTGATCCTCGTCCTGCCCGTCACCACCCACAGCGTCACCGACGCCTGGATCCAGCGGGCCCTGCGCTGCGTCCACGCCTGCGCCGCCGAGACCGCCCGGCGGCTGGTCGGCGCGGCGGACGCCGACCCGGCCCCGCGCGTGGCCGAGCTGGAGCAGCTGCTCGCCCGGGTGCGGCTCTCCGTCGCCCCGCTGGTGCACCCGCTGAACCCGATGCGGGGCCGCAAGCGGCGCGCCCGGCACGTGCTCGCCCTCCTCGACGACTGCGCCCGGGAGGTCCGCGGCCTGGTCGCCGTCGCCGCCGACCCCGAGGCCTCCCACGACGCCCGCCTCGCCACGGCCTGCCGGCGCGTGGAGGCCGCGGTCGAGGCGCTCACCCAGGGCGGGGACGTCCTGGTCCAGCCGGACGGACCGCCCACGACGGAGCCGGTCCTGGCCCACCTGCACGGCCTGGAACGGGCCCTGGCCGAACTGGCCCGGCCGCTGCGGGCTCCTTCGGGGTCTCCGTTGGCGGGGGCGTGAGGCGACTCCCGCGCGGCTGTTCCCCGGGCGCGTTCGCCGGCGTCGGTGTGGGCCACGCCTTCCCGACTCCTTGACCCCTTGGTCTAGACCGCGGATGATCGGCTGCGCGGTCGTTCCGGGCGGCCCGGGGACGAGAGGGGACAGCGGTGGCGGACAGCGGCAGGCGGCGGGCGTTCATCGGGTCGTTCACGGCGGCCGGCGGCCCCGGCATCGTGACGGCGCGGGCCGACCCCCACAGCGGCGCGCTGACCGTCCTCGGCAGCGTCGATGCCCTGCCCGACCCCTCCTACCTGGCCCTCTCGCCCGACGGCGACACGCTGTACGCGGTCAGTGAGACGGCCGAGGGCGCCGTCGCCGCGTACCGGGTGGACGGGGACAGGCCCGAGCCGGCCGGGCCGCCCGTGCCGGTCGGCGGCAACGGGCCGACGCACCTCGCCCTCTTCGACGGGCATCTCCTCACCGCCAACTACGGCTCCGGCAGCGTCACCGCCGTCCCCGTCCGCCCCGACGGCACCCTCGCGCGGTCCGCCTCCGGGCTGCTCCGGCACACCGGGGCGGGCCCGCACACCCCGCGCCAGCAGGGCCCGCACGCCCATCAGGTGCAGCCCGACCCGAGCGGCCGCTGGGCCGTCAGCGTCGACCTCGGCACCGACTCCGTGCGGGTGTGCACGCTGACGGACGGTGCCCCCGCCCTGCACCGCGAGAGCGCCCTGCGACCCGGCTCGGGGCCGCGTCACCTGGCCTTCCACCCGGACGGCGGGCACGCGTACGTCGTCAACGAGCTCAGCCCGTCCGTCACCGTCTGCCGCTGGGACGCGGCCGCCGGCGTGCTGACCCCGCTGACCGAGATCCCGGTCCTGCCCGGCGCGCCGGCGGGCGACGCCTGGCCGTCGGGCATCGCCGTCTCGCCCGACGGGCGCCACGTGTGGACCGCCACCCGCGGTGAGGACGTCCTGTCCGTGCTCGCCGTCGAAGGGGAGGAGCTGCGGCTGGTCGCCACGGTGCCCTGCGGCGGCCACTGGCCGCGTGCGCTCACGGCGTCAGGGGGTTTCCTCTACGTCGCGAACGAACGCTCGGGCGACGTGACCTGGTTCGCCGCGGACCCGCACACGGGAATCCCCGAGCGAGGCGGCTCGATCAGGGTGCCGGCGGCATCCTGTGTGGTCCTCGGCTGACGGGCCGGGGAGGGGACTGAAGGCGCGCGGGGAACCGCGCGACCAGCCACAACGCACGCGCGTCCGGCCGCCGAACCGGACCCCGAACGGCGAAGGCCCGCTCCGGAACGAAGCGGGCCTCCTGGCAGACGTTCAGCGAACCGGCGCCCCCTGCGGCTGCTGCGGCGAGATGCCCAGCGCCGTCGTGTACTTGGCCAGGGCCAGCTTCCCGATCGCCGGGTAGGCCCCGAGTGACTCCGCGGCGGAGCACTCCGCCTCCTTCGCGGCCTCCTCGACCAGCACCGGCTCGATCTCCGGGCCGATCAGGTACGGCGCGAGGGCCAGCTGCTGCGAGCCCGAGGACCGCAGCTGCTCGGCGACGGACGCGATGGAGCCCTCCTGGTCCAGGGCCGCCGCCATCACCGGCACCGCGAGGCGCGCGGCGAGCAGCATGCCGGTGATCCCGGCCGCCTGCACGGCCTCGTCACCGCCCACGGAGGCCAGGATGATGCCGTCCGCGGCGGTCGCCACGGTGAACAGCCGGGCGCGGTCCGCGCGGGCCAGGCCGGCCTCGGAGAGCCGCACGTGCAGCGCCTCGGCGAGCAGCGGGTGCGGGCCGAGGACGTCGGTCAGCTCGGCGGCGACCCGGCTCTCCATGAGGGCCTGGCGGACCTGGCGCAGCAGAGCGCTGTCCGGTCCGGCGAGCAGCGGCACGACGACGGCGACGGGGCCGTCCGGCGCCTTGACGTCCAGGCCGGCGGCGCGGGCCTGCTCGAACCGGGCCGTGCGTTCCTCCGCGGTGTGCACGAGCACGGCCTGCAGCGAGGGGAACTCCGCGTTGTCCCCGTCCAGGTACCCGATGCGGGCGTCGAGGCCGGGCAGCTCGGAGCGGGCGATGCTCACGACCTCCTCGGCGAGGCTGCGCGTGGCGCTACTGGGCGTCCCCGGCACGGCGAGGACGAGCGCGGGCGCGCCCTCGGGAGCAACCAGCGGCTCGGGACGGCGGTGCCGTCCGGGCTGGCGGGGGCGCGGCATTCGTACTGGCAGGCCATCCGCGGGCCCAGTGGGGGAACTCATGGCGCCGCATGTTACTGGCTTATTGGGCTCCCCTGTTCGGGGAGGGGGCAGGTGAGCGGTATCCGTCCGGTTTTGTCTGATGAGTTACGCACGGATCGGACGCGATCGGATCAATCACCCGACAGGGTGGTAACGGAGAGCATTGCCGCATCACCCGGCAGGGTGAGCGCACCGGCGCTCAGCTCCGCCGCCATCCGCACCGCGCCGTCCAGCGGATCGCCCTCGGCCGGCACCCGCCGCACCCCCGGCAGCCGCTTCGCCAGCTCCTCCTCCAGCGGCCCGAGGAGCGGCTCGCCCAGCTTGAACAGGCCGCCGGTGACGGCGACGCGGGCCTCACCCGCCGTGGGGCACACGGCCGCCGCGGAGTCGGCCAGGTGGCGGGCGGCGGCGCGCAGGATCCCCGCGGCGACGGGGTCACCGTCCGCGCAGGCGGCCACCCGGGGCGCGAACGAGGCGAGCACGGCGGGCCGGTCGGGCCGTGGATACAGCGCGCCCGGCAGCCCCGCCACGGGACCGAACACCTCCTCGGCGCACGCCAGCAGCCGGGCCGAGCCGCCCTCGCGCCCGTCATGAGCCCGCAGCGCCGCCTCGAGACCCGCCCGGCCGATCCAGGCCCCGCCCCCGCAGTCGCCGAGCAGATGCCCCCAGCCGTCCGCGCGGCGCCAGCCGGTCAGGTCCGTGCCGATCGCGATCAGGCCCGTACCGCCGGCGACCACCGCCCCCGGCCGGGGCCCGAGGGCACCCACGTACGCGGTCACCGCGTCGGCGGCGAGCGCGACCCTGCGCACCCCCAGCTCCCGGGCCAGGGCACCCGGCAGTTCGGCGCGCAGCGCGTCCCCCAGGGAGGCGAGCCCGGCCGCGCCGACGACGGCGGCGGTCAACGGCACCGGCCCGGCCTCGGCGGCCGACGCGCGCACCAACGGCAGCAGCCGCGCCAGGAAATCGCCGGGGTCGATGCCCCGCTCACCCGTGCGGACCGGCTCCCCGGACACCGCCCGCGCCAGCGGACCGCGCTCGGCGGTGCCCACCACAGCCCGGAGCCCGGACCCGCCGGAGTCCACGGCGAGGAAGCCGGAGCCGACCGACGCGGGGGTCAGCACGGGACGCGGCACGCTCCCCTCCTCTCCGGTGACCCGGCCGTGCGGTCCGCCCGGCCGTCTCGAAGTCCTCGACGGGGAGGAAGAGTAGCGCCGGGGACCGCCCGTGCGGGCGGGGACGGCGTCCGATACCGGGGCCTGCGGATCTGCCAGTAGAGTGACGCGTCGTGGCACCACGACCGTTGCACGAACTTGTCGAAGCAGGCTGGGCGAAGGCCCTCGAACCCGCGGCCGAACGCATCGCCGCCATGGGGGACTTCCTACGGGCCGAGATAGCCGCGGGCCGCACCTACCTCCCGGCCGGGGCGAACGTCCTGCGCGCCTTCCAGCAACCCTTCGACGACGTCCGGGTCCTGATCGTCGGACAGGATCCCTATCCGACACCCGGCATGGCCATCGGCCTGAGCTTCGCGGTGGCGCCCGAAGTGCGTTCGCTGCCGGGCAGCCTGCAGAACATCTTCCGCGAGCTGCACGCCGACCTGGGGCTGCCCAGGCCGTCCAACGGAGACCTGACGCCGTGGACCCGGCAGGGCGTCCTCCTGCTCAACCGGGCGCTCACCACAGCCCCGCGCAATCCCGGCGCGCACCGCGGCAAGGGCTGGGAAGAGGTCACCGAGCAGGCGATCCGGGCGCTGGCCGCGCGGGGCAAGCCGCTGGTGTCGATCCTGTGGGGGCGGGACGCGCGCAATCTGCGGCCGCTGCTCGGGGACCTCCCGGCGATCGAGTCCGCCCACCCCTCCCCGATGTCGGCGGACCGGGGCTTCTTCGGCTCACGTCCATTCAGCCGGGCCAACGAGCTGCTGATCCAGCAGGGCGGCCAACCGGTGGACTGGCGACTGCCCTAGGGGGTGTCCGCGCCGCTGCTCTCGCGGACGACGAGCCGGTGCCCCGCGTACAGCACGGCGGGAGGCTCCTCGGCGCTGTCGTCCGCTATCCGTCGCAGCAGCGCGGTGACGGCCAGCCGGGCGAGTTCCGCCTTGTCGGGCGCCACGGTCGTCAGGGAGGGCACCGAGAACTGCGAGAGCTCGACATCGTCGAACCCGGCGATCGCCACGTCCCGCGGCACCCCGAGGCCGCGGTCGGCCGCCGCCCGCACGGCCCCGGCCGCCAGCAGGTCGTTGAAGCAGAACACCGCTTCCGGTGGTTCGGGCAGGTCCAGCAGCGACCGCATGGCCCGGACGCCGTCGGCCAGGCGGTAGGCCGAGACCTCGCACGTCAGGGCGGGGTCGTACGGGACGCCGGCGCGGTACAGCGCCTCCTGGTAACCCCGTACGCGCTGCTGGGCGGTGGCGGAGGCGGCGCCGCGCTGGGCGCCGATCGCCGCCACCCGGGTGTGGCCGAGGGAGAGCAGGTGGGCGGTGACCTCCCGGGCCGCGGCGACATTGTCGATCAGCACGTGGTCGACCGGAAGCTCGTAGTCCCGCTCACCGAGCAGCACCAGCGGCACCCGGCGGGGGCGGGAGGCCAGGGCCTCCTGGTCGAGGCGGAGCGGGCTGAGCAGCACACCGTCGATGAGCGAGGACCCCAGACCGCACGCGATCCGCAGCTCCTCCTCGGGATCCCCGCCCGTCTCCTCGATCAGCACCGTGTACGACATGCCCTTGGCCGCGGCGATCACGGCCGCGGCCAGCTCGGCGAAGTAGGGAGCCGCCAGGTCCGGCACCGCCAGGGCCAGGATGCCGCTCCGGCCCGTCCTGAGGTGGCGGGCCGAGGCGTGGGGCCGGTAGCCGAGTTCGGAGATGGACCGGAGCACCCGCTCGCGCGTGGCCTCCGACACGTGCGCCTCGCCCCGTACGACGTTGGAAACCGTCTTGATGGAGACGCCCGCGTGCTCGGCGACGTCCTTGAGGCGAACCACCATGCCGACTGTCCTCACCGATCAGGGGCATTCAGCGGTTCGCCCCGGCCGTCGCGTGCTCCTCCGCTCGTCACGGGAGGAACCGCATCCTACAACGTTGTGGCCGTGCCCCCGGGCTGATGGTTGGCCTCCTCCACCTCCCGGCGGTGCCGGTCGAGGGCCTCGGTGGGCATGGCGGCGGAGGGACGCCCGACCATGCGGCGGATCTCCTCGACCGGCAGCTTCGCCCGCCGCCCGGCGGTGAGCAGGCCGTTGGTCTCCTGTTCCGTGTCGGTGAGTTGCGTGTAGCAGAACCCCGCGAGTTCCGGGGAGTCGGTCACCGCGCCGAACAGTTCGTCGAGCCGGCCGCGCAGTTCGGCCGGTGACGTCACCGTGGAGTAGCCGAACCACTCCTCGCCCTCGGGGCGGTAGCTGAGGCCGCCGAACTCGGTGAGCAGCACCGGGCGTCCACCGCGGGGATCTGAAGCATCGGGGTCGAGCACGACCCGGCGGCCGCCCGGCCGGCCGTCGGTGAGCATCGCCTCGACGGCCCCGGCGGTGCCGTAACGGGCCCGCAGTTCCCGCCCGGTGCCCGCGTAGTCGTGAACGGTCCACATGTCGCTCTCGGGCATCTCCCAGCCGTCGTTGGATATGACGGGCCGCGAGGGGTCGAGGGCCCGGGTCAGCTGCACCACACCCTCGACGAAGGCGCGCTGCGCCGGCGAGCCGGCGATGTCCTGCACCCCCCAGCTCTCGTTGAACGGCACCCAGGCCACCACCGAGGGGTGCCCGCGGTCCCGGCGTACGACGTCCATCCACTCGGTGGTCAGCCGGCGCACCGCCTCCGGGCCGAACGCGAACGCGCCGGCCATCTCGCCCCAGACCAGCAGACCCAGCCGGTCGCACCAGTGGAGGAAGCGGGGGTCCTCCACCTTCTGGTGGACCCGGGCGCCGTTGAAACCCAGTTCCTTGATCAGTTCGACCTCGCGGCGCAGCGCCCCGGCGTCCGGGGCCGCGAGGTGGGACTCGGGCCAGTAGCCCTGCTCCAGGACCATGCGGAGGTAGTACGGGCGGCCGTTGAGCAGGAACCGCCCGTCGGCGACCTCCGCCGTGCGGATGCCCAGATAGCTCGCGACCTCGTCCACGGGCCGCTCCACCCCGTCGGCGTCCCGGTCCAGCAGGACGATGTCGGCGTCGACCAGGGTGGGGGAGTGCGGTGACCACAGCAGCCGGTCGCGGTCCTGGCCGTTGCGCAGGGCCGGGAGTGCGATGTCCATCACCACCCGGTCGTCCGTGACGACGGCGGACTGCTCGGCGAGCAGCTCCGTCCCGAGACGCAGACCGACGCGCATCACCAGCCGGTCGTCCCCGCGCCGGACGGGGCGGCGCAGCAGGGCTTCCAGCCGGACCGAGGCGCCGTCGATGTCGGAGGTCCAGCACAGCTCCGCGACATGCGTGCCGGGGACGACCTCCAGCCACACGGGCTGCCAGATGCCCGTCGTGCGGTGGTACCAGATGACGTGCGGGCTGTCCTGCCAGTCCTGTTTGCCGCGTGGTTGCTCGGCGTCCCACGGCAGGTCCTCGGCGCGCACGACGACGGTGTGCTCGTCCGCGCCGGCCGTCAACGCGGCCGTCACGTCGAAGGAGAAGGGCGTCATGCCGCCTTCGTGGTCGCCCACATGGGTGCCGTCCACCCACACCGACGCCCGGTAGTCGACGGCCCCGAAGTGCAACAGCACCCGGTCGCCGCGGAGGTGGTCCACCGGCGGCCGCAGGGTGCGCCGGTACCAGACGACGGGGTGGTACGCGGTGTCGTGGATGCCCGACGCGGCGGACTCCGGGGGGAACGGGACGGTGATGGTGCGGTCGAAGGGAGCGGGGTCGCGGTGCCAGCCGGCGTCCCGTCCCGCGTCGGCGTCGTCATGGGCGAAGCCCCACGCGCCGCCGAGGTCGGTCCACGCGGCCCTGCGCAGCTGGGGCCGGGGGTGGAGGCCGTCGTCCGCCACGGGATGTGTGCTCACTGTCCTCGCTCCTGAGATGTCTGTGTCGTGTCTGCCGCCAGGGCCCGGAAGCGGTCGACCAGGCCGGTGGCCCGGCGCCGGAGCACCGAGCCCGCGTCCCGCTCCAGGTCGTACAGCCCCATCTGCACCAGCCAGCGGTCCACCGGCCGCGTGGACTCGCGGTAGCGCCAGTCGACGAGGGCGAAGAACGGGAACCAGGTGTAGCCGACCAGCGGCATGCCCTCGGCGCGCAACCGCAGCACGGTGTCCACGCTCTCCTCCAGCCACGCCAGCCGCTCCTCCACCGGCCCGCCCCGGCTGGTCTCGGTCAGGAAGAGCGGCTGCTCGTAGCGTTCGGCGTAGCGGTGCAACAGGTCGGCCAGACCCGTCGTTCCCGCCTCGGCGGGGCGGACGGTTCCGGTCGTGGGATCGCGCTCGGCGGTGGTGAAGGCGGGGTAGTAGTTGACGCCGATGACGTCCGGTGTGACCGCGTGGGTGGTGAACCAGTCGAGTTCGGCGTCGGTGACACCGTGCGCGGTGAGGTACGCGCGCATCGGGTGCGCCGCGTGCACGCGGCCGAGCACCAGGTCGAGGCCGAGGAAGCGGCGCTCCTGAAGGTGCTCGCGTTCGCCCGGCGGCCAGGCGCCGGTCCAGCGGAATCCGGCGTCGACGTGGACGAAGGTGGCCGAGGGCTGCACTTCGGCGATGCGCCGCTGGGTGAGGACCATGCCGCGGGCCAGCCGCGTCAGGATCTTCACGAAGCCGTCGTCACCGCGCAGATACGGCGGCCAGGTGCCCTGTTCACCGCAGTACACGGCGTTGACGACCGGCTCGTTGAGCGGTGTCCAGCTGTCCAGCGAGTCCGCGTAGCGCTCGGCGACCGCGGCGGCGTAGGCCGCGACGGCCTCCGGGTAGCGGTGGTTGAGGAACTGGTTGTCCAGCCACAGTGGGGTGCCGTAGTGCATCAGGTCCACCATGCAGCGCAGCCCGAGCCGGTCCAGGTGTTCCACGACGCGGTCGGTCCACTCGAAGTCGAAGCGGCCGGACGCCGGTTCGAGCAGGTACCAGGGGAAGCCCCAGCGGATCATGTCGGCGCCGGCGTCCTTCGCCCGGCTCAGGTCGTCCCGCCATTGGTGGTAGTGCTGGGTCAGTTCGTACTCGTCGAGCCTGCGCCGGCCCACGTCCTCCTGTGGGACGAAGGTGTCCTCGATGCCGACGGCGAAGTGCAGCCGGCCGGTGCGGAACCAGGGGGTCAAGGGGGTGTCCTCGGGGGTCATTTGATGCCGGTGGTCGCGATGCCCTGCACGAAACTGCGCTGGATCAGCAGGAACATGAGGATCACCGGGAGGAGGGAGAGCACGGCCCCGGCCATCAGCATGCCGTACTGGGTGACGTGCTGGCCCATGAACAGGGACAGACCGGCGGGGATGGTGGCGTGGCTGTTGTCCGACGTCATGATCAGCGGCCAGAGCAGGTCGTTCCAGTTGTACTGGAAGTGGAACAGGCCGAGGGTCAGCAGCGCGGGACGGGCCAGCGGCAGGATCACCTGCCAGTAGATGCGCCACTCCGAGGCGCCGTCGATGCGGGCGGCCTCCTCCATGTCCTTGGGCAGCGAGAGGAAGAACTGCCGCATGAAGAAGATGCCGAACGCGTTGGTCGCCCGCGGCACGATCATGCCGGTGAAGGTGTTCACCAGGTGCAGGTTGTTCAGCAGGTCGTACAGCGGCACCAGGGTGATCTGGAACGGCAGCATCAGCATCACGAGGATGCCGACGAAGACGGTGTTGCGTCCCTTGAACTCCAGGCGGGCCAGCGCGTACGCGGCCATGGAGTCGAAGCACAGGGAGATCACCGTGACCGACCCGGCGAAGAGGAGCGTGTTGCGGTACAGCTCCGCGAACGGGATCGCGTGCCAGATCTCCCGGTAGTTGGCCAGCGTGAACGCGCGGGGGAAGAGGGTCGGCGGGTTGGTGACGATGTCCTGCTCGGGGCGGAAGGAGGCGAAGAGCATCCAGATGATGGGCAGCAGGACGGCGAAGGCGATCGCGACCGCGGCGACGACGGTGGCCGCGCGCCAGGCCCTGGCCAGGGTCCGGGTGCGCTGGTCGGGCCGCGCCTGCGGACGGACCGCGGCGGTGTGCAGGGTCGTTGCCATCAGAACGTCACCACTCGCTTGCGGAAGTACGTGAACTGGACCATCGACAGCGCGAAGACCAGCAGGAGCAGCACCCAGGAGACGGCCGCCGCGTAGCCGAACTGGTTGTTCTCGAACCCGATGCGGTAGGTGAACATCACCAGCGTCTCGGTCTGGAAGAACGGACCGCCGTGGGTCATGACGTAGATCTGGTCGAAGGCCTGGAGGGTGCCGATCGCCGCCATGATCGTGATGAGCATCGTCTGGTTGGCCAGCAGCGGCCAGGTGACGTTGCGCAGCCGCTGCCAGGCGTTGGCGCCGTCGGCGCGCGCCGCGTCGTACAACTCGCCGGGTATCGACTGCAGACCGGCCAGGTACATGATCATGTAGAAGCCGACGTTCTTCCAGACGCCGACCGCGATGACCGCGGCCATGGCGGTCGAGGGATCCTGGAGGTACCCCTGCTGGGTCGTGACGCCGAGGTGCGACAGCCAGTCGCTCAGCAGCCCGATGTCGGGGTCGAGCAGGAACGACCAGGCGATGGAGACGACACCGAGGGACACCACGAACGGCAGGAACACGGCCGAACGCAGGAACCCGCGCAGCGCCATGGCCCGGTTGAGGAACAGGGCCAGCGCCAGGGCCAGCAGGACACTGACCGGCGTGCTGACCGCCGCGTACACCAGGGTGTTCCGCAGCGCGTTCCACACCTGCGGGTCGTGCAGCATGTGCCGGTAGTTGCCGAGCCCCACCCACTGCGCGGCCTGCACCAGGTTGTAGCTCGTGAAGGACAGGTACCCCGCCTGGATCATCGGGTACACCACGAAGACGGTGAGGACCACCAGGCTCGGGGTGAGGAACAGCCAGGCCGCGCGCGCCTGGCGGCCGCGATAGGAGAGCCGGCCCCGTGGCCGTCCGCCCGGTCGTGACCCGCGGCCGGCGGCTGCGGCCGGCGGGTGCGACGTGATCTGCAAGGACATCGTTCACCTCATGGACGCCGAGGCAGGCGGAGCCGGCGTGCGGTGCCGGCTCCGTCACCGGACTACTTGGTCGCGAGTTCCTTCTGCACAGCGGCGTTGGCCTGCTTCAGCACCGATTCGACGCTGCCCTTGCCGTTGAGGATGCGCTGCAGGGCGGGGTAGAAGATCTGGTCCTGGATCACGGGCCCGTTGATCAGACCCGCCAGGAACGGCCGGGAGTTCTTCAGCACCTGCGGGGAGCCGAAGGCGATCGGGTAGGGGTAGCCCTTGAGGTCGGCCGCGCTCACGTCGGTCCGGTTCACCGGGAATCCGGTGCCCTTGGCCAGCGTGATCTGCGCGGGCTTGCTGTTCCACCAGGAGAAGAAGGTGTAGGCCGCCTTCTTGACCGCCGGGTCGGTGGAGGTCAGCGCGAACGAGGTGACGCCCGCGGAGGTGACCTGGGCCTTCGGCCCGGCGAAGGGCATGGTCACCCCGTAGTCCACATGGGACTGGGTGAAGGTGGTGGTGTCCCAGGGCCCGACGATCTCCATCGCGGCCTTCTGGGTCTGGAACAGCTTGTCCGCGTCGGCGCCGCCGAGGCCGATGGGGGAGATCTTCTTGTCGCGGACCAGGCTCACCCAGTGCTTGACGGCCGCGACCGTCGCCGGGTCGTCCAGCATCGCCCGCTTGCCGTCCTGGCTGACCACACCGCCGCCGCCCTGCCACAGCAGCACCGGGTACATCGGAATGGTCTCGTGGTCGGCGAGCGCGATCGCGTAGGTGTCGGGCTTGCCGTCGTGGTTGGCGTCCTTGGTCAGCTTCGCCGCGTCCTGCTCGAACTCCGACCACGTGGCCGGCGGCTTGTCCGGGTTCAGGCCCGCCTTCTTGAACAGGGTCTTGTTCCAGTACAGCAGCAGCGGCGCCGTCTCGGTCGGCACACCGTAGTTCTTGCCGCCGAACTCCGACGCCTGGACGGCGGCCGGCACGAGCTTGGCGGCGACGGCCCGGTCCGTGCCGTAGAAGTCGTCGATCGGCTGCAGCACGCCGCTGTGGGCGTACTTCGGTATCTGGCCCGCGTCCATGGCGACCACGTCCGGGCCGCTGCCGGAACTCACGCTGGTCAGCAGCTTCTGGTAGAAGACGTCCCACGGCATGGGGTCCGACTGGACCTTGATGTTCTTGTGGGTGGCGTTGAACTCGGAGATCAGCTTCTCGACCGTCGGACGGTCACCGCCGGTCAGGCCGTTCCAGAACTTCAGGGTCACCTTGCCGCCGGCCTTGTCCGAACCGCCGTTGCTGTGGGCGGCGCCCTGCCCGGCGCAGCCGCTCAGGGCGAGGCCCAGAACAGCGGCGGCGCAGGCCACCTGTGTGGTCCTGCGCCTGCGCAGGGCCGAGTTGGTCGAATCCACGACTTCTCCTCTGTCGAGTGCGGCCGTCCCGTGCCGCCACATGCCGTCGAGGTGGATGAGTACGACGCCGCCGGGTCGGTGTGCGTCGGAGGCATTGATATGGCGTCTCGGTAAACGTTGTAAATCCGCAATTGGCAAAGTTCAGGCAGGCGCTGGAGCGGAACCCTGGGGGTGCTTGGGTCTCAGCGTTCGGTGATATGCCCTGTGAACTGCGGTGACGTCACTCAGAGGGCCGCCTGGGAGGAAAGCGGAAGGAGGCCCCGATCGGGGCCTCCTTCAACGTGGGTAATGCCGGGCGGGGCCGACCTCAGCCGACGACCGCGGCGCGCACGCACAGCACGTCCGGCAGATGCGCGGCGAGCTGCTGCCAGCTGTCGCCGTCGTCCGCCGACGCGAACACCTCGCCGTTGCGGTTGCCGAAGTAGACGCCCGCCGGGTCCGCGTCGTCCGTGCACATCGCGTCGCGCAGCACCGTGCCGTAGTGGTCCTCCCGGGGCAGCCCCGCCGAGAGCGGCTCCCACGTCTTGCCCGCGTCCGCCGTCCGGTAGACCCGGCAGCGGTGGCCGGCCGGGACGCGGTCGGCGTCGGCGTTGATCGGGAACACGTACGCCGTGTCCCCTCTGCGCGGGTGCGCCGCCACCGCGAAGCCGAACGTGGACGGCAGGCCCTCGCCGATGTCCGTCCAGTGCGCGCCCGCGTCGTCGCTGCGGTACACGCCCCAGTGGTTCTGCAGGTAGAGCCGGTCCGGGGTCGCCGCGTCCCGCGCGATCTTGTGCACGCACTGACCGAACTCCGGGTTCGGGTCGGGCAGGAACACCGCGGAGACACCCGAGTTCGACGGCGTCCAGCTCGCGCCGCCGTCCTGGGTGCGGAACACACCGGCCGTCGAGACGGCGACCGTCACCGCACGGGGGTCGCGCGCGTCGGTGAGCACGGTGTGCAAACCCTCACCGCCGCCGCCCGGCACCCACTTGGACCGCGTCGGGTGCTCCCACAGGGGCCGGACGAGCTCGAAGGTCTCCCCGCGGTCCTCCGAGCGGTACAGCGCGGCCGGTTCGGTGCCCGCGTACACCACGTCCGGCTCGGCGGCGGCCGGGTGCAGCTGCCACACCCGCTCCAGGGACGCCCCCGTGTCCTTCGGGAACTTGACGGCCGGCCGGGCCGGTTCGGTCCACGTCCGGCCGAGGTCGTCGGAGTGGAACACGGACGGGCCCCAGTGCGCGCTGTCGCCGCCGGCCAGCAGCCTCGGCGTCGCGGTGCGGGTGTCGAGGGCGACCGAGTACACGGCCTGGGCGTTGAAGTAGGGACTCTCGTCGAACTCCCAGGCGCCACCACCCCGCCGGCGCCCGATGAACAGGCCTTTGCGCGTGCCCACGGCGAGCAGTACCTCGGTCATGCCGATCACCTCCGCGGCGTCCTCGTCGACGCCCTTGTCTCGGACACCGGCCAGTCTGCACCCCACCACTGACAGTCACCCGTGGAGCGGCTGCGGCGCAGGTCAGGGGGATGTCGGCGGCCGTCGCGACGGGCCGGGGCCGCGCGCGGGACCCGCCGCGGGGGTAGGTGCAGTGAGCATCCAGGGGCCCTCTTCCGTATGGGGAGGACGGCGGGATGGTCATGCGCGCGTGAGGAGGGTGCCTTCGATGGCGTTACGTGGTCCGAAGGTGTGGCTGTGGCGCTGGCGGCGCAATCCGCTCAAGCGCCGGGCCGACAGGGTGGAGGCCTGGGTCGTGCTGGGCGTGGGGCTGCTCACCGTGTGCGCCGGGCTGCTGGCCGGTACGGCGGTGAGCCGGTCCGTCGAGGACGGGCTGGCCCGGGAACGCGACGAGTGGCGTCCCCTCGTGGCACGGCTCGCCGAGCGGGCTCCCGGGACCGCGTCCGGGAACGGCGGCGCGTCCCGCGCCGATCAGGTGTGGGCGGAGGCGGTGTGGACGGCCGCGGACGGCTCCCCACACTCCGGCCAGGTGCGGGTCCCGGCGGGCAGCGCCGCCGGCAGCCCGGTCACCGTCTGGACGGACCCCGAGGGCCGTCAGGTGACCCGGCCCGTCACCGAGAGCCAGGCCCGCGTACGGGCCTGGCTGATCGGCGGGGTGGCGGCCGCCGGAGCCGCCACCGTGCCCCTCCTGGCCGGACGCGCGGTACGCGGCCGCCTGGAGCGCCGGCGCATCGACCAGTGGGACGCCGAGTGGTCCCGCTTCGGCCCGATGTGGGGGCGCACCACGGGATGACCCCCATCCGGCGTCACGTCGTGACGTGAGCCCCTACCGGCGTGAGGTCATGAGGACCCCCGACCGGTGTCACATCACCCCGTGGCGCCCACCGGCGCCCCCGGCCCGGCCAGCGCCTCCCGGCAGACCCGTACCAACCCCAGGTCCGCGTGGATGCCGTGGCCGCCTGGGGCGGCGGTCAGGTGCCGGCCGCCGGGGCCGGTCAGGTGCCGGCGGGGGGACGCGAGCTCCGCGCGCAGCAGGTCGTGGAGCGGTGCTCCCGCGGGCCCCAGAGCCGCGACGCACCCGGCGATGGCCGTCCGCGTGCGCGGGTGCTCCGCCCACGCGGAGCGCAGGACGGGCAGGACCTCTTCCGGCTCGCCGGCCGTGCGCCACAGCGCACACGCGGCCGTGACCCGCTCCCACACGTCGCCCGAGCCGGTCATCCGGCGCAGCTCAGGCAGGCCGGGACGCGCCGCCGGGCCCAGTCGCCCGAGGACGTCCGCGGCCGCCGCGCGGCGGTGCGGGCTGCTCCGGGAGTCGGCCGACTCCCGGAGCAGCACGGGCAGTACGGCATCGGCCTCCCCCGTGACCGACCACAGCGCGTCCGCCGCCGCGACGGCGCAGTCCGTCGCCAGCAGCCCCCGCAGGTCCGGTATCGCCTCGCGCGCCGCGCTGCCGAACGCGCCGAGCGCCCGCACCGCCGCCCCCGTGACGGCGTCGCGCCCCGGCAGCTCCTCCGGCATGCCCCGCAGCAGGCGCAGCACCACCGGCAGGGACTCGGTGTCGCCCAGGGCCGTGAGGGCCGACAGCAGGGGCACGGCCCGGCCCCGCGCGCCGGGGTCGTCCGGCGGGACCTGCGCGAGGCGTCGCCGTAACGCCGGAGCGAGCGGCGCGGCGGCCCGGCCCAGGTGGGGGACCACCAGCCCCAGGTCGTGCGGGACGACCGGGCCCGCCAGTACCTCGGCCAGCACCGGCGCGGCCCGCGCGTCCCCGGCCCGGGCCAGTGCCTTGAGCGGGCCGCCCAGGGCCGGACCGCCCCGCTCCCGGTGCCGTATGCGCAGTTCGGGACGGTACGTCACGAGCGTGTGAAGGCGGTCCGCGGCGGGTCTCGCCAGCTCGAAGAGCTCCAGCAGGACGGCGACCGCCGCGTCGTGCAACCGGCCCTCCTCGGCGCCCAGTTGGTTCCCCATGAGCGTGACCGGCTCCTCGTGTCCGGTACGCCACTCGCGGAAGAGTCCGGCCGACATCCACACGGCGTTGCACCGGTCGAGGGGGTCCGGGCTGGTCAGCTGCCCGCACAGCAGGGCGACCCGGTCCGCCACCCGCCCGCCGAGCGCGGAGTGCAGGGTCCGCAGCAGCTGGGAGCCCTCCTCGTCGGAGGGGCGCAGGCGCCGCAGCCGCCCCGCGAGCGTGTCCGGGCCAGGACAGTCCGAGGCGGGTGCGGACCGGGCGCGCTGCCCGGATCTGTCCCGGAGCAGCCGGACGACGACCGGGACGAGGTCGGCGGGAAGCCGCTCCGGGGCGCACGCCGCGAGCCGGCCGAGTGCGGCGAGCCGCAGTGCCGGGCCGTACGGGGGCCCGCTCAGCTCGGCGAGCAGCCGCACCGCCTCGGCGGCGTGGCCGGCCGTGCGGTACCGCTGTGCGAACACGCCGAGGGCTTCGGCCAGGGCGATCAGCACCCCGTCGTCCCGCTCCACGCCGATCCGCTCCCGCAGCACGGCGAGCACACGCGCCGGCCGGCCGAGGAACCGGACGAGTGCCCCCGCGGCGGCCCGGCGCACCCCGGCGTCCGCGTCGCCGCACAGCCCGACGAAGACCTCGGCGTCCGCGCGCACAGCGGCCCGGGCCCGCGCGGCGAGTTCACCGGAGCCGGCGTCGATGCCGCCGATGCTGACGAGGAGTTCCACCACCTCCGCCCGGTCCGGCACCTCCTCGCGGACGGCGAGCGCGAGGAGGAACGGAACACAGGCGAGCGTCGCGTCGTGCACGGGCCCCTGGTGGTGCACGGCGCCGTACATCCCGTCGAGCGCACTCGCCCGCTCGGCCGGGTCGGGGGAGGCCAGTCCCCGCAGTAACCGGGGCACGTCCTCCGCACTGCCCTGGGCGTGGCGCAGTGAGGCCCAGTCCACCTCGTCGATCCCCCTGAACACGTTGTCCTCCCCAGCGAAGTGCCGACTGACGGGGAGTCTGCACCACGGCACTGACAACGAAGCGGAACCGGGAGATGACTGTGCGCGAACTGAGTGCTCGTTGGCTGACTGTGGTTCAGTCCCCGCCGGGCAGCGCGCGTTCCAGGATCGTGTCGAGCCCCGTCCCCTCGGGCAGCGTCCCGAAGGCGTGCCCCCAGTCGCCGTCGAGCCGCGTCGCGCAGAACGCGTCGGCGACCGCCGGCGGGGCGTGCCGGACGAGGAGCGAGGCCTGGAGCGTCAGGGCCATCCGCTCCACGAGCCGGCGGGCGGTCGCCTGCGACGCCTCGGACAGCTGCCGCTTCAGCCCGGTCACGGCCGCGTCCAGCCGGTCGTCCGCCCCCTCGGCGCGGGCGAGTTCGCCGAACAGCGCCTCGGCGGTGCCCGGTTCCCGGCTCAGTGCCCGCAGCACATCGAGGGCGTTGACGTTCCCCGAGCCCTCCCAGATCGACAGCAGGGGAGCCTCGCGGTAGTGCCGGGGCATGCCCGAGTCCTCGACGTAGCCGTTGCCGCCGAGGCACTCCAGGGCCTCCGCGGTGAAGGCGGGGCCGCGCTTGGTCACCCAGTACTTGCCGACGGCCGTGGCGATCCGGCGGAAGGCGGCCTCGCCCTCGTCGCCGCGGACCGCCCGGTCGGCCGCCCCGGCCAGCCGCAGGGTGAGCGTGGTGGCGGCCTCGGACTCCAGCGCCAGGTCGGCCAGGACGTTGCGCATCAGCGGCTGGTCCACCAGCCGGGCGCCGAACGCGCTGCGGTGGCGCGCGTGGTGCCCGGCCTCGACGAGGGACTTGCGCATCAGCGCGGCCGACATCATCACGCAATCCAGCCGCGTGCAGTTGACCATCTCGATGATGGTCTTCACGCCCTGCCCCTCGGGGCCGACCAGCCAGGCGACGGTCCCGTCGAACTCGGGCTCGGAGGAGGCGTTGGACCGGTTGCCGAGCTTGTCCTTCAGGCGCTGGATGCGGAAGGTGTTGCGGGTGCCGTCGGGCAGGACGCGCGGCACCAGGAAGCACGACAGCCCGCCCGGGGCCTGCGCCAGCACCAGGAACACGTCGCACATCGGCGCCGAGGTGAACCACTTGTGGCCGCGCAGGGTGTACATCCCGGGCTCGGCCGTGGGCGTGGCCGCCGTGGTGTTCGTCCGGACGTCGGAGCCGCCCTGCTTCTCGGTCATCCCCATGCCCGCCAGCAGACCCGGCTTCTCCGTCGGCACGCGGAGTTCCGGGTCGTACTCCCGGCTCGTCAGCAGCGGCTCGTAGACCTTCGCCAGCTCCGGCTGCCGGCGCAGCGCGGGGACGGCCGCGTACGTCATCGACGTCGGGCAGCCGTGCCCCGCCTCCGTGTGGCCCCACAACAGTCCGCCGGCGGTCCGGGCGACATGGGCGCCGGGCCGGTCGTCCGCCCAGGGCGAGCCGGCCAGCCCCTCGGCGATCGCCGTGCGCATCAGGTGGTGCCAGCTCGGATGGAACGCGACCTCGTCGACGCGGTTGCCGTACCGGTCGTGAGTGCGCAGCTCCGGCTCGTGCCGGTTGGCCAGGTCGGCCCACTCCTGCGCCTGGGCGCTGCCGGCCTGCCTCCCGAGACGCCGCAGGTCCTCCTCGGCCCAGCCGGCACCCTCCCGCCGCAGCCCCTGGAGCAGGGCCGTGTCCTCGGAGGCGTCGTACGGGGTGAGCGGCGGGGCCTGGTTGGTGACGTCGTGCGTGGCGGGTCCGGCCTGCGCCCGCTGTCCGTCGAGTGTCGAGACCATGCTTCGAGTGTTGCACTCCTCCTGCGGTCGCAGCAATCGTGCAACACGGAAATCCGCCCCGTACAGTACGGGACCATGCCGATGAACGACCCGGCGCCGCCCGGCGAGATCGAACTGCGTCCGCTGTCCGCGCGGTCGGTCGTCCTGAGCCTGCTGCTGGGCGCGCACCCCCCTGAGCTGCCGGTGAAGGACCTGGTGGGCCGGGTGGAGGCCTTCGGCGTCGGCGGGTCCACGGTGCGGGCGGCGCTCAGCCGGATGGTGGCCGCGGGCGATCTGCGGCGCACCGGCACCGGCTACCGGCTCAGCGACCGGCTGCTGGAGCGCCAGCGCCGCCAGGACGAGTCCGTGCACCCGGACACGCGCGCGTGGGACGGCGACTGGGAGATGGTCGTGATCACCGCGACCGGCCGCGGCCCCGCAGAACGCGCCGACCTGCGCGCCCGGCTCAGCGCCCTCCGCCTCGCCGAACTCCGCGAGGGCGTCTGGCTCCGCCCCGCCAATCTGCGCCGGGCCCTGCCTGACGACCTCGACCGGGTGGCCGAGTGCTGCACGGCCCGCCCCGCCCGGCCGGCGCGCGAGCTGGCGGCGAGTCTGTGGCCGCTGGACGCCTGGTCCGCCGGCGCGTGGGCGCTGCTCGCCCACGTCGCCCGCGCGGACCGCCCCGCCGACCGCCTCACCGCGTTCGCGGCCGTCGTACGCCACCTGCTCGCCGACCCCGTCCTGCCGCCGGAACTGCTGCCCGCCGACTGGCCGGGAGCCGAGCTGCGCGCCGCGTACACCCGCTACCAGCGGGAGATGGCCGACGGGCCGCGGGCGCACCGGACGTGACACGGCGGCCGTACGGAGCGCCGGGCGGGCACTCCGTACGGCCGCGTTCACCGTGGGGGGCTCGGGGCGGACTACCGGTAGGTGATGTCCGAGGTGCTGTACTTGCAGTTCGTGCTGTCGGGGCCCGTGCCCACCGCCGTGTTGTTGTTGTACTTCTGGCAGGGGACGACCTTGCGGGAGGCGTCGTTGCGGATCGTGATGCCGCGCAGCGTCGCCACGTCGTTGCGGTTGACGTTGATGCCGACGAGCCGCGCGGTGCTGCCCGTCCCGGTCACGTCGATGGTGTTGAGGTTGACCTTGCGGGTGTACTGCGTGGAGCAGTCGCCGCAGGAGCGGTAGAGCGTCTTGAACTCCTGCACCGCGAAGTTGGAGATGTTGAGCGTGCCGCCGCCGTTGTGCTGGAAGACCTTGTCCGCCGCCTTCTTGGCTCCGCCGCCGATCACGTGGTACGTGGCGCCGGTGCCGCCGCGGAAGGTGGCGGCGTCCTCGCCGACGTCCTCCCACCAGACGTTCTGCAGCGTGCAGCTGCCCTCGCAGTGGATGCCGTCGGCCGCGGGGGCGCCGAGGATCACGTTCTTCAGCACCGCGCCGTTCGCGAGCCGGAAGATCGGGTCCTGGCCCTCCTCCTGGCCGTCACCGGCCAGGCTGCCGGTGCCGTAGTACCGCTTCATGCCGTAGTCCTTGGTGCCGGACACCGGGATGGTGGAGGAGGTCCCCTGGCTGCCGTTGGGCGTCGGCCAGGTGGCGGCGCTCGCCGTGGGCGCATTGGTGGTCATGATCATGCCAACCGACAGGCCAAGGGTGGCCAGCGCGCCGGTCAGCGCGCGCCTGCGGGCGCGCGGACGTGTCGCAGAAGTCATGTCCCGATTCCTTCTGTCCGTTCGAGCGATGGGGGGTGTCAGATCGAGCGATGGGAGGTGTCAGAGCTTCCCGGCGCCCGCACCCGACGTCACCGAGGCGGCGACGGAGGAGGCGGGTTCGGCCGAGTAGCCGTAGGGCGGGTTGGTGAAGCTGCCGACCCGCGAGATCTCGGTCGCGGCTCCGCCGAGATCGTTGCCGCGCAGGTTGGCGTATCCGTCGACGTCGCTGCTGCGGTTCGTGGTGACCGCGACCTTCGTCGAGCGGAAGACGTTGTTCTCGACCAGCATCTGGGCGCCCATGCGCGAGTGGCAGGCGGTGTCGGCGCCCTCGACGTAGTTGTTGTAGAAGTGCCCGGTGCCGAAGCGCAGGCTGGGGATGCGCGAGTAGACGTTGGCGAAGTGGTTGTGGTGGTACGTCACCTTCAGACGGCCCGTGTCCTCGCTCGCGTTGTTGTCGCTGTGGCCGACGAGCGAGCCCTTGAAGTGGTTCTTGAAGGTGTTCCAGGACACCGTGACGTTGTCCGCGCCGTGGTTGATGTCCAGCAGGCCGTCGTAGTGGTCCTTGTCGTGATCGCGGTCGGCCGAGAAGGAGTTGTGGTCGATCCAGACCTTGCTGGACGCCTCGACGGTGATGCCGTCGGCGGGCGCGACCGGCTTGCTGATGTTCAGGTTGCGGATGACGACGTTGGTGACCTTCTTCAGCCGCAGCCCGCCGCCCGTGAAGCCGGAGGCCGAACCGACGCCCAGCACCGTGGTGTTGGAGCCGATGTCGACCTGACCGCTCAGCGAGATCAGGCCGTTGACCCGCACGACCTTGGCCGCGTTGCCGGTCACCGCGGACTTGAAGGCGCTCAGCGAGGAGACGGTGACCGCCGAGGCGCTGCCGCCGCCGGTCGTCCCGGCGCCGAACCCGACCGGCGAGCTCTCGGCGGCCCCGGCCGGCTGGGGAACGGCCAGGACCGCCACGGTCGCCAGGGCGGAGGCGGCGGCGAGCGCCAGGGTGGATCTCTGGGTGTGTGTGCGTGGGGGGCGAGTACGCATGTGGGGTGCGTCCCTTCGTGGTGCGTGATGATGCCCGGCAGATCATGTACATGAACTCTGTTCGCCATGGTGTTCACCGCGCGTGCTGCCTGTGACCGAGCCGGAGGTCGTGCCATGCCCTGGGGGTGCACTTCCCCTGGGTCGGCAGCCTTCGACGGGCGTCTTCGCGTGGCGGCGCGATGACGCTTCTGGGTCACACTGCTGAACGGAACGTAGGCGGCAAGCGCTTTCTAGTCAACGCCTCGCGCAGAACACATTCGGCCGGTCCAGGTCCGGGGGCGAGTGCTGTGGGAGCGCTTCCATGTGGGCCATGTCCATGTCACCATGCCGAGCGGGCGCTTCCCCTTCATGAGAGGGCGGGTCATGAGAACTCCGCGTATGCGTACGTTCGCCGACGGGCTGGTGTTCACGCTGGTGGCCGTCGCTGCCCCGCCCCTGTCACCGGGACCGGCCGCCGCGGGCACACCGCGGCCCGGCCGCGAGGGCCCCCTGCCCGGGTCGTTCACCTGGTCGTCGAGCGGCCCGCTGATCGGTCCCCGGCCGGACGCCGCCCATCCGATCCTCTCGGTCAAGGACCCGACGGCGTTCCGGTACCGGAACCGCTGGCACGTCTACTCACCACCGCCGACACCGCGGGACGCTGGAGCCTCGGACACACCAGCTTCGCCCGGTGGCCCGACGCCGCCCCGGCCCCGCAGACGTTCCTCGACACAGCCCCGGACATCGGCCCGCCGTCCTGCTCCACCAGCCAGGACCCCTCGGACCCGCGCGGTTGGAGCGCGCCGCGGAACCTCTTCGACGGCGAGCCGCCGATCGTCACCGAGGACAAGGGCGACGGCGCCTGGCTGGACTTCTGGACGATCTGCGACCGGACGGACCGCTACCTGTTCTTCTCCGACGGCAACGGCCACCAGTACACCTCACGCACCACGCTCGCCGAGTTCCCGAACGGCTTCCGCGACACCGCCGTCGTGCTGTCCGAACCCGACCGCGGCCACGGCGAGATGACCCGGACCGGCGCCGGCCAGACCCTCACGATCGACCCCCGCCGCCTCCGGTTCCCCTGCCAGGGCATGGACCCCGCCGCGGGCGGCGCGTACGGCCGGCTGCCCTGGCGGCCGGCCCTGCTGACCCGGACGAACCCCACCTGCTGAACGGCCGCGCGACGTCCTGCGAGCCGCGCCTCACAACGGAAGGGACCCGGACGTGCCTGCCACCCCCCGCTCCACGGCGAGGAGACCCCTGCGGTCGATGCTCCTCGCGCTCCTCGCCGCGCTGCTGCCCCTGCTCGCGGCCACGGCGCTCACCGCGCCCGCCGCCTCCGCCCGGGAGAGGGCCGTGCCCGCCGCGACCCTCACCGAGGTCACGGGCTTCGGCACCAACCCCAGCAACCTGCGGATGTACCTGTACGTCCCGGAGAGCGTCACCCCGAACCCGGCGGTCGTGGTCGCCGTGCACTGGTGCACCGGCTCGGGCCCCGACATGTACAACGGCACCGAATACGACTCGCTGGCCGACCGGTACGGGTTCATCGTGCTCTACCCGTCCGTCACGCGCAGCAGCAAGTGCTTCGACGTCTCCTCGCCCCAGGCCCTGCGCCGCGACGGCGGCAGCGACCCCGTCGGCATCAAGTCGATGATCGACTGGGTCACCCGCACCTACGACGCCGACAAGGGCCGGGTGTTCGCGACGGGCATCTCCTCCGGCGCGATGATGACGAACGTCCTCCTCGGCGACTACCCGGACGTGTTCGCCGCGGGCGCCGCCTTCTCCGGCGTCCCGTTCGGCTGCTTCGCCACCACCGACGGCTCCGAGTGGAACAGCGCCTGCTCGGGCGGCACGGTGACGCGCACCCCCGCGCAGTGGGGCGACCTGGTCCGGGGCGCGTACCCCGGCTACACCGGCCCCCGCCCGCGGATGCAGATCTGGCACGGCACCGAGGACGACGCCCTGCGCTACCCGAACTTCGGGGAGCAGATCAAGCAGTGGACGAACGTGCAGGGCGTGAGCCAGACCCCGGCCGCCTCCGACACCCCCCAGCCCGGCTGGAACCGCACCCGCTACGGCGGCACGGGCGACCGGGCCCCCGTCGAGGCGATCAGCCTCCAGGGCGTCGGCCACAACCTGTACGCCCAGGGCATGGCCTCCCGCGTGCTCACCTTCTTCGGCCTGGACCGCTCGGGCCCGGCACCCCAGCCGCAGCCCGGCGCCTGCCGGGTGAAGGCCACGGTGAACGCCTGGAACACCGGTCTGACCGCCTCCGTGACCATCACCAACACCGGCACGACGGCGGTCAACGGCTGGAAACTCGGCTTCACCCTGCCCGCCGGCCAGACCGTCACGGGCGGCTGGGGCGCCACCTACGCGCCGTCGACCGGGGCGGTCACCGCGACCAACGTGTCCTACAACGGCAGCATCGCGCCGGGTGCGAGCGTCAGCATCGGCTACCAGGCGAACCACGGCGGCAACAGTGCCGCTCCGGCCGCGTTCACGCTCAACGGCACGGCGTGCGCGGCCGGTTGACGGACCGGCTCCGGGTGCCGGATCAGACCGAACGGTGGTACTGGTCCGGCACCCGCACCTCACCGCCGAGTTCCCGCGCCGCCAGCCGGGCCCACGACGGGTTGCGCAGCAGCTCACGGCCGAGCAGGACCGCGTCCGCCTCGCCGTTGGCCAGGATCTTCGCGGCCTGCTCGGCCTCGGTGATCAGGCCGACCGCGGCGACCGGCAGGCCCGTCTCGCTCTTCACCCGGGCGGCGAAGGGCACCTGGTAGCCGGGGCCGGTGGGGATGCGGACACCGGAGGCGTTGCCGCCGGTGGAGACGTCGAGCAGGTCGACGCCGTGGGCCCGCAGGTCGGCGGCGAGGCGGACGGTGTCGTCCGGGGTCCAGCCGCCCTCGTCGAGCCAGTCGGTCGCCGAGACGCGGAAGAACAGCGGCTTGTCGTCCGGCCACACGGCCCGTACGGCGTCGACGACCTCGAGCGCGAACCGGGTGCGGTTCTCGTACGAGCCGCCGTAGGCGTCGGTCCGGTGGTTGGAGTGCGGGGAGAGGAATTCGTTGATCAGGTAGCCGTGGGCGCCGTGGATCTCGGCGATCTCGAAGCCGGCGGCGAGCGCGCGGCGGGCCGCGGCCGCGAACTGTTCGACAATCTCCCTGATCTGATCGGCGGTCAGCTCCGCCGGGGCCGGGTGCCGGTCGTCGAACGCGATCGGGCTCGGCGCGACGGAGTCCCACCCGTACGCGTCCGGGCCGACCGGCGCGCCGCCCTTCCAGGGGCGGTCCGTCGACGCCTTGCGGCCGGCGTGGGCGAGCTGGATGGCCGGAACCGTGCCCTGTGCGGCGAGAAAGCGCGTGATGCGGCGGAACGCCTCCACCTGCGTGTCGTTCCAGATGCCGAGGTCGTACGGAGAGATGCGGCCCTCCGGGGAGACCGCGGTGGCCTCGACGATGATCAGGCCCGTGCCGCCGGTCGCACGGGCCGCGTAGTGCGCGAAGTGCCAGTCGTTCGGGGCGCCCGTCTCCGGGCCCTGAGGAGCCGCCGAGTACTGGCACATCGGGGGCATCCACACGCGGTTCGGGATCGTCACGTCGCGCAGGGTGCAGGGCTCGAACAGCGCGGTCACGGCGGACTCCATTCGTCACGGGGTCGATGTCGACTCGTACGATAGGCATCGTAGTACGGTGGATGTCAAACTACGATGGTTCTCGTACTATGGGGATCCCCGAAGGAAGTGGAGCCGCCGTGACCTCGCCCGCCGTCAGCAGCCGTGCCCTGCCGCATCCCGAGCGCGAGGAGATCCGGCTGGAGGAGGTGCTGCACGCGCTGTCCGACCCGATGCGGCTGCGGATCGTGCGCGAACTCGCCGCGGCGAGCGGCGAGTTGTCCTGCTCGGACTTCGTACTGCCGGTCACCAAGTCGACCACCACGCACCATTTCCGGGTGCTGCGGGAGAGCGGGGTGATCCGGCAGGTGTACCGGGGGACGGCGAAGATGAACTGGCTGCGCCGGGACGACCTGGACGATCTCTTCCCCGGTCTTCTGAGCGCGCTTCTCGACTCGGCGGCCCGGCAGGACGGCCGGGTCAGGAGCGCGCCGCGTCCAACAGCGACTGCCAGTCGGGGAGTTTGACCACACCGCGTCCCAGGGACGCTCCCAGTTCCGCCTCCGCGCGCTCGATCGACTGCCAGCCCGCCCACTCGACCGGGTCGGCGCCCTCCGCGCGCAGGGCGGGGAGGGGATCGTCGGGGACCGTCCGCAGGGCGAGCGCGGGGGCGTCCTCCAGGAGGGACGTCGCCGTCTCCTTCGCGCAGGGGCGGTTCGTGCCGATGACGCCGGTCGGGCCGCGCTTGATCCAGCCCGCCACGTACTCGCCGGGGGTGACGACGCCCTCGCGCAGGACGCGGCCGGACAGGTTCGGGACCGTGCCGGTGGCGGTGTCGAAGGGGAGGCCCTCCAGAGGGACTCCGCGGTAGCCCACCGAGCGCAGCACCAGCTGGGCTTCGAGGTCCTCGTACCGGCCCGTGCCCGTCACGCCGCCGTGCCCGTCCGGTGCCGTCCGCTCGAAGCGCACCGCGCCCACGTGGCCCTGGTCGGCGAGCAGTTCGACGGGGCGCAGGAAGAACCGGAGCCGGATGCGGCGCGGGGCGCCTTTCGGGGGCGCCTCGGCCCAGCCGCGCAGCACCTCCACGTTGCGCCGCTGCGGGGCGGGCAGCGCGGACGGGTCCGTGTACCCGGGATCCAGCGCCAGCTCCGCCGGGTCCACGGCCACGTCGGTCTCCGGCAGGGTGCCCAGCTCGCGCAGTTCCTTGGTGGTGAAGCGGGCCTGGGAGGGGCCGCGCCGGCCCACCATGTGGATCTCGGAGACCCGGCTCGCCGCCAGCGCGGTCAGGGCCGCCTGCGGCATGTCGGTCGGGGTCAGCTCGGCCAGTCCGCGCGCCAGCATCCGGGTGACGTCCACGGCCACGTTCCCCACGCCGATGACCACGGCCGACCGGGCGTTGCGCAGGAACCCGTCGTCCACGGCGTCCGGGTGGGCGCTGTACCAGGCCACGAACTGCGTCGCCGACCAGCTGCCCGGCAGGTCCTCCCCGGGAACGCCGAGATGCCGGTCCGTGGCGGCGCCCACGCAGTACACCACCGCGTGGTACAGCTCCCGCAGCCGCGCGACCGGCACCCCGCCGGGGCCCACCTGGACGCCCCCGAGGAACCGGATCCTGTCGTGCTCCAGGACCGCCCGCAGGTTGTTCTGCAGCGACTTGATCTTCTCGTGGTCCGGTGCCACGCCGTAGCGGACCAGGCCGTACGGGCACGGCAGCCGGTCCAGTACGTCGACGCACACCTCGGAGTCCTGCTGGACGAGGCTCTGGGCGGTGTAGCACCCGCTCGGCCCGGAGCCTACGACGGCGACTCGCAGCACGGCGGAACTCCTTACCCGGGGGATCCCGAGGGATCTCAGGAGAGTGCTGACGCCTCCAGCATCGCACCGGCCGGGCTCCGCTGACAGGGTGCTGTGCTCCGCCCGGGGAGCGTGTCCGATCTATAGGGAATGTGATCATGCGGTTTCGTTCCGTGTGTGCTGGCAGCATCCTTTCTGAATCTTTCTGATCGCTCTCCGGCGGACGGCGCGGTGACCGTGCGGCCCGCGTGGGAGGTGCGGGAGAACGACGACGCCACGCGGTGGTTCGACGTCCGGCTGGCCTTCACGGACGGCGCCCGCGTCGACGCCCTGGCCGTCGTGACCGGGGGATGCGTCTGCGTCGAGGAGGTCCGGGCCCAGCCCGCGCTGTCCCTCGACGACCTGGCCGTGCTCGCCGACTGGCTCGAGGACTCCCTGGCCGAGGCGTGCGCCACCGCTGCCGGGCCGCTCCCGGAGGGCCGCGAGGGGCAGGTGCCGGAGGGCCGCGGGGGCCAGGGGCGCCGCGCCCGGCCGGTCTGGCCGACGGGCGTGGAGGGGCGGTGGCTGGTGGCGCAGGAGTACCGCGCGGCGCAGCGGGAGGGCGCCGACCCGGTCCTCGCCGTGATGTGCGCGACCGGGCACAGCCGCCGCACGTCGCTCAGGCTGATCGGCCAGGCCCGGGACGCGGGCCTGCTGACACCGCGCCGCGCCCGGCGGTGAGCGCGCCGGGCGGTGTCACGGCCGGACCTCGGGCTCACGCCCCGGCGCGGTGCCGGCCGGCCCGCCCGTCGCGAAGAACCGCGACAGATCCGCGTCACCCTTCCCGCCGGGCGTCTCGGCCTCCGGCGGGACGCCCAGCTCCCAGTCGAGCCGGTAGCGCTTGAACAACTCGGCCCGCAGCACCGGAACCGGCATCGGCACCCCCGGCACCAGGGCCGCGTACACGGCGCCCATCAGCAGGGCGCGCAGCATCGGGTAGTCGGCGTCGACGTCCCGCGAGCCGTGCCGGGCGACGGTGTCCCGCAGCAGCTCGGCCAGGCGCCGCTGCTCCGGGCAGGGCAGGAAGCCCTCCGCCTGCAGCAGCCCGGCCATGTGCTGGCGCATCAGCACGGGCCGGTCCCGGGCCAGGCCCAGGATCGCGTCGATGGCCCGCGCCATCCGCTCCCGGCCGTCCTCGGTGCGCGGCTCCCGCTCCAGCGCCTCCTCCAGCGTGCGGTGCATCAGCCGGTGCACGGCGGACTGCACGAGCTGGCGCTTGCCCGGGAAGTAGTACGAGACCAGGCCCCGCGCCGAGCCCGCCCGGTCGGCGATGTCGCCGAGCGTCGTCGCCTCGAACCCGCGCTCGCCGACCAGCTCGACCGCCGCCTGCAGAAGCCGCTCCTTCGAACGTCTCCGCAACTCTTCATTGACCGAGGCGCTGCGCGGGGACATGCTGTAACTCCTGCGTTGACTGGCTGCCAGCCAACTATACTCAGAGCGTCCGGCCCGGGCCCCTGTGGTCCGGATCGGTGATGCCGTCTGCCTCGGGCGACGCGGGGGATCGTCCGAGGCGGGCGCGCAGCCGGCATTCCGGCCCCGGCCGGCCCTACAGCGGCTGTGCCGCGTCGGCGGGCGCTTCTCAGCCCACCAGGTCCAAGACCGGCCGCAGCCCGTCCGGCCGGTCGGCCACCGGCAGATGGTCCACGAAGTGCACCCCGCACCCGAGGGCGCCGGCGCCGCCGTCGGCCCTGCGGTCGTCGCCGACCATGAGCGTCCGGCGCGGATCGGCGCCGAGCGCCTCGCAGGCGGTGGCGAACAGCCGCGGGTCCGGCTTCTGGATGCCGTGCTCGTACGACAGGACGTACACGTCGATGTACGGGTCCAGGCCGTGCGCCCGGAAGACCGGCCGCAGATCCCAGCCGATGTTGCTGACCACGCCCACGGGGATGCCCCGTTCCCGCAGCGTGCGGAGCACCTCGACGGCGTCCGGGTACGGGGCCCAGGCCTCCGGCGTCATATGGCGGTCGTACAGCGCGTCGTGCAACGCCGGGTCGGGCAGCGGGACCTGGCGGGACAGGCCCGTGTAGGCGGCCCGGTGCAGGGCGGCGCTCCGGTCCCGGATCGGCCAGGCGTCGGCCAGTTCGTCCGGAATCCGCTCGGGGGCGCTGCCGCCCGGCAGTGCCCCGGCCGCCTCCAGTGCCCGGGCCGCGGCGGTCAACTCCGGCTCGTCGAGCCGGATTCCGGCCCCGGCGAGAACGCCGCGCAGCCAGGAGTCGGTGGACTCGACACGGAAGAGGGTTCCGGAGAAGTCGAACAGCACGGCGGTCATGGGGTGATCCTAAGAGGCCGCGGCCGGCGCCGGGGGCGGGTTCACGGCTGTCGGAGCCGGTGCACCCACACCGCCACGGCCACCACCGTCGCGCCCAGCAGCCAGCCGCCCACCACGTCCGACGGCCAGTGGACGCCCAGCCAGACGCGGGTCAGCCCGACGCCGACCACGGAGACCACCGCCACGGCCACGGCCGCGCGCCACACGGAGGGGCCGACGCCGTGCCGGTGCAGGAGCCACAGCAGGAGGCCGCAGACGACCGTGGCGGTCATGGCGTGGCCCGACGGGAACGCCGCGTAGTGGGCCGAGTCGACGGGGTCGGGCCACACCGGGCGGGGGCGGTCCACCGCGGCCTTGAGGCCCTGCTGCAGCAGCGTGCCCAGAGCCACGGACGCCGCCAGCCACACCGCCGTCCAGCGCGCCGCGAGCCGCACCACCAGCCACACGACGACCCCCGCGCACAGCAGGCGCATCGTCCACGGATCCCACACCCAGTCCGTCAGGATGCGGCACGCCTGGGTGATGCCGCTCTCGTCCACGGCCCAGCGGTGGGTGGTGGCGGCGATCTCCCCGTCCGCGTTGATCAACGGGCTCCATCTCGCCGCGACGAGGACCAGCAGCAGAGCCGAGCACAGGGCCAGGACACCGGCGAGACCGGCGGTGGTGCGGTGTTCCTGGCGGGGCGGGGAGTCGACGGACGAGGTGTGCATACAGCGATCCTCGCCGAACCGGGGGGTCCGGATCCAGTAAGGGACGAGCTTCCGCTACCGGGACGACACGCTTCGGCCATGCCGCGTCCACCGAAACCGGCCCGGACGCCCCGCTACCCCAGCGCCCGCAGCCCCGGTACGAACGCCACCAGCACGGGCACCACCGGCACCAGCGCGGCCGCCGCCGTCAGCCGCAGGCGCCGGGCCGCGGTCAGCCGGTCCGGGGGAGTGAGCAACCGGTGCACCCGCGCCGGGACATGGGCTTGCGGCGTCGGGCAGGGGCCGAACACGCCCCGGTGCTCGTTCAGTTCGACCAGGGCCAGGGCCGTGGTCAGGCGGCCGAAGCGGCGGGAGGCCGTGTCGTCCGCGGCGAGTTCGACCAGCCGGTGCATCTCGTCACGGAACGCGGCGAACACCGGCACCTGCGGGAAGCCGCCCGCCAGCGCGGACGAGCAGTTCAGCAGCCAGTCGTGGCGGGCCCGCGCGTGTCCCTGCTCGTGCGCGAGCACGGCGTCCAGCTGCCGGCCCTTCAGCCGGCGCAGCGCGGCCGTCGTGACGACCAGTTGCGGCGGGGTGCCGGGCTGCCACCAGGCGTCCGGCTGCTCGCTCTCCAGCACGACGAGCCGGCCGGACACGGCCACCTCACCCGGCAGCAGCGGGGCCCGGACCAGCAGGTCGGCACGCCGGCGGCGACGCCGGGCGCGCGCCCGGCCGACCTCGCGGACGAGCATCGCCGCGCTCCACAACCCGCCGCAGGCCAGCACGACCGCGGTGGTCGCCGCCCACGGACCCGCGGTGCCGAGGGCGTAGGCCTCCACGACCGAGCCGGGTGCCGTCGCGAAGACGTGCCCGCCGACCGCGTGCCAGGCCGCCGCCGCGCTGAGCGTCATCGACAGCGCGCAGCACACCAGTACGGCCGCCACCACGCACTGCCACATCCACAGCGCCACCACCGGCTCACGGTCCGGCCAGTCCGCCCGGGCGAGCAGCCGGGGACCGACCACGGCGGTCAGGGCGCCGAGCAGCAACAGCGCCGCGGGGAGCATCATGCAGGGCAGCTTATGAGCGCGGGGCCGCTCACGGGTACGACTTGTGCCGCCGAAGTGACGCAGGCAACGGATCCGTACGCCGTGAACCGCTCCCGCTCACAACGTCAGCAGCATCGCCACCATCGCGATCCCCATGGAGAGCCGGCACGCCAGCGTCAGCTCCGGCCGGTCCCCCCACCCGGTGAATCCGCCGCCGGCGCTCTGCCCGGCCACGGCTGCCACGGGCACCAGGCGGACACCGGCCAGCAGCACGTACCCGGCGAAGTAGAGCAGCAGCGCCCCGGTCAGGAGCGGGATGCCCGACCCGCCCCCGCCGTGCGCGTGCCCGGGGGAGCCGGCCATGACGACGGACATGTAGACCATCGCGGCGGCCCCCACCAGGTGGTGGAGGTGGTGCGCACCGGTCCGTGCCGCCCACAGCGCCGGCAGCGCCGCCGCTGCGAACACGGCCGCGTAGGCGGGCCAGGCCCACGGCGGCGGAGTGAACACCGCCGCCGGCACCGCCATGGCGGCCATCCCGAACCCCATCAGCGCCTCGCCGCCCGCGGCGCGCCGCTGTTCCGCGGCGGCGCCGCCGCGCATCCGCATCAGGCAGTAGGTGCCGGTCATCGCGCAGAGCGCCACCAGCAGCCAGCCGGACGAAGCCGGTCCGTGCACGCGCACCTCCCCGCTCGACAGTCGGTCTTTCGATGCCCAGGCCATGCGGCGCGCACGCGAGCGCGCGGAGGTACACGGGGAGCGTTCGCCGGAGCACGGCAGCTCAGAGGTTATGTTTTACAGGTAAAACACATGTTAAGGTTGTGGGAATGAGCAGTGCGCACCCCACCCCCGCCGCCCCGTCCGCCCCGCGTCTCCCGCTGGCGGGCGTGCTGCGCGTCGGCCGCCCCTCGGACATCTGGTTCAAGCCCGCGCTGAGCGTCGTCGCGGCCATGGCCCCGCCCAGCCTCACGCTCCTGGCGCTCGGCCGGCTCGACCTGGCGATGTACGCGATGGCCGGGTCCCTGTGCGCCCTGTACGCCCACAACCGCCCGTACGCCGCCCGGGCCGGGGCCCTGATGTGGGTGGTGCTCGGCATGCTCGGCGGGCTCGCCGTCGCCCTGGTCACGGCCTCCCTGACCGGCAGCGCCGTCGCGCTGGTCACGGTCGGTGCCCTGCTGGCCGCCGCCCAGAAGGCGCTGTGCGACGCCACGCGCACCGGCCCGCCGGGCAACGTCGTCCTCACCTTCGTCAGCTCCGCCTCGCTGTTCGCGCCGCAGACCCTCGACCAGGTCCCCGGCCATCTGGCGCTGGCGGCCGCCACCGGGGCCTGGGCCTGGCTGGTCTGCATGGCGCCCGCACTGCTCCGCCCGCACGGCCCGGAACGCCGTGCCACCGCCACCGCCCTGAAGGCCGCCGCCGCGTACGCCGACACGGGCGGCACGGGGGAGGGCCACGCCCCGGCGCGCGCCACCGGATACGCCGCGGTGCACGCCGCCTGGCAGTCGCTCCTGGCCACCGGCGCCCCCTCCAGGACCCGGCACGCCCTCGAACGGCTGGTCGTCCGGGCCGAGGTCGCCCTCGCCGCACCGGAGCAGGCGGACGCCGGGCGGCTGCGCGGGTGGGCACGCGCGCTGCGCGGCACCGGACCCGTACCGCAGGCCTGTCTCCCGCCGGCGGCGGCCGACGAACTGCTCGGAGTGGACACGGCCCGGCCCCGCTGGGCGCGGCTGGGCCCGCTGACCCCGCTCGCGGCGCGCACCGCGCTCGGCTGCGCGCTCGCCGGCTACGCCTCCCTCGCCCTCGGCATCGGACGCCCCTACTGGGCCCTGGTCACCGCCGCCTCGCTCTACCAGGCCAACATCACCCTCACCTGGAGCCGGGCCGTGCAGCGCGTCGTCGGCAACGTCGTCGGGGTGCTCGTCTTCGCGGCCGTCGCACCGCTCGCCCACCTGGGGCAGGCGGCGCTCGTGCTGTGCTGCCTCGCGTTCAGCTTCGGTGCCGAGCTGCTGATCAGCCGCAACTACTGGCTGGGCAGCGTCTGCGTGACCCCCATGGCCCTGCTCATCACCGAGTTCGCCGGGTACCGCGCGACCGGCGAGCTGATGACCGAGCGGGTCGCGGACACCGTCGTGGGCGCCCTGGTCGGCTTCGGCGCCGCCGTGGCGATCACCAACCGGCGCGCGGGCGACCGCGTGGAACACGCGCTGACGGCCGCCGGCCGCGCCCGCGGACACGCCGCCCGCCTCCTGGCCGAGCCGGACCCCGACCCCGCCGCACTGGAATCGGCCCGCCGCGGCCTCGCCGCCGCCCTGGCCGATCTGCGGACCGCCGCCGACGCGGCGGCCGGCGAGTGGTGGCGGCGCGCCCTGCCCCAGGAGCGGGTCGTGCTCACCGAGCAGTCCGGACACCGTACGCTCGCCGCGACGGCACGACGCCAGGGGCTGCTCCCGGACCAGGACACCGCCACAGAGACGGAGGACGCACGGCCATGACGCCGACGCAAGGACCCTCGCCCACGGGCACCGGCCCGGAGCCCGGCCCGCACCAGGGCACCGGAGCGGAACCCGAACCAGCCCCGACCGCTGGTGGGCGTGCGGGCGAGCCGGACGCCACCGCTGGCGGGCGTCCGGCCGAGCAGGCCCCGACCACCGATGTGTTCGCGATCGGCGGTGATCCGGACGGTGGGATGCCCACGGCCGGAGAGGATCTGGGCGGTGGGCGGCGGGAGGACACCGTCGCCGCCGTCGTCCGGCAGTGGCGGGCCGTGCACCCCGGTCTCGACACCGGGCCCATGGAGGTCATCGGCCGCATCAACCGCTGCGCCGCCCTCCTCCAGCAGGCCGAGGACGCCCCGCTGCGCCGGGCGGGACTGAGCCGCCCCGAGTTCGACCTGCTCGGCGCGCTGCGCCGCACCGGGCACGAGCTGACCCCCGGGGAGCTGGCGCGGGAGACCTTCTCCTCGGGCGCCGCCGTCACCAAGCGCCTGAAGCAGCTGACCGAGCGCGGCCTGGTCGAACGCCGCGGCGACAGCCGCGACCGCCGTGTCGTCCACCTCCGCCTCACCGACACCGGACGCGACCTCGTCGACGGCATCCTGCCCGCCCAGCTCGCCTACGAGACCGCCGTCCTGTCCGGCCTCGACGGCCCCGAGCAGGGTGAACTCGCCGCGTTGCTCGGCGAGTTGCTGGGCCAGCTGGAGGGCCGCCTGGGCGCGCTGCGGGCCTGAGCCCGAACCGTCCGCACGGCGGGGCGACGTCTGCGCACCGTCCCCGTCACCCCCGTCGCCTCAGAAATCGTCACCGGCCCGGTACACGCCGAACATCGCCCCCTGCGGGTCCCTCAGCACCGCGATGCGCGGCCCGTCGGGCACGGACGTCGGCACCATCAGGACGGTGCCGTGCCGCTGGACGACGGCGGTCGTGTCGTCCACGTCCGCCACCGCGAAGTACGGCAGCCAGTGCGGCGGCACCTCGGGCGGGAACTTGTCGTCCATCGTCACCATGCCGCCGAAGCCGGCGCCGCTGACACCCCACCGGGTGTAGCGCTCCCCGGCGTCGACGCTCCAGTCGAACACCTGCGTGTAGAAGGCCACGGCCTGTTCCGGATCCCGCGTGAACAGCTCCACCCAGCCCAGCGCGCCGGGCGCGTTGAACAACCCGGCGCCCGGGAAGGTCCCCGCCTGCCACAACTGGAACACGGCCCCGCCCGGGTCGGCGGCCACCGTGAAACGGCCCGCGTCGAACACGTCCATCGGGCCGAGCAGCACCGCACCGCCCGCCTCCGTCACCGCACGGGCGGCGGCGTCCGCGTCGGCCACCGCGAACGACACGTTCCAGGCGACCGGCTGCGACGGCTGGTAGAGCGGGGCGAGCGCGGCGACGGCCGCGTCCCCGAGGTGCGCGACGGTGTACCCGTCCGCCTCCTGCCGCGGGTCCCTCGCGGGACGCCAGCCGAACAACCGGGTGTAGAACCGCTGGGCCGCCTCCAGGTCGCTGGTCCCCAACTCGGTCCAGCAGGGGCCGCCGGTCACCGGTGCGTCGAGCTTCATGGCGTTCCTTCCGCAGGGAACCCCCTCCAGCACGCTAAGCCGCCGCCGGGGCTGCCTGCCATCGGGGAAACCCACTGGTGTGCGGCGCCCGCCCCGGCGTACCCTCGCCCCGTACCGCACCGCGTGGCGGCCTCCAGTTCCTTCACCCCACCCGGAGGTACGCCATGCCCGCACCCGAGGTGCGCCCCTTCCGCCGAACCGACCGCGACCAGCTCACCGACCTGGTCAACCTGCACGTGGCGGCGGTCGCCCCCGGCGTCTCCGTCTCCGTGAACACCGTCCTCGGCGATCTGGAACGGCAGCCCGGCGAGTTCGTCACCGACCCGTGGGTGGCCGAGCGGACGACGCTCGTCGCCGAGCGGCGCGAGCACCTCGTCGCCGCGGCCCACCTGCTGCGCTACCGCGCCGACGCCGGGGTCGGCGCGGCCTACCGGGACGCCGCCGAGATCAACTGGTTCGTCCACCGCCCACCGGCGGCCCTCTGGCCGGACACCGACCGGGCCGCGGACGGGTTGATGCGGGCCTGCCTGGCGCAGTTCGCCCGCTGGAACGCCCGCGTCCGGTACGCCGACGGCGCCCTGCCCGCCCCCCTCGTCTACGGCGTGCCCCGCCCCTGGCCGCACGTCCGGGCCGTCTACGAACGCGCCGGGTTCCGGCACGTCGGGGACACCGAGGTCATCCTGATCGCCCGCGTGGCCGACCTGCCGGCCCACGAACCCCGGCCGGGCGTCACGGTCGAGCGCACGCTGGGGGAGTGCGGCACCCGCTTCACGGCCCGCGCCGACGGCCACGCCCTCGGCTTCATCGAGGTCGGCACGGCCCTGGCCCGCCCGGAGCGCCACGCCCGCACGGCGGGCCTCGCCGACATCGGCAATCTGCACATCGACCCCGGGCAGCACGGCACCGGCCTGGAGCACCGGCTCCTCGCCCAGGCCGCCGACTGGCTCCGCCTGTGCGGCATCGACCGGCTCGTCGCCTACGAAGGGGCCGCCGACACCCGCATGCTCGACCTCCTGACCGGGGCGGGCTTCCGTGAACTGACCCGGACCGACCGGGGCTGGGAGCACCGCCCCGGGCGACCTCAGATGCCCGGCCGGTAGCGCATCGGGTGGTCGGCGGGGACCTCCACCAGCACGATCGGCGTCCCGTCCGGATCCGCGATCCACATCTCGACCAGCCCCCACGGCTCCTTCACCGGCGGCCGTACGATCTCCACGCCCTTCGCCCGCAGCTCGTCCTGTGCCGCCGCGACGTCGTCGACCTGGAGCCACAGGCGGACGGCGGGCTCCGGGGGAGTCCCGGACCGGCCCGAGACCTCCAGGAAGCCGCCGCCCATGAAGTAGACCGTGCCGCGCTCGGGCCCCGTGCCGAACTCCCGGTACACGGCGAGCCCCAACTGCTCGCCGTAGAAGGCACGGGACTTCTCGGGGTCGGCGGGACGGAGCAGGATCCGGCTGCTGAGTACATGCACCATGCACGGGAGCCTAGTGGCAGGGTTACGCTCATCCCCGCCCGAGCCGCGCCCAGGACACGGAGACGTACGCCCATGGACACCCTCGCCACCGCACTGACCTACCGCGACGCCACCGACGCCGACGTGGACGAGCTGGTCGCGCTGATCGAGTCGGCGTACCGGGGCGACTCCAGCCGCGTCGGGTGGACCACCGAGGCGGACATCCTGGAAGGGCAGCGGACGGACCCCGAGGGTGTGCTGGCCGTCATCAAGTCGCCCGACAGCCGGCTGGTGACCGTGGAGCGGGAGGGCCGGATCGTCGCCTGCTGCCAGTTGGAGCACCGCGGTGACCACGCCTACTTCGGCATGTTCGCGGTCAGCCCCGCGCTCCAGGGCGCCGGCCTCGGCAAGGTGATCATCGCCGAGGCGGAGCGGCAGGCCCGGGAGAGCTGGGGCGTCAAGGAGATGCACATGACCGTGATCTCCGTCCGCGACGACCTCATCGCCTGGTACGAGCGCCGCGGCTACCGCCGCACGGGCCGGATGACCCCCTTCCCGTACGGCGACGAGCGCTTCGGCATCCCCCAGCGCGACGACCTGCAGTTCGAGCTGCTCGTCAAGGAGTTCGGCCAGGAACTGTCCGGGCGATCACTTCGCAAGGGTTCGGTGGGGGACGGTCATGGGTGATCGGGGCTGGTACGACGACAGCGAGTACCAGGACGCCGTCCGGCGGGCCGAACGGGCGTCACGGTCCGGCTGGGCGGCGATCGCCGGGGCCACGGGAGCGCTCGGCTGCGCGGCGCTCGCCGCAGCCCTGGTCGGCGTCGTCGCCGTTTCCGCCTGCGTGTACGCCGTGGTGGCGTCCCATTACTAGGACGCGCCAGGCCCTCTCGCCCTGACCGCTCCCGGCCGTCAGGCCGTGAAGCGGCCCGTGCGCTTGATGTCCGGGTGGTCGGTGGTGGCGCCGTCCAGGCCGAAGGCGCGGACCAGGCGCAGATGGTCCTGCGTGTTCACCACCCAGCCGATGATCCTCAGGTCGGCCTCGCGGGCGCGCTCCACGATCTCCAGGGTGAGCCGGCGGATGTTCAGGCAGACGGTCTCGGCACCGGCCGCGACGGCGCGATCCACGATGTCGGTGCCGTAGCGGCTGGCGATGAGCGCGGTGCGCACCCCCGGCACCAGTGGCTTGATCTCGGCGATCGCCTCGTCGTGGAACGAGGAGACCTCCACCCGCCCGGCCAGTCCCCGCTCGTTCATCACCCGCGCCAGGGCCCGCGCCGCCTGCGTGTCCTTGATCTCGGCCTGGAGGGGCGCCTGGACGGCCTCCAGGACCTCCTCGAAGACCGGCACCCGCTCGCCCCGCCCCGCGTCCAGGGCCCGCAGCTCGGCGAGGGTCTTCTCGGCGATCGGCCCGGTGCCGTCGGTCGTGCGGTCCACATCCGTGTCGTGCATGACGACGAGCGCGCCGTCCTTGCTCAGGTGCAGATCGAGTTCGATGGCGTCGAGGCCCGCCTCCTGGGCGGCGACGAAGGACCGGAGGGTGTTCTCGGGTTCCACACCCATGACTCCGCGGTGACCGATGGTGAGGAAGTTCAAGACGCGACTCTCTTCCGTCGACAGGCGGCACTGGGGGCCTGACGGCCCACCTGACCGTATCGCCTGTACCCACCCCGTGCAGAGAGTGAGCGCATGGTCGGCGCGCGTACGGGCACAAGCATGACCGGCAGGAAAAAGTGCGGTGAAGGCCGGGGTCGGGCAGGATAATTTCCCGAGGTGGCCCTTGCTGGGAGGAACCTCGTGTGTATACGGTCGGGGTACGCGAGATTCTCCCGTGGAGGATGGGACATGACGGAAATTCTTGTGCCGGTGGGTTCGGAGGAGCGGGTTCCTCCCGTGGCCAGGGTGGTGGAGCACCCGGCATGGCCCGTGCTCAAGGATGCCGTGGAGCGGATCCGGCCATGGCAGTCCAAGGACGGGTCGATCGACTTCGACGCCGAGGGCGCGCCCGACCCCGCCGACGCCGAGCTCGCCGTCCGCCGGGTCGCCGACGCGGTGCTGGAGCTCTCCCCGCTGCTCCCGCACGACAGCGCCTACCACGAGGCCCTGGTCAAGGACCTCGGCCGGTGGGCCGACGGCGGCTTCCGCGTGCCCGACTTCCTCGACTCGCTGCTGGTCTTCCAGCCCGCCGCGAACCGCGCGGACGGCCTCCAGCACCTGGTCGTCTTCCCGATGTACACGCAGAACGGCAACCCCGACCGCAACCTCGAAGCGGTCGTGCTGCGCATGGTCTGGCCGGACTGGCTGGCCGAACTGGAGCGCACCCGCTACGACAACCCGCTGTTCTGCGGCATCAAGTTCGAGGACTTCACGTCCGGCTACGACACCAACTCGGCCGTGCTGTTCCCGGAGACGATCGCCGTGCGCGAGGCGCCGGAGCGGTTCACCTGGGGCGGCATCTTCTGCGACCGCGAGGCCGCCCGCTTCCGCCGCGTCACGGACGCCGCCGTCGACATCCTCGGCCTGGAGCTGCCCGAGGACGTCGCCGCGATGGTCCACGACCAGAAGCGCTGCGAGGAGGCGTTCGTGCTGTGGGACATGGTCCACGACCGCACCCACAGCCACGGCGACCTGCCGTTCGACCCGTTCATGATCAAGCAGCGCCAGCCGTTCTGGATGTACGGCCTGGAGGAGCTGCGCTGCGACCTCACCGCCTTCAAGGAAGCCGTGAAGCTGGCGGCCGAGGGCGTCCCGCAGGCGCGTGACGTCCAGGTCGCGGTCCTCTTCGACCGCATGTTCCGCTTCCCGGTCACCGGCGAGCGCGTGCGCAACTACGACGGCCTCGGCGGCCAGCTCCTCTTCGCGTACCTGCACAAGCACGACGTCGTCCGCTGGACCGACAACAAGCTCTCCATCGACTGGGAGCGCGCCCCGCAGGTCACCAACGAGCTGTGCGCCGAGATCGAGCAGCTGTACCGCGACGGCATCGACCGCCCCAAGCTCGTCCACTGGTTCGCCGGGTACGAGCTGGTCGCCACCTACCTCTCCCCGCACCCGGGCTCCAAGTGGGCCAAGGGCCCCGACGCCCTGGACCTGACGCAGCCGCCGCGGAAACTCGTCGATGACGTGCTTCCGGACGAGTTTCCGCTGAGCATGTTCTATGAGGCACTGTCCAAGAAGCTGAAGAACGTGATCGCCTCCACCAAGGGCATCACGGCGGACGGCGCCGAGCGGATCGCCGCGTGAGCGATCGGCGTACCGAGAACACTGCTCAGGAGGCGAAGATCATGGCGGGGAACGGGGCGCTCAGCGGTGCGGTGATCGCGGTGGCCGGTGCGGGCGGGCCCGCGGGCCGGGCGGCGCTGCTCAGGCTGGCCGAGGCGGGAGCGACCGTCATCGGCTCGGACAACGACCCGGAGCGGCTGGCGGAGGCGGTGGACGCGGCGAGCTACGCGACCGGCGGCGCCACCGTCACCGGCGACACGGTCGACCTGCTCGACCTGCAGGCCACCCGCGACTGGGCGAACCGCATCGAGAAGGACTTCGGCCGCGTCGACGGCCTGGTCCACCTCGTCGGCGGCTGGCGCGGCAGCGAGACCTTCACCCGGACCAGCCTGGACGACTGGGACTTCCTGGAGATGCTGCTGGTGCGCACCGTCCAGCACACCTCCCTCGCCTTCCACGAGGCCCTCCAGCGCAGCGACCGCGGCCGGTACGTGCTGATCAGCGCCGCCGGCGCCAGCAAGCCCACCGCGGGCAACGCCGCGTACGCCGCCGGCAAGGCGGCCGCCGAGGCGTGGACGCTGGCCATGGCCGACTACTTCCGCAAGGCCGGGGGCCCCGACGGCCCGACGTCGGCGGCTGCGATCCTGGTGGTGAAGGCACTGGTGCACGACGCGATGCGCGCCGAGCGCCCCAACGCGAAGTTCGCGGGCTTCACCGACGTCAAGGACCTGGCCGAGGCCATCGTCGGGGTCTGGGAGAAGCCCGCCGCCGAAGTGAACGGAAACCGTCTGTGGCTCACCGAGAAGCCGTGAACCCGCCGAAGACCGACGCCCGCCGCCATCACGACCCCGACGTCCGCGGATTCGCCAGCGACAACTACGCCGGCGCCCACCCGGAGGTGCTCGCCGCCCTGGCCCTGGCCAACGGCGGGCACCAGGTCGCCTACGGCGAGGACGCCTACACCGAGAACCTGCAGAGCGTCGTCCGCAGCCACTTCGGGCCCACGGCCGAGGCGTTCCCGGTCTTCAACGGCACCGGCGCGAACGTCGTCGCCCTCCAGGCGGTCACCGACCGCTGGGGTGCGGTGATCTGTGCCGAGAGCGCGCACATCAACGTCGACGAGTGCGGGGCGCCCGAGCGGGTCGGCGGCCTGAAGCTGCTCACCGTCCCGACGCCGGACGGCAAGCTCACCCCCGAGCTGATCGACCGGCAGGCGTACGGCTGGGACGACGAGCACCGCGCGATGCCCCAGGTCGTCTCGATCGCCCAGGCCACCGAACTGGGCACGGTCTACACGCCCGACGAGATACGCGCGATCTGCGACCACGCCCACGCGCACGGCATGAAGGTGCACCTGGACGGCTCCCGGCTGGCCAACGCCGCCGCCACCCTGAACGTCCCGATGCGGACGCTCACCAACGCGGCCGGCGTCGACATCCTCTCCCTGGGCGGCACGAAGAACGGCGCCCTCTTCGGCGAGGCCGTCGTGGTGATCGACCAGGACGCCGTCAGCCACATGAAGCACCTGCGCAAGCTGTCCATGCAGCTCGCCTCCAAGATGCGCTTCGTGTCGGTGCAACTGGAGGCGCTGCTCGCCCGGGACCTGTGGCTGCGCAACGCCCGCCACGCCAACGAGATGGCCCAGCGCCTCGCCGAGGGCGTGCGGGCCGTGCACGGCGTGGAGATCCTCTACCCGGTGCAGGCCAACGCGGTGTTCGCCCGCCTGCCCCACGACGTGAGCGAGCGCCTGCAGAAGCGCTTCCGCTTCTACTTCTGGGACGAGGCCGCGGGCGACGTCCGCTGGATGTGCGCCTTCGACACGACCGAGGACGACGTGGACGCCTTCGTGGCGGCGCTGAAGGAGGAGATGGCCCGCTAGGGCCACCTCCCCGCCCCGGTTCAGCCGTTGACGACGATCCGCGCGCTGTTGTTGCGCAGGTTCGGGTCGAACTCCCGGATGCTCAGCTCGGGATCGTCGTTGACGGTCGCCACGGTGGCCTGCGCCCCGCGCACCACACGGTCGATCCGCAGGGGGATGTCGAAGGTGTACGACGCCTTGTCGTGCAGGTAGATCGGCGTCTTGCAGTAGTAGGTCGCGGAGGACGCGCCGTCGCCCGAGGGCCAGCAGTTCTCCTCCTCCGGCGGGATCACGACCGTGGTGCCCTCCGGCGCCTGGAACCGCACCGTCGCCACGGCCGCTCCCGCGCCCAGCGACGCCACCCACGCCGGGCCGCGGTTGAGGACGGTGACCTGGGCCGTCACGGTCTCGCCCGCCGCCCCGCGCACCTTGCTGCCGGTGAGCTTCAGGTCGGCGGTGTTCCGGGCCTCGAGGATGACGCTCCCGTAGTTGTCCTGCGGGTCGATGTCGGGCTCCGAGGCCGCGGACCGGGCGGCCAGGGGACGCAGGTTCAGTTCCGAACCCGTCCCCCTGGTCCACGTCCACTCGCCGCGGGCCTCCTGGTACGCCTCGTCCGAGTAGGGCTGGACGGAGTGGTCGAACCGCTCGTACAGCGCGTTCCGCCCGACGCCGAGGCGCGTGCTCAGCGCGTACCGCTGCCCCGGGGCCACCGACTCGTCCAGCACGCACAGGGCGGAGGTGCCCCTGTCGTCCTGCCGGTACTCGCAGTTCGCGTGCCGCTCCTTGAAGCGCAGGCCGTACGAGGCGTCGAGCCACAGCAGTGTGCGCTCGGCGGTGCGGTTGCCGCTGTTGGACAGCGTCGCCCGCACGCTCGTCTCGGTGCCCGGCCGCAGGCCCCGCTGGTCGTCGACCGGGCCGAGCCCGAGGTCCGGCCCGTTGCCCACGCCGACCCGGGTCTCACCGGCGTGGGACGTCAGGTCACCGGCGGCGGCCGAGTAGCGCACGTATCCCGAGGCACCGGTGTCCGCCCCCGGCAGCGCGCTCAGCCGGAACGTGGCGGCCGGCACGCTCTCCGTCCCGTCGGGCATCGCCGGGAACGCGCAGACCGCCCTGTGCTCCGTCTCGGGCACGCAGTTCGCGGGCCACGCCGCCCGAGCGAAGGCGGCGACCTCGCTCACGTCGACCGTCAGCCGCCCCGCCGGCACCCTGCCGTCGGCGACATCCCGGCTCACCCGCACGTCCAGGGTGCGCTCCCGCGCGTTGCCGTCCGCGTCCGCGCCGGGCAGCACCGTCTCGTACGGTGCGCTGATCCACAACTCGTTGTCCAGGGCGTACGCGGGCCCGGCCGCCGTCCCGGCCGCCACGAGGGCGCAGCCGCCGAGCGCCACGCCCAGCAGGCGCTGTAGGTGCTTCATGCCGTCTCCTTGTCGCTGATCCGCGGAGCCGAGACCGGCGGGGGACGGGAAGGGTTGTGCCGAGGCGAAGGGTTGCGGCGGTGTTCAGCCGTTCTCCCGAGCGCTGCATACATATACGCTTGATGGAAATTTCATTGACCGGGGAGCGGATCTCTCCCTATGCTCAGGCCGCATGCAGCTGATCCAGGAAACCCCTGACCTGTCCGCGTACTTGGCCGCTGATGAGGCAATCGACCACGATCATCCACGCGTGCGCGAGACGGCCGCGAAGCTCGCTCAGGGCGTGGCGGACTCGTATGAGTATGCGCGGGCCGCGTTCCAGTTCGTGCGCGACACCATTCCCCACTCGCAGGACTCCGGCGACCTCCGCGTCACCTGGCGCGCCTCCGATGTCCTGGAACAGCGCACCGGCATCTGCTACGCCAAGGCCCACGCGCTGGCCGCGCTGCTGCGGGCCGAGGACATCCCGACCGCGCTCTGCTACCAGAAGTTCGACGAGGTGCACGGGCTGGTCGCCGTCCGCTTCCACGGCGCCTGGCACCGGCAGGACCCCCGGGGCAACAAGCCGGGCGTGGACGCGCGGTTCTCCCTCGACGGCGAGCGGCTCGCCTTCACACCCGACCCGGCATCCGGTGAACGGGACTACCCGGTTCTGTACGCGGCGCCGCACCCGGTCGTACTCGACACCCTGAAAGCGGCTCGCGACCGGCCGCACCTGTGGCGGACGCTCCCCACCGCGCTCTGAGGCCCCGCCCGCCCGCTCCCCGCCGGGGGCGAGGGCGCCGACCGCGTCGCGCGGACCGGGCGCGTCAGCGCGCCTCGGCCTCCCGCACCTGCTCCGGCGTCGGCGCCGTGCCGCCGAGGTGGGCCGGCATCCACCAGGTGTCCTCCGGGCCCTTCGGGCGCACCGGGTAGGCCCGCTGGGCGGCCTCCAGGAGCTCCTGGACGCGCTCGCGCACCTGGCGCGTGATGGCACCCGCGTACTTGTCGCGGGAGGCCTCGATCGCCTCGCCGACCCGGATCGTGATGGGGATGTGGCTGCGCTTGAAGTTGCGCGGGTGGCCCTTGGTCCACAGCCGCTGGGTGCCCCACACGGCCATCGGGACCAGCGGGACACCGGCCTCCTGGGCCAGGCGCGCGGCCCCCGACTTGAAGCTCTTCAGCGTGAACGACTGCGAGATCGTCGCCTCGGGGAAGACCCCGACGATCTCGCCCGACCGCAGCGAGTCCAAGGCGTGCGCGTACGCCGCCTCGCCCTGCTTGCGGTCCACCGGGATGTGCTTCATGCCGCGCATCAGAGGCCCCGAGATGCGGTGGCGGAAGACGGACTCCTTCGCCATGAAGCGCACGAGACGTTTCTGCGGCAGCGCCGCCAGGCCGTTGAAGACGAAGTCCAGGTAGCTGATGTGGTTGCTCACCAACACGGCGCCGCCCGAGCGCGGGATGTTCTCCGAACCCTGACAGTCGATCTTGAGGTCCCACACCTTGAACAGCGTGCGGGCGAAACCGACGACGGGACGGTAGACGAGCTCTGCCATGGGCGGTTCGGACCCTTCCTGCTCTGCCTGGGAAGGGATTCCCAGCGGACAAGTTACGCAGCCGTAGGTTTACGGCTTGTCGCAGATCGTGCCCGAAGAACGGCCGGGTAGCCAGTCCTCGTGCCCGTGGGGGAGGAGATTCTCGTCACGTCGTCGCCGGATCCGACCTCGTGCTTTTACGCGCGCATTACTCCGCGCGTACCGTCACCCGGCGGAAGAGCAGGTACAACTCGCAGCCCAGGCAGTACCCGAAAGCGGCGTTCAGGAAGGCGGCGGCGAGAGCGGCACCGGTCGCCGCGAGTCCCAGCCAGTCAGGGCCCAGGGTGTAGCCGACGAGCCCGAGTCCGGCGAAGAGCAGCCCCACCGCCTGGGCGAAGCGCGGCGGTTCGGGCGCCTCGAACTCGGTCGGCGGCCCGAGCCGGGGCCGTACGGCCTTGGCGAACAGCAGGCCGTACGGCGAGCGGCCCACCCCGCCCGCCGCGCCCAGCAGGAACGCCAGCGTCTGCCAGGCCAGCAGCCACGCGTTCCCCGTGACCAGGACGACCGCCAGGACGGCGGTCGTCACGGCCGCGCCGAAGCGCGGCCCTCGTGCGTCGATGTCCATGGGAACCAAGCATTCCGCAAGGCGGGCCCGTGGGGAGGGCGGGAATCTTTGCGGTCTCGTGAACGCTTGTAGCGGGTGATGACCGGACTGGTGGTGTGCGTGCTGGTGCTCGCGGCGGCGAGCGCCTACGGAGTGCTGCGACGGCGGCGGAGCGGGAGAGTGCGGGTGCGCGGGCGGGACGACGGCAAACGGCTCGATGCGGCGGAGCTGGGCGCGGAACTCGGCGAGCGGGCCACGCTCGTGCAGTTCTCCAGCGCGTTCTGCGCGCCCTGCCGGGCCACCCGGCGGGTCCTCGGCGAGGTGGCCGGCCTGGTCCCGGGCGTGACCCACGTCGAGATCGACGCCGAGGCCCATCTGGACCTCGTGCGCCGGCTGGACATCCTCAAGACCCCGACCGTGCTGGTCCTGGACGCCGGCGGCCGGGTGGTGCGACGGGCCACCGGCCAGCCGCGCAAGGCCGATGTGATCGCCGCTCTGGGGGAGGCGGTGTGAGGGGTCCGGCGGGAGGCGGTGCCAGAGTGCGGAGCCGCCAGTGAGCCATCTCCCACATCACGGAACGAACTTGACTGTGCGTACCATTTATCGTCAGCCTGACCCCATGCCTGCGGACCTTCTCGCCACGACCGACCTCCTGCGCTCGGTCTTCCGGCGGCACGCGGCGGGAGTGGCCGTCATCACCGCTCGTGGCGACGCCGGTCCGGTGGGCTTCACCGCGACGTCCCTCACCTCCGTCTCCGCCGAGCCGCCCCTGTTGTCCTTCGGCATCGGCACCGGCGCCTCCAGCTGGCCCGCGATCGCGGCGACCGGCCACGTCGGCGTCCACGTCCTCGGCGAGCACCAGCAGGAACTCGCCGCCACGTTCGCCCGCAGCGGGGCCGACCGCTTCGCGGCGCCCACCGCCTGGCGCGAGGGACCCGAGGGGGTTCCCGTGCTCGACGGCGTGCTCGCCTGGCTGGTGGGCCGGGTCGTCACACGCGTCCCCGCCGGGGACCACCGGATCGTGATCGCCGAGGTCGTGCACGGCGACCCCACGGGCACCGGCCGCCCGCTCCTCTACCACCAGGGACGCTTCCAGCGCCTGGGCGACTGACCGGCTGTCCCCCGGGGCTGCGTGACCGTCGAGTTCCGGTTACGCTGCGTTGCGAAGGTCACAGTTCAAAGCGCTTGCTTAGCGGGAACGAACTGGATGTACTGACGAGTAATATTTCGCTCGGAGCGTGGGTCGCCCCGACCGGGATCGGCCGCTTGAGGCGCCTATGCTGCCTGCAAGAGGCAGCCGAGAAATGACGATGCAGTAGGAGAGCCGGCGTGAGCTTGAGGATCGTTGTCACTGTGAAGTACGTGCCCGACGCCACTGGCGACCGGCACTTCGCCGATGACCTGACCGTCGACCGGGACGACGTGGACGGTCTGCTCTCCGAGCTCGACGAGTACGCGGTCGAGCAGGCGCTGCAGATCTCCGAGAACTCCGACGACGACGTGGAGATCACCGTCCTGACGGTGGGCCCCGAGGACGCCAAGGACGCCCTGCGCAAGGCGCTGTCCATGGGCGCCGACAAGGCGATCCACGTCGAGGACGACGACATCCACGGCACCGACGCCATCGGCACCTCCCTGGTCCTGGCCAAGGCGATCGAGAAGGCCGGCTACGACCTGGTCATCTCCGGCATGGCCTCCACCGACGGCACCATGGGCGTCGTGCCCGCGCTGCTCGCCGAGCGCCTGGGCGTCCCGCAGGTCACCCTGCTCTCCGAGGTCTCCGTCGAGGACGGCACGGTCAAGGGCCGCCGCGACGGCGACGCCGCCTCGGAGAACCTGGAGGCGTCCCTGCCGGCCGTCGTCTCGGTGACCGACCAGTCGGGCGAGGCGCGCTACCCGTCCTTCAAGGGCATCATGGCGGCCAAGAAGAAGCCGGTGGAGTCCTGGGACCTGTCCGACCTCGACATCGAGGCCGAGGAGGTCGGCCTGGAGGGCGCCTACACGGTCGTCGACGGCGCGGCCGAGCGCCCGGCGCGTACCGCGGGCACGATCGTCAAGGACGAGGGCGAGGGCGGCAAGCAGCTCGCTGAGTTCCTCGCGGGCCAGAAGTTCATCTGAGCCCGGATTCGCTGACCGCCCCTCATCTTTCGCAAGCAGGAGAGAAGAAGTCCCATGGCTGAAGTTCTCGTCTACGTCGACCACGTGGACGGTGCCGTCCGCAAGCCCACCCTGGAGCTGCTGACCCTGGCCCGCCGCATCGGCGAGCCCGTCGCCGTCGCGCTGGGCAACGGCGCCGCCGACACCGCCGCCACGCTCGCCGAGCACGGCGCGGTCAAGGTGCTCACGCACGAGGCCGCCGAGTACGCCGACTACCTGGTCGTACCGAAGGTCGACGCCCTCCAGGCCGCGCACGAGGCCGTCTCCCCGGCCGCCGTGCTGGTGCCGTCCTCCGCCGAGGGCAAGGAGATCGCCGCCCGCCTGGCGCTGCGCATCGGCTCCGGCATCATCACCGACGCCGTCGACCTGGAGGCCGGCGACGAGGGCCCGGTGGCCACGCAGTCGGTGTTCGCCGCGTCCTTCACCACCAAGTCCCGTGTCTCCAAGGGCACCCCGGTCATCACGGTCAAGCCCAACAGCGCCGCCGTCGAGGCCGCCCCGGCCGCCGGCGCGGTCGAGGCCCTGTCGGTGACCTTCTCCGCGCAGGCCACCGGCACCAAGGTCACCGGCCGTACGCCGCGTGAGTCGACGGGCCGTCCGGAGCTGACCGAGGCCGCGATCGTGGTCTCCGGCGGCCGTGGCGTCAACGGCGCGGAGAACTTCGCGATCATCGAGGCCCTCGCCGACTCCCTCGGCGCGGCCGTCGGTGCCTCGCGTGCCGCGGTGGACGCGGGCTGGTACCCGCACACCAACCAGGTCGGCCAGACCGGCAAGTCGGTCTCGCCGCAGCTGTACATCGCCTCCGGCATCTCCGGCGCGATCCAGCACCGCGCCGGTATGCAGACCTCGAAGACGATCGTGGCGATCAACAAGGACGCCGAGGCCCCGATCTTCGACCTCGTCGACTACGGCGTCGTCGGCGACCTCTTCGACGTCGTCCCGGCCCTGACCGAGGAGATCAAGGCCCGCAAGGGCTGATCGGCCCCGCCTGTGGAAGGCCCCCGTGACCGCGCGATCGGTCGCGGGGGCCTCTTCTCATCCCAGGGTCATCGAGGCCTGCACCGGCAGATGGTCGCTCGGATACGTCCCGTCCACGCTGAAGGTGTTCATACCGGCCCAGTGCGTGGTCACGCCGGGCGTGGTGAGGATCCAGTCGATGCGCCGACCGCCGGGTCTGAGCCTGCGGTAGCCGTGGTGCGTCCCGTACGCCGGGCCCCGCGAGGCCGCCGTCTCCCAGGTGTCCACCAGCCCGATGTCCAGCATGAGGTCGTACACCCGGTTGTCGTGGGCGGCCGCGTTGAAGTCGCCGGTGACGATGACCGGTAAGGACCGGTCCCACCCGGCGATCGTCTCGCCGATGAGCTCCGCGGAGCGCTCCCGGGCGTACTGGCTGACGCTGTCCAGGTGGGTGTTGAGGACGTAGAACTCCCGTCCCCCGTCGGTGAGATCGGCGAAACGGACCCAGGTGACCATGCGCAGCCAGTCCGCGCCCCAGGTGTTCGAGGCGATCGCGTACGGGGTGTCGGACAGCCAGAAGTGATCGAACTCGATGGGGCTGAGTCTGCGGGTGTCGTAGAAGACCGCCATGAACTCGTCCTTGCTGCCGCCCCCGCGTCCGATGCCGATCCAGTCGTGGTGCCCGCCGAGATCCTTCTCGATCGCCCGCACCTGCCGGTAGAGCCCTTCCTGCGTGCCGATGAGGTGCGGCAGCTCGCGGCGCAGCAGTTCCCGCATCACCGGTCGGCGCGCGTCCCAGCGCGGTGTCGTGTCGACGACGGTCGCGAAGCGCACGTTGAACGTCATGACGTTCAGGGCGCCCGGGTGCTCGCCGGCGGAAGCGGGCTGTGTCGGGCCCGCGGTGGTGAGCAGCGGTCCTGAGATGGCGGCGGCCGCAGCTGCCTTGAGCCCGTGGCGGCGCGTCACTCCGGCCTCGTTCGGCACGTGGTCTCCCTCCCCTTGCACGTCAGGATGAAGCTTGCCTGCTGAATACGGAAGATGAGGGCGGGTCGGCAGTGACCAAGGGTGAAGGACGGGGAAGCCCACTTCAAGACGGTGTTGACCAGGGCGAAGGTCGGCCGATAGCTTCGCTCTACGGATTGTTGATTCCGTACAGCGGAAAACAGGAGGGTCTGGGAATGGGTCAGGGCCAGCAGGAGAAGGTGGCGACGAGCCTCGCGGGCGCCGTCAGCGAGGAGATCAGCGCCTCCCTCGCCCCGGTCGACGCCGAACTGGAGCGCCGCTATCCCGGCGACCCCGGCACCCGCCAGCCCGTCCACACCGTCTACGTGCCCGGCGACGCCTTCACCGCCAAAACCGTCCGCTCCTGGGGCGACCGCGCCCTCGCCGCCCTCGACGAGCACGCCCCCGACGCCGCCTCCTTCGCCGCCGTCCTCGGCCTGGCCGACGACCTGGCCGAACCCGTCCACGCGCGCGTGCGCGCCAAGCTGGAGCGCGAGCCCATCGAGGACCTCCGCGTCGACTTCGAGGACGGCTACGGCAACCGCCCCGACGCCGAGGAGGACGAGGCCGCCGCCCGCGCCGCCCGGATCATCGCCGAGGCGTACGAGGACGGCACCGCGGCCCCCTACATGGGCATCCGCATGAAGTGCATGGAAGCGCCCGTGCGCGCCCGGGGCATCCGCACCCTCGACATCTTCCTCACCGGCCTGATGGAGGCCGGCGGCCTGCCCTCCGGACTGGTCCTCACCCTGCCCAAGGTGACCTACGCCGAGCAGGTCACCGCCATGGCCCGGCTGCTGGACGCCTTCGAGAAGACCCACGGCCTGGAACCCGGCCGGATCGGCTTCGAGATCCAGATCGAGACCAGCCAGTCCATCCTCGCCGCCGACGGCACCGCCACCGTCGCCCGTATGATCCAGGCCGCCGAGGGCCGCGCCACCGGACTCCACTACGGCACCTTCGACTACAGCGCCTGCCTCGGCGTCTCCGCCGCCCACCAGGCCAGCGACCACCCCGCCGCCGACCACGCCAAGGCCGTCATGCAGGTCGCCGCGGCCGGTACGGGCGTCCGCGTCTCGGACGGCTCGACGAACGTCCTTCCGGTCGGCCCCACCGAGAAGGTCCACGCCGCCTGGCGCCTGCACTACGGCCTCACCCGCCGCGCCCTCGCCCGCGCCTACTACCAGGGCTGGGACATGCACCCCGGCCACATCCCCACCCGCTACGCGGCCGTCTTCGCCTTCTACCGCGAGGGCTTCGAGCAGGCCGCAGCCCGCCTCGCCCGGTACGCCAACCACGCCGGCGGCGACGTCATGGACGAGCCCGCCACCGCCAAGGCCCTCAGCGGCTACCTGCTGCGCGGCCTGGACTGCGGCGCCCTCGACATCGGGGAAGTCGCCCGCCTGACCGGCCTGACCCGGGCCGATCTGGAGAGCTTCGCGACGCCCCGGCGGGGGAACCTGACGGCGTCCGCCTGAGGGCTCCCGGGCGCGCGCGTACCGGCATGGTCACAGCCGTCGACCACGGCTGCCGCCGTCACCGCCGCCCCGTAGTCTGTACGCCACGTACGGGCGTGTCGGGGCGCCCGATGGGGTCACAGGAACGGGGCAGCGGTGTCAACGGGGGAGTACGGGCAGACGGACGGGGCCGGTCGGCTGCTGGCGGGCCGTTACCGCGTCACGGCCCAGCTGGGGCGCGGCGGCATGGGCGTCGTCTGGAAGGCCGTCGACGAGGTCCTCGGCCGCGAGGTCGCCCTCAAGGAACTGCGCACCTACACCGACGCGGCCGGTCCCGAACTGGCCGGGCTGCACCTGCGGATGCAGCGCGAGGCGCGGGCGGCGGCCCGGGTGCGCCACACCGGCGTCATCGCCGTGCACGACATCGCCGAGGTCGACGGCCGCCCGCTCATCGTCATGGAACTGGTCGACGGGCCGTCCCTGGACGACGTCCTGCGCGACCGCGGCACGCTGGACCCGCGCGAGGCCGCCGGGATCGGCGCGAAGGTCATGGACGCGCTGGCCGCCGCGCACCGCGTGGGCGTCCTGCACCGCGACGTGAAGCCCGGCAACATCCTGCTCGACCGCTCGGGCCGGGTCGTCCTCACCGACTTCGGCATCGCCACCATGGACGACCCGGGCGACGGCTCGGCCACCCACCTCACCCGCAGCGGCGAACTCGTCGGCTCCCTCGACTACCTGGCCCCCGAGCGCGCCCAGGGCGCCGACCCGGGCCCCGCCTCCGACATCTGGGCCCTGGGCGCCACGCTGTACGCGGCCGTCGAGGGCACCTCGCCCTTCCGCCGGACGTCCACGTTCTCCACGCTCACCGCCATCGTCACCGAGCCGCTCCCGGAGCCCCGCAACGCCGGCCCGCTCGGTCCCGTCCTGCGGCAACTGATGGAGAAGCGCCCCGAGTCCCGCCCCGAGGCCGACCAGGCCCGCCGGCTGCTCCAGTCGGTGGCGGACTCGGGCAGCGCGGACACACCGACGTCATCGCTGCGGGGACCCGCGGCCTCACCCCCGCGCCCGGAGACGGAGCGCAGCATGCCGTCGGTACCGCCCGGCTTCGGCCCACCGCAGCAGGCGCGGCCGGGCGCGAGCGGATCGCACGAGAGCCAGGGCACGCCGGGCTTCGGCCCACCGCAGCAGGCGCAGCCGGCCGGCACCACCCCCACCGGCCCGATGGACCCCCAGCCCGCCGCTGGTCGCAAGAAGACCCGGGCCCTGCTCGCCGCCGTGGCCGTCGCCGTCGTTCTCGCCGTCGCCGGCACCACGGTCGCCCTGCTCAGGGACTCGGGCAGCACGGACTCGGGCGGCCGCACCGATGCCGTCGGCGCCGCGGCCTCCTCCGAACCCGGCCGCACCGACGACGGCTCCAACGCCCCGCGGGCCACCGAGCAAGGCGACGAGAAGGGCAAGGCCCCCTCCGAGAAGCCCGACGACGACAAGGAGTCCGAGCCGACCGGCCGGCCCTCCACCTCGGCTCCGGCGAAGTCCTCCGGCGGCACCACCGGCGACACGACCGGCGGCGGCACATCGGCCGGCGGCACCTCCGGCGGCGGCACGGGCGACGGTGGCGCGACAGGCGGCGCCCCGACCACCCCGGCCCCCGACCCGGCCTGCCACGCCATCGGCGGCGGCAAGTACAACTGCACGGTCTGGAAGACCGCCGACTCCTACACCGCCTCCGGCACCAAGGTGGGCATCCTCAAGGCGGGCACCAACTACTTCTACTGCCAGCAGAACCTGGGCCGCCGCGAGACGTCCGGGGAGTGGACCAACGTCTGGTGGGCGAAGACCGACGACGACAGCGGCAACGCGGACGTCTGGGTCAGCGACGTCTACATCAAGGGCGGCGACAACGACGCGCCGGTCCCCGGGCTCCCGGTCTGCTGAAACCGCGCCGAGACCGCCGCGTACCGCTCCAGCCCGGAGGCCGTCACCAGCTTCTCCTCGACGAACAGCCGGGTGCCCCGCTCGCACAGCCGCCGGTCGGCCCGAGCCCGCGCGCAGAACTCCTCGGGCACGACGCCGAACAGCTCCCTGAAGCGCGGCAGACCCACCAGCAGCTCGGTGAGCAGCTCCCGCTGGCCCGGGTGGGCGCGCGGCGCGCCCGTGCCGTCGTGCAGGATGCCGTGCCGGTTGACGTAGGCGTACGCGCCGGGCAGCCGGGTGCCGTCCGCCAGGTCGATCCGCACGTCCGGCGCGGGCAGCCAGGCCCGGTCGAAGTTGCCGCCCGGCACCGGCACGCCCTCGCTCGCGTCGATCACCGCGAGCTGCTCGGCGTCGAGCCAGAGGACGAACAGCTCCCGCACGGTGTCCGGGGCGCTGACCGGCGAGGCCGACACGTACCCCATGCGGCTCACGTGCGCCGAGACACCGGCTTCGACACCCGTCACCCGGGCCTTCACCATCGGGAGCGGCGACATGATCCCGAACTCCCGCATCTTGTGCCGCAGCTGCCCCGGGCAGGCGTTGGACCCGATGGCCAGGACCGGCGTGCGGTCCTCGTACACCAGCCGTTCCAGCGGCAGGAAGCGGTCCCCGTCAAGGAGCCCGGAATCCGCCGGCCACGCCCCCGGATACAGCAGGGGATGCTCGCGCGGCGCCTCGGCGAGGCCGAGTGCCCGCAGCGTGCGATCGGTGAGGTGCTCGCTGGGGTCCATGGGCCGCTCAGTCCGCCGGGGGGATCTCGCCCGAGCCGCGGGTGATCAGCCGGGTCGGCAGCTCGATGCGTTCGGGGGTGACCAGGCGGCCGTCGAGCTGCCGGAAGAGACGCTCCGCGGCGGTGCGGCCGATCTCCGCCGCGTCCTGGGCGACGACCGTGACGCCCGGCTGGAGCAGGTCGGCGAGCTCGATGTCGTCGAAGCCGACCAGGGCGACGCGGCGGGACTGCTCGGCGAGCACCCGGATCACCGTGACCGTCACGCGGTTGTTGCCCGCGAAGACCGCCGTGACCGGGTCCGGGCCGGACAGCATCGCCTCGGCGGCCCGGCGCACCCGCTCGGGGTCGGTGACGCCGAGGGACATCCAGGAGTCCGCCACCGGTATGCCCGCGTCCTCCATCGCGGCCCGGTAGCCGCGCAGCCGCTCGGCGGCGGTGTGGATGCGGGGCATGTCGCCGATGAAGCCGATGCGGCGGTGCCCGTGCGCGATGAGGTGGGCGACGCCGTCGCGGGCGCCGCCGAAGTTGTCCGACAGCACCACGTCGGCGTCGATGTGCCCGGCCGGCCGGTCCACGAACACCGTGGCGACCCCCGCCTTGAGCTCCGGCTCCAGATACCGGTGGTCGTCCCCGGCCGGGATCACCACGAGACCGTCCACCCGCCGCGCGCACAGGGCCAGCACCAGCTCCTGCTCGCGCTCGGGGTCCTCCGCGCTGGAGCCGTTGATCAGCAGGGCGCCGTGCGCGCGGGCCACCTCCTCCACCGACCGGCTCAGCGGCCCGTAGAACGGGTCCGCGAGATCCTCCAGGACCAGTCCGATGCTCGCCGTGCGGCCCTTGCGCAGCACCCGGGCGCTGTCGTTGCGGCGGAAGCCGAGCGCGTCGATCGCCTCCTGGACCCGGCGCTCCGTCTCCGGGGTGACCCCGGGCTCTCCGTTCACGACCCGCGACACCGTCTTGAGGCCCACCCCGGCACGGGCGGCCACGTCCTTCATGGTCGGACGGTTGCCGTAGCGCGTTGCGGAGCGGAGATGGGTCTGGGGCACGGTGCGGTGTCCTGTCCTGTCGTCCACGTGGGTGCGTCGGTCCTGGGCTTGTATGAGGATGTGGCGTCGAGCATAGAGCCTGGACAACGTTGTCAGGCTCGGGGGAGACTGTCCACCGCACCCTCCGGCCCGGGCATCGCCGCGGGGCCGGGGCCGCGGCTTGTCCTGCCCGATGGCTTTTCTCGGCGTTTTTCTCATGGTTGACGGGGAGATCCGACACTGATGCACACCGACCTCGTGGCCGCGCTCGACATCGGCGGCACCAAGATCGCCGGCGCCCTGGTGGACGGCCACGGCCGGATCCTGGTCCGCGCCCAGCGGCCGACGCCCGCCCGGGAGGACGGCGACACCGTGATGCGGGCCGTGGAGGAGGTGCTCGGCGAGCTCGCCGTCTCTCCGCTGTGGGAGCGCGCCTCGGCCGTCGGGATCGGCAGCGCCGGACCCGTGGACGCCTCAGCGGGCACGGTGAGCCCGGTGAACGTGCCCGGCTGGCGGGACTACCCGCTCGTCGCCCGGGTCCGGGCCGCGGCCGGGAACCTGCCCGTGGAGCTGATCGGCGACGGTGTGGCGATCACGGCGGCCGAGCACTGGCAGGGCGCCGCGCGCGGCCACGACAACGCGCTCTGCATGGTCGTCTCCACGGGCGTCGGCGGCGGCCTGGTGCTCGGCGGGCGGCTGCACCCCGGGCCCACGGGCAACGCCGGCCACATCGGCCACATCAGCGTGGACCTCGACGGCGATCTCTGCCCGTGCGGCTCGCGCGGCTGCGTGGAGCGCATCGCGAGTGGCCCCAACATCGCCCGCCGGGCCCTGGAGAACGGCTGGCGGCCCGGCCCCGACGGCGACACGTCCGCCGCGGCGGTGGCCGCCGCCGCCCGGTCCGGCGACCCGGTCGCCGTCGCCTCCTTCGACCGGGCCGCCCAGGCCCTGGCCGCGGGGATCGCCGCCACCGCGACCCTGGTGGAGATCGACATCGTCGTGATCGGCGGGGGAGTGGGCAAGGCGGGCGACCTGCTCTTCGCCCCGCTGCGCAAGGCCCTGCGCGGCTACGCGACCCTGTCCTTCGTCCAGCACCTGACCGTGGCACCGGCCCAGATGGGCACCGACGCGGGCCTGGTGGGCGCGGCTGCGGCAGCGCTGGCGAAGCGTGCGGACGCCGCCGCGGCAGGGGTGTGAGACCGGGCAGGAACGTTCAGGCGGTGAGGGCCGGGCGTCTCCCTGGTCGCGCCCGCGGCTGATCCGGGGGGAACCGCTCCGAGCGGGGCGGCATCTGGCCCGGCGTGAGCGTCGTGATGGTGTTCTTCGGGCTGGGCTTCATGGGTGGGTGGGCGGCTGCCCTGGCGGCGCTGGCGTACGCCGTCGTCACGCTGGTGCGCGCCCGGCCGTGGGGCCGCCCGCGACGCCCCGGTCACCCGGCGATCCGGCTGCTGGTCCCGGCCCCCGCGTACCGGCGCTTCGACAGGAGGCTCGCCGCGGCGGCCCTCCTGGCCGACCTCTGGCTCGTGTCGGCGGTCATCGTCTTCGGCGCCGACGGCGTCTTCACCGAGGAGTGGATGGGCTACCCGGGCATGGTCGACCCCACCGGGCGGGGGTACCAGGCCGGCGCGGAGAGCCTGCTGCGCACGACCGCGTGGTGGACCGCGGGGACCGCGCTCCTCGCCCGCTGCTGGACCACCGCCGGCGTGCAGCTGTGCGTGCTGCCGCCCGCTGCCTGGTGGATCGGCACGTTCGACACCTACTACACCTGACGGAGACCGCACCCCCCTCTGCCGGGCTCCGTCACGGAGACCGACCGCATGTCAGTGCGATGTGACACGATCGCGCATGTGAGCAGCAGACCCGCCTCGGCGCAGCGCCTGAGCGACCTCGCCCGGCTGCGCCGCGTCAAGGACCGGATCGACCGGGAGTACGCGCAGCCGCTGGACGTCGAGGCGCTGGCCCGCGGAGTGCACATGTCGGCCGGGCACCTCAGCCGCGCGTTCCGGCAGGCGTACGGCGAGTCGCCGTACAGCTACCTCATGACGCGCCGCATCGAGCGCGCGATGGCGCTGCTGCGCCGCGGCGACCTCAGCGTCACCGAGGTGTGCTTCGAGGTCGGCTGCCAGTCGCTGGGCACCTTCAGCACCCGCTTCACCGAGCTGGTCGGCATGCCGCCGAGCGCCTACCGGCGGGAGGCGGCGCGCGCGACCGCGGGGATCCCGTCGTGCGTGGCGAAGCAGGTCACCAGACCGGTCAGGAATCGAGAAGCGCCCGCCGGGAGCCGAAACTAGCGTGGGGGCCATGGACATCACCATTCACGCGAGTTTCCTGCCGCACGACGACCCGGACGCCGCCCTGGCGTTCTACCGCGACACCCTCGGCTTCGAGGTCCGCAACGACGTCGGCTACGAGGGCATGCGCTGGATCACGGTCGGCCCCGCCGGCCAGCCCGGGACGAACATCGTCCTGCACCCGCCGGCCGCCGACCCCGGCATCACCGAGGACGAGCGCCGCACCATCGCCGAGATGATGGCCAAGGGCACCTACGCCAGCATCGTCCTCGCCACCCCCGATGTCGACGGCACCTTCGAGCGGCTGCAGGCGAGCGACGCCGAGGTGGTGCAGGAACCGGTGGACCAGCCCTACGGCGTCCGCGACTGCGCCTTCCGCGACCCCGCGGGCAACATGGTCCGCATCCAGCAGCTCAAGGGCCAGTAGCGGCCCGCGCAGTACCCACCCCGCGCCGCACCAGGGAGGTCCGGCGCGGGGCAACGAGATCGTCCGAGCGCGGCAGCCCCGCCCGAGAGATGGAGACACCATGAGCCAGGCCACGACGGCGGACAGACAGTCGCCCGGGCCGCACGTCGCCGACAGCCATGACGTGATCCGCGTGCACGGCGCGCGCGAGAACAACCTCAAGGACGTCAGCATCGAGATCCCGAAGCGCCGGCTGACGGTGTTCACCGGCGTCTCCGGCTCGGGCAAGAGCTCCCTGGTGTTCGACACGATCGCGGCGGAGTCGCAGCGGCTGATCAACGAGACCTACAGCGCCTTCCTGCAGGGGTTCATGCCGAACCTGGCCCGTCCCGACGTCGACGTGCTCGACGGGCTGACCACCGCGATCGCCGTCGACCAGCAGCGGATGGGCGGCGACCCGCGCTCCACGGTCGGCACCGCCACCGACGCCAACGCGATGCTGCGCATCCTCTTCAGCCGGCTCGGCGAGCCGCACATCGGCCCGCCCAGCGCGTACTCCTTCAACACCGCCTCGGTCAGCGCGAGCGGCGGGATCAGGGTCGAGCGCGGCGCGGACAAGACCAGGACGGTCAAGGCGACCTTCTCCCGCACCGGCGGCATGTGCACCCGCTGCGAGGGCCGCGGCAAGGTCTCCGACATCGACCTCACCCAGCTCTACGACGACTCCAAGTCGATCGCCGAGGGGGCCTTCACCATCCCCGGCTGGAAGGCGGACAACGTCTGGACCGTGGGCGTCTACGCCCAGTCCGGCTTCCTCGACCCGCACAAGCCGATCCGCCGGTTCACCAAGAAGGAGATGCAGGACTTCCTCTACGGCGAGCCGACCAAGGTCAAGGTCAACGGCGCCAACCTCACCTACGAGGGGCTCATCCCCAAGATCCAGAAGTCGTTCCTGTCCAAGGACAAGGAGGCGATGCAGCCGCACATCCGGGCGTTCGTGGAGCGGGCGGTCACCTTCACCACCTGCCCCGAGTGCGACGGCACCCGGCTGACGGCGGCGGCCCGGTCGTCGAAGATCGACAAGATCAGCATCGCCGACGCCTGCGCCATGGAGATCCGGGACCTGGCCGAGTGGGTCCGGGGTCTGACGGAGCCGTCGGTGGCCCCCCTGCTCACCGCGCTGCAGGGCACACTCGACTCGTTCGTGGAGATCGGCCTCGGCTACCTGTCGCTCGACCGGCCGGCGGGCACGCTCTCGGGTGGCGAGGCGCAGCGCGTGAAGATGATCCGCCACCTCGGCTCCTCCCTCACCGACGTCACGTACGTCTTCGACGAGCCCACCATCGGCCTGCACCCGCACGACATCCAGCGCATGAACGACCTGCTGCTGCGGCTGCGGGACAAGGGCAACACGGTGCTCGTCGTGGAGCACAAGCCGGAGACGATCGCGGTCGCCGACCACGTCGTCGACCTCGGCCCCGGCGCCGGCACGGCGGGCGGCACGGTCTGCTTCGAGGGCACGGTCGAGGGACTGCGGGGGAGCGGCACCGTCACCGGCCGTCACCTGGACGACAGGGCCGTCCTCAAGGAGACGGTCCGCAAGCCCACCGGCGCACTGGAGATCCGGGGCGCGTCCGCCAACAACCTCCAGGACGTCGACGTCGACGTGCCGCTCGGGGTGCTCACCGTCGTCACCGGAGTCGCCGGCTCCGGCAAGAGCTCCCTGCTGCACGGCTCGATCCCCGCCGACGCGGGCGTGGTCTCGGTGGACCAGAGCCCGATCAAGGGGTCGCGGCGGAGCAATCCCGCCACCTACACCGGGCTGCTCGAACCGGTCCGCAAGGCGTTCGCCAAGGCCAACGGCGTGAAGCCGGCCCTGTTCAGCGCCAACTCCGAGGGCGCCTGCCCCACCTGCAACGGCGCCGGCGTCGTCTACGTCGACCTGGGCATGATGGCCGGCGTCGACACCCCCTGCGAGGACTGCGAGGGGAAGCGGTTCCAGGCCTCGGTGCTGGAGTACCACCTCGGCGGCCGCGACATCAGCGAGGTGCTGGCGATGTCGGTGACGGAGGCCGAGGAGTTCTTCGGCACCGGTGAGGCGCGCACCCCGGCCGCGCACAAGATCCTGGAGCGGCTCGCCGACGTCGGCCTCGGCTACCTCACCCTCGGCCAGCCGCTCACGACGCTGTCCGGCGGTGAGCGGCAGCGGCTGAAGCTGGCCACGCACATGGGCGACAAGGGCGGTGTCTACCTCCTCGACGAGCCGACCACCGGCCTCCACCTCGCGGACGTCGAGCAGCTGCTCGGCCTGCTGGACCGGCTCGTCGACTCCGGCAAGTCGGTCGTCGTCATCGAGCACCACCAGGCGGTCATGGCGCACGCCGACTGGATCATCGACCTCGGCCCCGGCGCCGGTCACGACGGCGGCCGGATCGTCTTCGAGGGCACCCCGGCCGACCTCGTCGCGGCCCGCTCCACGCTGACCGGGGAGCACCTCGCCGCCTACGTGGGCGCCTGAGGTGGCGGTGTCCGCGCACCGGGTCGGACATTACGGGCAAAAAGTGTGAATAGCGACACGTTCCGAGGGCACTCCGTCCGTGAACCACCCCCCTCGGAACGGAGCCGCTGATGATCATCAAGAAGATGCACGAAATGGGCGTCCGCAGCGAGCACGCCTACATGGCCGCCATGGCGTCCGTCGGCTTCAGCGTCGTCGCCTGGATGGGCTCCCTGAAGATGGAACCCGGCACCGGACTCGCCCGTGCCGACCGCTGGGGCATCTTCGTCGGCGAATGGGCACCCACCTTCTTCGGCCTCGGCCTCGCGCTGTCCCACTACGAACAGCACGACGGCACCCTCACGGCCGACGTCCACGAATTCCGGCAGACCAGAAAAGCCGGCTGAACGGCCCACCCCGACGAGCGCCCGGCGCCGTCTTCGCGGACCCTGATGGCATGGCGTCCGTGAAACCCGTCGTGGTCTACCCGCCTGCCGCGGACGGCGGCAGGCGGGTCCGTGTGGACGACCAGTTCCTCGGCATCGCCTACGGGCTGCTGGACGTCGCCGAATTCCTGCGGCGGGCGGGGATCGAGGACGCGGACGAGGCGTACGTGGCGGCGTCCGGGCTGATCGAGTGGCGGGGCGGCGGCCCCGGCACCTGGGGCACCGAACCGGACGGCGACCCGGCCTGAGGTATTCCCTCGCCCGGTCGTACGCCGCTGCGTGACCCCACAGCGCCTCGGGCCGTTGTGCCGGGCATGAAGAAGCGCAGCATGCTCGCCATCGCCTCCCTCGCCACCGGCTTCGTCGTCGCGGCGGTCACCCCGTCCCACGCCCTCGGAGAGAGCCTCGGCACCCTCAGCGTGGACGACACCCTCAAGACGCTCGACGAGACGGTCGCCAAGGACAGCCTGTCCCTGGACCGGGAGGACGGCAGCCAGAAGAAGGAGAAGGGCTGACGAGCCGCCCGGCCCCGGCCCACGGCGCCGGCGCTCCCCGCGTGAGGGGGCGCCGGCGCCGTCGTCATGCGCCCTCAACTGCGGCTGGTTTTCGTGGCAGGGTGAAGCGGGCAAGCCTCAGGGGGCCAACAGAAGAGGGGGACCTGTGACCGTCGTCTGGATCAACGGCGCGTTCGGTGCGGGGAAGACCACCACCGCACGGGAGCTGATCGAGCTGATCCCGAACAGCACGCTCTTCGACCCGGAGGTCATCGGCGGCGCGCTAGCCCACCTGCTGCCGCCCAAACACCTCGCCGAGGTCGGCGACTTCCAGGACCTGCCGATCTGGCGACGCCTCGTGATCGACACGGCGGCGGCGATGCTCGCCGAGCTCGGCGGGACCCTGGTGGTCCCCATGACCCTGCTGCGCCAGGAGTACCGCGACGAGATCTTCGGCGGACTGGCCGCGCGCAGGATTCCGGTCAGCCACATCCTGCTCGCTCCGGCCGAAACGATACTGCGGGAGCGCATAGCCGGCCGCGAGGTGCCACCCGACCTCCCCGACGGTGAGATGCGAATACGCCAGTGGTCCTTCGACCACATCGAGCCGTACCGGGCCGCCCTCGCCTCCTGGCTCACCGCCGACGCCCACCCCGTGGACACCAGCGACCTCACGCCGTACCAGACCGCCGCCCGCATCGCCGAGGCCGTCAACAGCGGTGCCGTGCCCGTCTGCGACATCGTGCAGACGCCCGAGCCCACCGCCGAGACGCTCGCGGCCGGGGTGCTCCTCTTCGACGAACGGGACCGGGTGCTCCTGGTCGACCCCACCTACAAGCCCGGCTGGGAGTTCCCCGGCGGGGTCGTCGAGCCCGGAGAGGCGCCCGCGCGGGCCGGGATGCGGGAGGTGGCCGAGGAGACCGGCATTCACCTCGAGGAAGTGCCCAGCCTGCTCGTCGTCGACTGGGAGCGGCCCGCGCCCCCCGGGTTCGGCGGGCTGCGGCTCCTCTTCGACGGCGGTCTCCTCGCCGCCGCGGAGGCCGAACGGCTGCTGCTGCCCGGCCCCGAACTGCGCGACTGGCGGTTCGTCACCGAGCAGGAGGCCGCCGAACTGCTGCCGCCCGTGCGCTACGAGCGCCTGCGCTGGGCGCTGCGGGCTCGGGAACGCGGAGCCGCGTTCTACCTGGAAGCCGGGGTTCCGCTCGGCTGACGGCGAGCTGCCGGCCCGCGCCCTTTACCCGGCCCGGGGGATTCCGAGGGAAAAGCAAAAGGAAATGCCGCCGGACCCAGGGCCAATCGATTCCCAAGGAATCTCCCGCATTCCGCCATGCGGCGGGTAATCACCTTCCCCGCTTGCGTCAACACTGTTCCATGACCGCAAACAGTCCCTTTTCTGGCCCCTGCTCGGCTTGACCGGACTCGCACGGCGTTGCGAAAGTCCGCAGAGTCTCACGGCGGAAGTTACGACCGCCACCCAATTTTCCTTGCCCCAGGGGCAGATCCGGGATGTCCGTACGATGACCACGCAACACCAGCCGGTCGACACCGGCGGCGGCACCGCGCTGCTGACCGAGCCGTCGACGCAGGACCCCAGACCCGGCGGCACGGTCGTCGCCGGCCGCTCGCCGGCCCGGATGGCCTGGCGGCGGATCAGGCGGGACAAGGTCACCATGACCGCTCTGGTGGTCACCCTCCTGTTCATCGCCGTCGCCCTGCTCGCGCCGGTCCTCACCGCGGTGACCGGCTGGGGACCGATCACCCCCGACAACAAGGCGATCAACCCGGACACGGGCAACTTCCCCTACGGATCGCTGGGCGGCATCAGCGCCCAGCACCTGCTCGGCGTCGAACCGGGCACGGGCTACGACCTGTTCGCCCGGATCGTCTACGGCCTGCGCACCTCCCTCTACGTGGGATTCGCCTCGGCCGTGCTGTCCACCGCCGTCGGAGTCGTGGCGGGCCTCGCGGCCGGGTACTTCGGCGGTTGGGTCGACTCCCTGCTGTCCCGGATCATGGACGTGATGCTGGCGTTCCCGCAGCTGCTGTTCATCATCGCGCTGACCCCCGTGATCCAGAACGCGCTGCAGACCAACAGCCACGGCGGCACCGACGAGAACCTCCGGCTGCTCGTCCTCGTCCTCAACATCGCCGTCTTCGCCTGGGCGTACACCGCCCGGCTGGTGCGCGGACAGGTCCTGTCGCTGCGCGAGCGGGAGTTCGTCGACGCCGCGCGGCTGATGAGCGCCGGCCGGCGGCACATCCTCTTCCGGCAGCTGCTGCCCAACCTCTGGGCGCCGATCCTGATCTCCTTCGCGCTCGCCGTCCCGCAGAACATCACCACCGAGGCGGCCCTGTCGTACCTGGGTGTCGGCGTGATCCCGCCCAACCCCGACTGGGGAGCGCTGCTGTCGGACGCCTCCCAGTTCTTCCTCCAGGACCCGACGTACCTCTTCGTGCCGGGCGTCCTGCTCCTCGTCCTGGTCCTGGCGCTCAACCTCCTCGGGGACGGCGTCCGGGACGCCCTGGACCCCCGCGCCCGGCGCGGCTGACAAGCCACCCCCCCCGAGTATCGACCCGGCGGCCCCACGAACGGCCGCCGAGCCCGTAGCCAGAACGGAGTTTCCTCAATGACGCGCAACACGCGCAGATCGCGCACGGTCGCTCTCACGGCCTCCGCCGTGATGATCGCCCTGGGGGCCACCGCATGCGGAGGGTCCTCCGGCAGCAGCGGCAGCGGCGCCCCCGGCAAGGGCGGCACCCTGACCATCCTGGACAAGGCCGACTTCGACCACCTGGACCCCCAGCGCGTCTACACGACCGAGGGCCAGAGCATGGACCAGGAGATCATCCGGACCCTCACGGGCTGGGAGGAGACCGGCCCGAAGCCGAAGCTGGTCGGCGATCTGGCCACCGACACCGGCACGCCGAGCAAGGATGCCACGGTGTGGACCTTCCACCTGCGGCACGGCGTCAAGTACCAGGACGGCACCGAGGTCACCGCACAGGACGTCAAGTACGGCGTGGAGCGAGGCTTCTCCTCCGACATCAACGGCGGCCCGCCCTACGCGGCGCAGTGGCTCGTCGGCGGCTCCGACTACAAGGGCCCCTACCAGGGCAAGGAACTCGGCTCCATCCAGACGCCGGACAAGTACACCATCGTCTTCCACCTGAACCAGCCGGTGGCCGACTTCAACGAGACCACCGCGATGCCCGGCTGGTCCGCCGTGCCCAAGGCCCATGACACCGGCTCGACCTATGACACCAAGGTCTGGTCGGACGGCCCGTACATGATCAAGTCGTACACGAAGAACAAGGAACTCGTCCTCACCCGGAACCCGCACTGGTCGCAGTCGACCGACCCGATCCGGCAGCAGAACGTCGACGGGATGGACGTCAAGTTCGGCCAGGACGAGTCGGCCATCGACCAGCAGCTCAAGGCCGACGCCGGCACCGCCCAGACCTCGATCCAGCAGTGGCCGATCGCCGGATCCGACCTGGCCCAGATGGCCAACGACCCCTCTCTCAAGGGCCGTTACTACAAGATTCCCGCACCCGGCATCAACTACCTGGCGATCAACACCACCCGCGTCAAGGACCTCCGGGTGCGCCAGGCGATCGAGTACGCCATCGACAAGACCACGGTCCGCGGCGCCTTCGGCGGCTCGGCGTACGGCGACTACGCCACCACCATGCTGAGCCCCGGCATCGGCGGATACCAGAAGTTCAACCTGTACAGCGCCAACCCGGCCGGCAACCTCGCCCAGGCCAAGGCCCTGATGAAACAGGCGGGTAATCCGAAGCTGACGATGTCGATCGCGGTGGAGAACACTCCCACCCATGAGCACTTCGCCGACGCGGTGAAGACCGCGCTGGAGCGCATCGGCATCCACGTCAACATCTCCCCGATCGACGCGTCGAACTACTTCAGCACCGTCAACAACACGAAGAACCAGTACGACCTGACCTGGGGCGACTGGATCGCCGACTGGCCGAACGCCTCCACGGTGCTGCCCACCCTCTTCGACGGCCGGCTGATCAAGAAGAACCCGCAGGCCAACCAGGACCTGTCGTACCTGAACGACCCGAAGGTCAACGCGCTGATCGACAAGGCCGCCAAGCTCTCGGACGTCCAGCAGCGCAACGCCACCTACGGACAGATCGACCGGCAGGTCCTGAAGGACGCCGCCGTGGTCCCGCTGATGTACATGAACTTCACCGAGATGTCCGGCTCCAAGGTCGGCGGGGTCATCCCCGACTCGATCGTGGCCGAGCCGAGCCTCGTTCACGTCTACATCAAGCACTGACGGACGCGTCGCCTCTCCACCCCCGCCGGCGGCCCCGGCCGCCGGCGGGCACCCCACTCACGTCAGGTCCCGGCACCCCATGTTTCGTTACCTCATCAGACGCCTTCTGGCGGCGGCCCTGATCATGCTGGTGATCACCACGATCACCTTCTTCATCTTCTTCGCCCTGCCGTCCGACCCCGCGCTCCTGGCCTGCGGCAAGACCTGCTCGCCCTCCCGCCTCGCGGAGATCAAGCACTCCCTGGGCCTGGACCAGAGCTACCTGACGCAGTACTGGGAGTTCTTCAAGGGGCTCTTCGTCGGCCGTGACTTCGGCGACCAGAGCGTGCGCATCCACTGCGGGGCGCCCTGCCTCGGCGTCTCCTTCCAGACCGACACCCCCGTGCTGACCACCCTGCTCCAGGACTTCCCGGCGGACCTCTCCCTCGGGCTCGGCGCCGCCGTGGCCTTCCTGATCCTGGGTGTCGGCCTCGGCACCGTGGCGGCGGTGCGCAGGGGCAGGGCCGCCGACAAGGCGGCGGTCGGACTCGCCCTGTTCGGCGTGTCGGTGCAGATCTACTTCATCGGTCTGCTCCTGCTGTACGTGTTCGTGGACAAGCTCCAGATCCTGCCGACCTCCGGCTACACCTCGATCACCGAGGACCCGGTCGGCTGGTTCCAGGGGCTGATCCTGCCGTGGACCACCCTCGTCATCGTCTACCTCGCGATGTACACCCGGCTCACCCGCTCCTCCATGCTGGAGGTCTTCGCCGAGGACTACATGCGCACCGCCCGCGCCAAGGGCCTGTCCGCCTCCAAGGTCGTCCTCAAGCACGGGCTGCGGGCCGCCATCACCCCGATCATCACCATCTTCGGCATGGACGTCGGCTCCCTGATCGGCGGCTCCGCGGTCATCACCGAGTCGGTGTTCGGCATCAACGGCATCGGCAAGCTCGCCGTCGACTCCGTCCAGAACTCCGACCTGCCGGTCATCCTCGGCACCACGCTCTTCGCCGCGACGTTCGTCGTCATCGCCAACGTCGTCGTCGACCTGGTGTACGGCCTCGTCGACCCGCGCGTGCGCCTCGCCTGAGCCCTTCTTTCGTCCTTAGGAACACCCGTGTCCGTTCAGACCTCACCGCAGCCCGCGGACCTCGCGCCCGCGCCCGCCCCCTTCCTCGACGTACGCGACCTCAGGGTGCACTTCCCCACCGAGGACGGCCTCGTCAAGTCCGTCGACGGCGTCTCCTTCACCCTGGAGAAGGGCCGTACCCTCGGCATCGTCGGCGAGTCCGGCTCCGGCAAGTCGGTGACCTCACTGGCCCTGCTCGGACTGCACAAGGGCACCCGCGCCCAGGTCGGCGGCGAGATCTGGCTGGAGGGCAGGGAACTCGTCGCCCTGCCCGAGGCCGAGATGCGCGAGCTGCGCGGCCGCACGGTCTCCATGATCTTCCAGGACCCGCTCTCCGCGCTGCACCCCTTCTTCACCGTCGGCTCCCAGATCGCCGAGGCCTACCGCGTGCACCACCAGGTTTCCAAGAAGGAGGCCAAGGACCGCGCGGTGGAGATGCTCAAGCGGGTCGGCATCCCGCAGCCCGAACGCCGCGTCCGGGACTACCCGCACCAGTTCTCCGGCGGCATGCGCCAGCGCGCCATGATCGCCATGTCCCTGGTGTGCGACCCCGCCCTGCTCATCGCCGACGAGCCCACCACCGCCCTGGACGTCACCGTCCAGGCGCAGATCCTCGACCTCATCGGCGATCTCCAGGAGGAGTTCGGCTCCGCCGTCGTCATCATCACCCACGACCTCGGCGTGGTGGCCGACGTCGCCGACGACATCCTGGTGATGTACGGCGGCCGCCGCATCGAGTACGGCACCACCCGGGACGTCCTCAAGGACCCCCAGCACCCCTACACCTGGGGCCTGTTGCAGTCCATGCCGCACCTCACCGGCGACGTCGGGGAGCGGCTCAACCCGATCCCGGGCACGCCGCCCAGCCTGATCAACCTGCCCGAGGGCTGCGCCTTCCACCCGCGCTGCGCCTACAAGGGCTGGGTCCCGGAAGGGCGGTGCACGGCGGAACGGCCCGAGCTGCGCCTCGTCTCCGGCAGCGAACGGCACCTCGCCGCCTGCCACCTCGCCGACGAGGCCAAGCAGGAGATCCGCGGCGGAACGGGCCCGGACGAGCGCCGCGCCGGAACCGACCGGGCCGCGCAGTGACGGCGGCGGACGAAAGGGAGCATGCCGTGAGCACCACCGAGCCCCGCACCGGGCACAGCACCGACCGCCCGAGCGGCGAGAACCTCCTCGAGGTACGCGGTCTGCAGAAGCACTTCCCCATCCGGCAGGGCATCATCTTCCAGCGGCAGATCGGGGCCGTCCGCGCCGTCGACGGCATCGACTTCTCGGTCGGGGCCGGCGAGTCACTGGGCCTGGTCGGCGAGTCGGGCTGCGGCAAGTCCACCACGGGCCGCCTGATCACCCGGCTGCTCGAACCCACCGGCGGATCCGTGGTGTTCGACGGCCAGGACATCACGCACCAGCCCCCGGGACGGATGCAGGAGGCCCGCCGGAGCCTCCAGATGATCTTCCAGGACCCGTACTCCTCGCTGAACCCCCGGCACACCGTCGGCACCATCATCGAGACGCCGATGCGGCTCAACGGCATCAACCCGCCCCAGGGCCACAAGAAGCGCGCCCAGGAACTGCTGGAGACGGTCGGCCTCAACCCCGAGCACTACAACCGCTACCCGAACGAGTTCTCCGGCGGCCAGCGCCAGCGCATCGGCATCGCCCGCGCCCTCGCCCTGCGGCCGAAGCTGATCGTCGCCGACGAACCCGTCTCCGCGCTGGACGTCTCCATCCAGGCGCAGGTCGTCAACCTGCTCCAGGACCTCCAGCGGGAGTTCGGCATCGCCTTCCTCTTCATCGCGCACGACCTCGCCGTCGTACGGCACTTCTCCGAACGCGTCGCCGTGATGTACCTGGGCAAGATCGTCGAGGTCGCCGACCGGGAGTCCCTCTACACCCGGCCGCGGCACCCCTATACGCACGCCCTGCTGTCCGCCGTGCCCGAGGCCGACCCGGACGCCGTCGAGCGGCGCGAGCGCATCCGGCTGGCCGGGGACGTGCCCTCGCCCATCGACCCGCCCTCCGGCTGCCGGTTCCGCACCCGCTGCTGGAAGGCCCAGGACAAGTGCGCCGCCGAGGAACCCCCGCTCGTGCGCGTCGAGGGCAGCCCCTCGGGCCATCTGACCGCCTGCCACTTCCCCGAGGAGCCGACGGTCGCGGCCCGCGAGGAGGACATCGTCCTGGACCCGGCACTCGGCTAGGGCCTGGCTGAATGAGACATGAACGTCTCATCTGAACGGATCTTATGAATCATGAGACGTCGGTGTCTCATACGAAAGGACTACTCGGATATCAACCGTCGCGGCGATCCGCTGTCGAGGGCTCGGGGCGAACCATGAAGGGAGCCTGCAGAAAGGTGGTGGCACCATGCCGCACCGAGAACTCGACTCCCTCCTCGACGAGCTGACACGCATCGCGGCGCTTCCGCTGGAGCGCGGCGAAACGCTCCCGGCCCGGGCCTACACCAGCGAGGACTTCTACCGCCTGGAGCGGGAGCACGTTTTCCGCGCCGACTGGCTGTGCGCCGGCCACGTGGACCAGGTCGCCCGGCCCGGCGACTACCTGCGCACCGACGTACTGGGCGAACCACTGGTCATCACACGTGACGAGGACGGCGAGCTGCACGCGCTGTCCCGGGTGTGCCGCCACCGCTTCATGGACGTGCTCCCTCCGGAGACCACGCCCGAGCAAGGGTCCCTGAAGCGGCTGACGTGCCCGTACCACACGTGGACGTACCGGCTGAACGGCGAGTACGCCGGACAGCTGGCCGGCGCGCCCTTGATGGGCAAGGTGGACTTCGACCGTGCGGCGTGCCGGCTCCCCAGGTACCGCCTGGAAGTGTGGAACGGCCTGATCATGATCTGCGCCGATCCCGAGGCGCCGGCGCTGGCCCCGCAGCTCGACGGGCTGACGGCCAAGGTGGCCCCCTACCGGCTGGCGGATCTGGTCGTGGCCTACACGGCCGGCTGGGAGGACATCCCCGCGAACTGGAAGGTGGGACTGGAGAACGGCTCGGAGAACTACCACCACATGGGGAGCCACGCGGCCACCCTGGAGCCGTTGCTGCCGGGCAGGGACACCGTCGTCGACGAGTGCGACGGACGCTGGTTCACCATGTACACGCCCTTCGCCGCGGACGCCCTGGCGGAGGCGGCGACGACGGCGGAAGCGGCCGGGGACGGCGCGCCGGGGGCGGTGGGCACCCTGATCCCCGGGCTCGGAGAGCGCGAACTGTCAGGGATGACGATCGCGGGTGTCTTCCCCCACCTGGCGATGGCCCTCCTGCCGGACAGCGTGACCTTCCTGCGGCAGATCCCCACGGGCCCGGGCACCCACGACGCCCACTTCACGGTGCTCGTGCCGGCCGAGGTCCGGGACAAGCCGGGATTCGACGCCTACGTGGCCGCCGCGCGTCAGCAGCTGGAGACCATCCAGAGCGAGGATCTGGTGGCCATCCGAGGAGTGCAGCGGGGACTGGCCACCGATCCGGGGCCGTCGGGCGGACGCTTCTCGCACCTGGAGCGTCCCCTGTGGCAGTTCCAGCGCTACCTCGCCGACCGCCTGGTGGAACGCACACGTACGGCCACACCCTAGGGGGTGTCGTCACATTCCCGCCTGCCCCGCGGCGAATGTGACGACAGGGTCTGGGCCGCACGCACGTGCGCCGCGTTCCGCAGTGCGCGCGACGCCCGCGCCGTCACCGGGTCGCCGTGGCCGAAGCAGGCCACGTCCGCGTCGAGGTTCGCCAGGCGCGCGCAGGCCGCGAGGACCTGGTCGCGATCGAGGTTGAACACGCCGGGGATCACCGTGCCGTCCACGGGTGAGGCCGCGACCGTGTCACCCGTGAACAGCACACCGTGTTCGGGGAGATGGAGCGCGATACTGCCGTGCGTGTGCCCGGGCACATGAACGACGTGCGCCCCGCCGCCCACGTCCAGCACCTCACCGCCGGACAACTCCGTGACCCCGGTCGGCCGGGCGAAGTCCCCCTCGGGCAGGAGCGTGACCGCCTGCTCGTGCAGCGGCCGCTCCCACTCCTCGAACTCCGGGCAGGGCCCGGGACCTCGCCGCGTACGGCCGGCGCGTCCAGCCGGTGCGCCAGCACCTCGGCCCCGCTGAGCGCGGCGAACTCGCCCGCCCCGCCCACGTCCTCGTGGAAGTGCGTGAGCACGATCCGCCGCACGGCCCAGGGATCCGAACCCAGCGCGGTCACCGCCTCGGCGATCGCCGCCCCGGAGCCCGCGGGGCCGGCGTCGATCAGCGTCCACGCGTCGCCGTCGCGCCAGAGGTAGGCCTGGCCGACCGGAAAGCGCAGGAGATGGAGGCGGGGGAGGAGTGCGACGACGTCCATGGGACGACCGTAGAGAAGGCCCCCGTCCGAGGACGAGGGCCTTCTGCCGAGAGCAGAGCGGTCAGCCCGCCGCGTAGTTCCGCAGGAACAGCGCCTCCGCCACCGACAGCCGCTCCAGCTCCTCGGGCGACACGCTCTCGTTCACCGCGTGGATCTGTGCCTCCGGCTCGCTCAGCCCGATGAGCAGGATCTCCGCCCGCGGGTACAGGGCGGCGAGGGTGTTGCACAGCGGGATGGAGCCGCCCTGCCCGGCGTACTGCATCTCCTGCCCCGGGTACGCCACCGCCATCGCGTCCGCCATGGCCTGGTAGGCCGGGCTGGTGGTGTCGGCGCGGAAGGCCTGGCCCTGGCCCATGTGCTCGATGCTGACCCGCGCGCCCCACGGCGTGTGCGCCTCCAGGTGGGCCTGGAGCAACTTGGTCGCCTCGGCGGCGTCCACACCCGGCGGCACCCGCAGGCTGACCAGCGCACGGGCGCTCGCCTGCACCGACGGGGTGGCGCCGACGACGGGCGGGCAGTCGATGCCGAGCACGGTCACGGCCGGGCGCGCCCAGATGCGGTCGGCGACCGTCCCCGACCCGATCAGCTCGACGCCGTCCAGCACCTTGGCGTCCCGCCGGAACTGCTCCTCGTCGTACTGCAGCCCCTCCCAGGCCGCGTCGGAGGTGAGCCCGTCGACGGTCGTCGAACCGTCCTCGGCGCGCAGCGAGTCCAGGACGCGGATCAGGGCGGCCAGGGCGTCCGGCGCGGCACCACCGAACTGGCCCGAGTGCAGATTGCCCGCGAGCGTGTCGACGCTCACCCGCAGCATCGTCATGCCCCGCAGGGTCGAGGTGACCGTCGGCAGACCGACCCGGAAGTTCCCCGCGTCGCCGATGACGATCGTGTCGGCCTCCAGCAGGCGCGGGTGCTCCTCGGCGTACCGCTCCAGGCCGCCCGTGCCCATCTCCTCCGAGCCCTCGGCGATCACCTTCACGTGGACCGGCACGCCGCCGTTCGCCTTCAGCGCGCGCAGCGCCAGCAGGTGCATGATCAGACCGCCCTTGCAGTCGGCGGTCCCGCGCCCGTACCAGCGCCCGTCCCGCTCGGTCAGCTCGAACGGCGGGGTCGTCCAGCCGGCCTCGTCCAGCGGCGGCTGCACGTCGTAGTGGGCGTAGAGCAGGACGGTCTTCGCGCCCGCGGGGCCGGGCAGGTAGCCGTAGACCGACTGCGTGCCGTCGGGAGTGTCGAGCAGCGCCACGTCCTGGAAGCCCTCGGCGGTCAGCGCGTCCGCGACCCAGCGGGCGGCGCCCTCACTCTCGCTCCTCGGGAACTGCTCGAAGTCGGCCACCGACCGGAAGGCCACCAGTTCGGTGAGCTCCTGCTTCGCCCTGGGCATCAGCGAGGCGACGGTCTCGGCGACCGGATTGGGCGACATGGGCACGCTCCTTGTGGGTGCGACGTTGTAGCGGTGAGTGCCGTAGATCCTCCCACAGCGGCCGGTGACCGGGTCGGCCGTAGGATGCGGGAGGTAGCAGCGGCAGGCGGCTTGATCGGAGCAGTAGACCATCGTGAGCAGCGAGAACTCTTCGGCGGACGACGTGCGGCAGGTGTGGGACGTCGTCGTGGTGGGCGCGGGACCGGCGGGCGCTTCGGCCGCGTACGCGGCGGCGGTCGCCGGGAGACGCGTGCTGTTGCTGGAGAAGGCGGAGCTGCCGCGGTACAAGACGTGCGGCGGCGGCATCATCGGCCCCTCCCGCGACTCGCTGCCGCCCGGCTTCGAGCTGCCCCTCAGGGACCGGGTGCACGCGGTGACGTTCTCCAACAACGGCCGCTTCACGCGCACGCGCCGGTCCCGGCAGATGCTGTTCGGGCTGATCAACCGGCCCGAGTTCGACCAGCAGCTCGTCGAGCACGCGCAGAAGGCGGGCGCCGAGCTGCGCACGGGGGTCACGGTCCAGCGGGTCGAGCAGCACGGCTCGGCGGTGCCGGACCGGCGCACGGTGGCGGTGGTCCTCCAGGGCGGCGAGGTCGTGCTGGCGCGGGCCGTGGTCGGGGCGGACGGCAGCGCCAGCCGCATAGGTGCCCATGTCGGGGTCAAGGTCGAGCAGGTGGATCTCGGCCTGGAGGCGGAGATCCCGGTGCCGGACACGGTCGCCGAGGACTGGAAGGGGCGGGTGCTCATCGACTGGGGCCCGATGCCCGGCAGTTACGGCTGGGTCTTCCCCAAGGGCGACACCCTGACGGTCGGGGTGATCTCGGCGCGCGGTGAAGGCGCCGCGACGAAGCGGTACTTGGAGGAGTTCATCGGGCGGCTGGGCCTGGCGGGCTTCGAACCGAGCATCTCCTCCGGGCACCTGACCCGCTGCCGGGCCGACGACTCGCCGCTGTCGCGCGGGCGGGTGCTGGTGTGCGGTGACGCGGCGGGAGTGCTGGAGCCGTGGACCCGCGAGGGCATCTCCTTCGCGCTGCGCTCGGGGCGGCTCGCGGGGGAGTGGGCGGTGCGCATCGCCGAGGCGCACGACGCCGTGGACACGCGCCGGCAGGCCCTCAACTACGCGTTCGCGGTCAAGGCCGGGCTGGGCGTGGAGATGAGCGTCGGCAAGCGGCTGCTGACCGTGTTCGAGCGCCGCCCCGGCCTGTTCCACGCGGCGCTGACGGGCTTCCGGCCGGCCTGGAAGGCGTTCAAGGAGATCACCCAGGGCTCGACGTCGCTGGGCGAGATCGTCCGCACGCATCCGATGGCTCAGAAGGCCCTGACGGCCCTGGACCGCCGTCCGGTGACCGTGGACGAGGTCAGCCCGTCGGAGTGATCTCGAAGACCGGGTGGTCGGGGGCGACGCGGCGCAGCTCGGCGTCCGGGGAGTCGGGGCCGACGCCGTTGAAGAAGACCCCGACCTCCGCCTTCCAGCGCTTGAGGTAGGCGCGCAGGATCGGGGCCTTGTCGTCGTCGGCCACCTCCGTCGCGGTGAACGGGTCCACGCGCTTGCCGAGGTGCAGTTCGCCGCCGCCCGCGGCGCGCATGTTGTGCGTCCACTGGACGTGGCCGCGGGGTGCGACCAGGTACTGCCGGCCGTCGAGGGTGAGCAGGTTGACCGGAGTGGTGCGCCACTGGCCGCTCTTGCGGCCGCGGACGGCAAGGACGCGGGAGCCCCAGACGCTGACGCCGCGGCGGGTCAGCCAGGCCACGAACCGGTTGAAGACGTGGACCGTGAGCCAGCCGGGCTTCTGGACGTGTGTGGACATGGGGTCCCCCTGAGAGTGGATGGAGCGGTGCTCTCTTTTGTGAGCACTGCTCTCGATCGGCTGATGTCAGTGTGCCCGAGACTGCCGCTCCAAAGCAAGAGCACTGCTCTCGCTTTTGTCCCCTGCTCTCACTTGTGTCTGGCGCTCTCGTTTGTGTGCACCGCTCTGCATTCATGACACACTGCCCCGCATGAGCACCGCATACGGCGCCCGTGCCCGGGCCAGGATCGAAGTCACCGCGGCCATCAAGGACGAGGCCCGCAGACAGCTCGCCGCCGAGGGCGCCGCCAAGCTCTCCCTGCGCGCCGTGGCCCGCGAGTTGGGCATGGTCTCCTCCGCGCTGTACCGCTACTTCCCCAGCCGGGACGACCTGCTGACCGCGCTCATCATCGACGCCTACGACTCCCTCGGCGAGAGCGCCGAGGCGGCCCACCGCGCGGCAGCCGAATCCGGCCCCCGGCAGCGCTGGATCACCGTCTGCGAGGCCGTGCGCGCCTGGGCGCTCGCCCGTCCGCACGAGTACGCCCTCATCTACGGCTCGCCCGTCCCCGGCTACACCGCGCCCGAGACCACCGTCCCGGCCGCCGCCCGGGTCGGCAACCTCCTCATCGGCATCCTGCGCGACGCCTACCGCGGCCTCGGTCTGGCCCGGCCCTCCCTGCCCGCCGAACTGCGTCCCGAGGCCGAGCGGATGGCCGCCGACCTCGCGCCGGACCTCCCGCCCGAAACGGTGACGGCCCTCGTCGCGGCCTGGGCCCAGCTGTACGGACTGGTCGGCTTCGAACTGTTCGGACAGTTCAACCGGGTGGTGGAGGACCGCGAGACGTTCTTCCGACACGCGGCGGGGCAACTCGCGCAGGGGGTGGGGCTGGTGTATCCGCAGCGGGGGCCGGCCGCCTAGCGCCGACGTGTCGCCGGCTGCCGTACTCCCCGTGGAGTACGCGTGATCACCACGCTCGAGGGACGCCCTCGTCGCCGCGGGGCGTCTAGCGTGGCCGGTATGGACGAGCAGTGGGTGCGGGGCGGGTCGCCGCAGGGGTGGCGGCACGGGCCGCCGTGGGGGGACCGGCGGGGGGAGGGGGAGCGTGCGCCCCGGTGGCCCTGGCGGTCCACCGTCGTCGTCACGGTGTTCGTCCTGGCCGGCTCCACCTTCGCCGCGCACGGCCAGCAGGGCGAGCGGGCGGACCTGGACCCCTTCGCGCGCGTGCTCCTGCTCCTGGCCGGCGTGCTGCTGCTGTGGCGGAAGCGGTACCCGGTGGCCGTGGTGTTCGGTACCGCGGGTGCCGTCCTGGTCTACCTCGGGGCCGGGTATCCGTACGGGCCGGTGCTGTTCACCGTCGCGCTGGCGTGCTTCAGCGCGATCGTCGCCGGGCACCGGTGGGCGGCGTGGGGCGCGATGGCGGCGCTGTGGGCCGGGCACGTGCTGATGGGGCACTGGTTGTACGCGTGGCTGCCGCCCTCGGGGGACTCCGCCGCCCCCTGGGGCGAGCAGCTCGTCGTCGCGACCTGGGTGGTGGCGGTCGCGGCGGTGTCGGAGCTGTTCCGGGTCCGGCGCGAGCAGTGGGCCCGTGAGCGGGCCGAGCGGGCCGAGGCGGCGCGGCGGCGGGCCGACGAGGAGCGGCTGCGGATCGCGCGGGAGCTGCACGACGTCCTCGCGCACAGCATCTCCGTGATCAACGTGCAGGCGGGTGTCGGCCTGGCGCTCCTGGACAGCGACCCCGAGCAGGCCCGTACGGCGCTCACCACCATCAAGGACAAGAGCAAGGAGGCGCTCGGCGAGGTCCGCCAGGTGCTCGACACGCTGCGCGCCCCCGGTGCCGCCCCCCGGGCCCCCGCGCCCGGGCTCGACCGGCTGCCCGAGCTGGTGGAGCAGGCGGCGAGCGCCGGCCTCACGGTGGAGGTCGAGGGGGAACCGCCCCGGCTCGCGCCCGGCACGGACCTCGCCGCCTTCCGGATCGTCCAGGAGGCCCTGACCAACGTCGTACGGCACTCCGGGTCGCGGCACGCGCGCGTGCACCTCGCCCACGAAGCGGGCGCGCTGCGGCTGCGCGTCGACGACGACGGGCCCGCGACCGGCACGGACGCGGGCGGCAGCGGCAACGGGCTGGCCGGGATGCGGGAGCGGGCCGCCGCGCTGGGTGGCACGATCGAGGCCGGGCCCCGCCCGGACGGCGGCTTCCGGGTGCTCGCCGTACTGCCGCTGACGCCTTCGGCCGACACGTGAGCCGAACCAGACGACCGCTGGAGGAGAACCGGTGATCCGTGTACTGCTCGCCGACGACCAGTCACTGGTCCGGGCGGGGTTCCGGGCGCTGCTCGACGCGCAGCCGGACATCGAGGTGGCCGCCGAGGCCGCCGACGGGGAGGAGGCCGTGCGCCGGGTCCGCGAACTGCGGCCGGACGTCGTCCTGATGGACATCCGCATGCCCGCGCTCGACGGCCTGGCCGCGACCCGGCGGATCACCGAGGACCCGGCCCTGAAGGACGTCAAGGTGGTCATGCTCACCACCTTCGAGCTCGACGAGTACGTCTTCGAGGCGATCCGCTCGGGCGCCTCCGGCTTCCTGGTCAAGGACACCGAGCCGGACGAACTCCTGCGCGCGGTACGGGCGGTGGTGGCGGGGGACGCGCTGCTCTCGCCCGGGGTGACGCGCCGGCTGATCGCCGAGTTCGCGGCCCGCTCCAAGGAACCGGCGGCGGCCGACGCGCTGGCCCGGCTCACCGAGCGGGAGCGGGAGGTGATGGCCCTGGTCGGCATCGGCCTGTCCAACGAGGAGATCGCCCGCCGGCTGGTCGTCAGCCCGCTCACCGCCAAGACCCACGTCAGCCGCACGATGGTGAAGCTCGGCGCCCGCGACCGGGCCCAACTGGTCGTCCTCGCCTACGAGTCGGGGCTGGTACGGCCGGGCTGGCTGGGCTGAGCCGCCGACCGGAACCGGACCAGCACACTGACCACCCGGACGGCGAAGAGGACGGGCGCGAGCACCATCCCGGCCCGCAGCAGCAGGCTCTCCGGCGTGTCCGGCAGGTCGAAGAGGAGCGCGGGGCCGGCCACGGCCCCGAAGACGACCGCAGCGGCGAAGGCCGCACTGCACAGCGCGTAGCCGATCTCGACGGTGATCGCGTCCCGTTCGGCCTGCGTGCGCCGTCCCCCGTGATGAGTCATACGGCGAGTCAAACAGGACGGCGACCGGCGGGCAAGCGACTAGGGCGTGTCCTGTCGATCAGCGGAGCCAGATCATGATGGCGGCGATGACGACTTCGGCTCGGTGGATCGCGGCGCGCTTGGCGTATCGGGTGGCCAGGCCGCGCCATTGCTTGAGCCGGTTGGAGCAGCGCTCGACTACGTTCCGGTCGTGGTAGAGGTCGCGGTCGAAGCAAGGTGGTCGGCCGCGGCGCCGGGATTTCTGATCAGCACGCTCGGGGATGGTGTTGGCGATCCGGCGCCGGCGTAGCTCGGCGCGGGTAGACGGATGCGAGTATGCCTTGTCAGCGCTGACCCGATCCGGCCGCGACCGGGGACGCCCCGGCCCCAGCCGGGGCACCCGGATCGCCTCCAGCAGCGGCACCAACTGCGGGTTGTCACCGGCCTGTCCGGGCGTCAGCAGGATCGACAGTGGACGGCCGCGCCCGCCCACAGCCAGGTGCACTTTGGTGCTCAACCCGCCGCGGGATCGTCCCAGTGCCTCGCCGCCGACCGGCGCAACCGGCCACGTGCCGCAGCCCCTTTTTTTCCGGGCCCCTGCCGCATGCTGATGGGCCCGGGCGATGGTGGAGTCGACCGACACCGCCCACTCGATCGTCCCGACCGCGTCATCGTGCGCCTGGACCTGCGTGAGGATCCGAGCCCAGGTCCCATCCGCCGTCCACCGGCGCAGCCGCTCATGGCAGGTCTTCCACGGCCCATACCGCTCCGGCAGATCCCGCCACGGCGCACCCGTGCGTACCTTCCACAAGAGCCCGTCGATGACCTGGCGATGATCCCGCCACCGGCCACGACGCCCGTTGGAGCGCGGCAACAGCGGCATGATCCGCGCCCAGGCCGCATCGGTCAATTCACCACGACGAATCATCCGACCATCATCGAACCCCGACCTACCCTATGTCCTCAAAGGGCGTTCGGGCCCAGCCAGGGCCAGCGACGCGGCCTGTCCGATACCGCCGCCTGATCATTTTCAGGCGGCTCGGCTGACGTCCAGCCGTTCGGACAACCGCTCGTATCCAGCTGCCCTGTAGGCGGCGACGGCGGCAGCGTTCGAGGTCGGGGTGCTGACGAGTGCGCTTGATGCACCCAGTTCACGCAGCGCCGCCGCAGCGGCGACGCTGATTGCCGTCCCGTAGCCGCGACCGCGATGGTCGGCGTGCACGCCCACCGGCTCCAGCAGACCGGGCTTGCCGGGCCCGGCCGACCAGACCGTCGCCGCGGCCACCGCGTTGTCCTGGTCGTCATAGCCGATCAGGCAGCGGGCGTCGGCATAGACGGGCCCGGCCGCGAGGACGTGCCAAGTCTCCTCGGTGAACGCCGGGCTGCCGAACGCCGAGCGATGCACTGCGGTCCGCACCCCCGCCGTCTCCGGACCCGCTACCTCGATCCGCAGGCCGGAGTCCTTCACCGGCTCGGCGAGGTCGTGGCGCAGCGGCGTCCACGGCTCGTCCAGAATCCAGCCCGCCTCCAAGAGGACCTCGCGGAGCAGGGCGCCGTTGGGGATTTCGAGGCCGACCTTCCCCGGCGGCAGGACCCCGCGCTCCGGATCATCGAGGTCCGCCAGCAGCTGGCGCGCCAGATCACCGTCCTGTCGCAGATCCGGCGCGGTCGTCAGGCGCAGCACATCAGGGTCGTCCAGGTATCCGACGGCAATGATCCGTCCGTCCACGCTCCAAGTACGGCCAGCCTCTCCGCGCCCAGCGCCCAGGCCCAGCCGAGGTCTCCCGGATGGAGTTGCAGCGGCGTGCGGTCGTCCTGCCATACGCGGAGGGCATCCACGACCCCGGGCAGCCCATCGACGCCGGGCTCGTTCAGAACGATCGTCATGTCCCGCATCTCACACCACCGCGGCGACCGGCCGCACCTGGTTTTACTCACCCAGCCAGATCGACAGGACACGCCCTAGGTGTATTGACCCGCAGGGTTGTTGACGCGGGTGATCGGTGGCTGGCCGCCGAGTGCGGTGTGGCAGCGGTGGTGGTTGTAGGTGTGCAGGAAGTCTGTCAGGGCGGCGGTGCGTTCGGTGTTGCTGGTGTAGGGCCGCAGGTAGGCCCATTCGTCGAGCAGGGTGCGGTTGAAGCGTTCGACCTTGCCGTTGGTCTGGGGCCGGTAGATGCGGGTGAGTTTGCCGGTGGCGCCGATCTCGGCGAGGGCTTGTTTCCAGGCCAGGCCTTTGCGGTAGGCCCAGGCGTTGTCGGTGAGCACGCGCTCGATGCGGGTGATGCCGTGCGCGTGGAAGAACGCGGCCGCGCGGATGAGGAAGCCTGCGCAGGTGGCGACCTTCTCGTCGTGGTGGATCTCGCTGTAGGCGAGGCGGGTGTGGTCGTCGACGGCGGAGTGGATGTAGTCGAATCCCATGCCTCCGCGGGTGGCCCGGCCGGCCTGGCGGCCGAGCATCCTGTGGCCGCCGCCGTCCGGGATCCGGCCGAGTTTCTTGACGTCCCTGTGGACCAGCTCGCCGGGGGTGGCGCGTTCGTAGCGTCCGTTGTCCCTTCCGGTGGGGCGGTCCATGAGCGCCAGCCGTTCAGGCCGTGCCGAGCCAGGACGCGGTGCACAGTCGAGGCGGGCAGGCCGAGGATCGGGCCGAGGCGGGCGGGGCCGAGTTTGCGGTCCTGGCGCAGGCGGCAGACCCGGGCCTCCACCGCTGGCGCCGTGCGGTGGGGTGTGGTCTTCGGACGGCTGGGGCGGTCGTGCAGCCCCGGTTCGCCTTCCGCCCGCCAGCGGCGGATCCATTTGTGGGCCGTGACGCGCGAAATGCCCATTTCCGCAGCGACATGGGCGACCGGGCGGCCGGCGCGGACCCGTTCGACGAGCAGCCGCCTGCCGTGAACGGTCAGCCGGGCATTACGGTGGGACACGAAGACCTCCGTGCGGTGCAGTCCTAGACAGCTCCACCACACCGGAGGTCTTCACCATGATCAAGCCCGGTCGGCGTTAACAACGCTCGTGATCAATACACCTAGGTTCTGTCTCTTTGGTCAGTGTGGTGCCCGGATGAGGATGGGCGGCGAGGTGGAGTGCGGCGTGGGGGTGATGTCGAGTTGATCGGTTCGTGTGGCCAGGCCGCGCCACTGCTTGCGGCGGTTGATGCACCACTCGACGGTGGTGCGCTGCTTATGGGCATCCGCATCGAAGCTTGGAAGGCGCCCGCCTTGGCGGCCTCGCCGCAGACGTCGGCCGATGTGGTCCGATGACGGCGGAGGCGCCCGTCGGGTCAGTCCTCATCACGGCGCTCCCCCACGCGGACGACGTGGTCCTGTTCACCGGTCCTGCCCGTCGGTGAGGCGACCTTTTCGACACGTGACCTTCGCCGTCCACTTCGAGTGCGAAGAGGTTGCCGTCTGTCATTGCACACTTTCAAGATCACTAGTTACTAGTGGGCATGGACGACACGAACGTGCCTGCAGCAGACCGAGCGGGAGAGGGGCCCGCGAGCCGTAACTCGCGGTTGGCAGTCCAGATCGCGATCCTGCACGGGTCCGCTGCCGCTCTCGCCACGGTGTACACGACGACAGACTCCCTCGCCGTCACGGTCCTGACCGCCGTGGTCGCGGTGGGGCTGGCGTGGATGCTCGACCGGAACCGGGGATAGGAGAGCATGCGTGATCGGATGCATTGCTCAGCCGAGTCCCCGGAGGAAGGCACCGCGTCTTGCCCAGCGCCCATGAGGACGAGTTCGATGCGTTCTTCCGACAGGAAATCAGCCTGCTGGTCCGCCACCTGGTGGTGCAAGGTTTCGGACGTCAGGCCGCCAAGGACGCAGCACAGGAGGCCATGATCGAGCTCCACGAGCAGTGGTCGAATGTCAGGAACCCGGCCGCGTGGGTCCGCATCGCCGCCCGCCGAAGGGCGTTACGTGGGAGGGAACAAGAGGTCCGGCACGACGTCGTCAACGTGATGGCCGCGGTTCCCTGCCCTGCCATCGACTTGCGAACCCCGGAGGAAGAAGTCACACGAAAGCAGGAGCGGCAGGAGGTGCTCGGCTTGCTGGGCGCGCTGCCGCGAGTGCAACAGCAGATCATGGCGTGGACGTGGGACGGAGCCAAACCGGCAGAGATCGCACTGCGCCTTGGAATACCGGCTGACACGGTGCGTTCCAATCTGAGACACGCACGGAATCGTTTGAAACAGCTGTGGGCCGAGTCCCGGGAGGAGGAGTCCGACGATGGATGAGTCCGACAACGAACTGGCTAGTTCCGCTGCTTTCAACTCGTGGCTGAACCGCGTGGGAGATGACCTCGCATCCTCCCTGATCAGTGCAGAGGAAACCGAGGAAATGCTCCGCGCAGTCAAGCGCGCCAGTTCCGCCTCCGGCACGTCCTCCGCCTTCCACACGGCCGTGGCACGCACAGGCACCGACACCTACACCGCACTTCAGACCATGGTCACCTGGAGGAATCCGTCGGTCAGCATCGCGGCCGAGGAGGGAGACCTGTATGGCGTCCCGTTCATCGACACACCTGCGGCCTCGCCCTCAGGCACCAGGACGGATGACGCTGACCTGCGCCGGTCGACCGGCATCCGGTTGCGTGTGGTGGAGTCCGGCCCGGAGAAAACGGGGGCTCCCATCGCCCCTGCCCATGCGCCAGCAAGGGGTGAGGAGCAAGAACCCCGGGAGCGCTACAGGCTGAATGATGAGAGCGTCCGCGAGCTACTGATGGGCACGCACCTCTACCAGGACCGCGGAGTAGCCATCCGCGAGCTGTACCAGAACGCCTTGGATGCGCTCAGATATCGCACGGCCCGGTACGAGTACCTGCGCCGACGCACAGGATCAAGTGTGCGTTGGCAGGGCGGTATCGAGTTCGTTCAGGGCGTTGACGACCGCGGACGCGCTTTCTTGGACTGTGTCGACAACGGTATCGGCATGGGGGAAGAGGAGCTCAGAACGTGCTTCTCCCGCGTCGGGGTGCGCTTCGCCAGCCAGCCTGAGTTCGTGCGGGAGACCTCTGAATGGGAGCGGTGTAATCCGCCTGTCCGCATGCATCCCACCAGTCGGTTCGGCATTGGGGTGCTGAGCTATTTCATGCTGGCCGATGAGATAGAGGTAACCACGTGCCGCATGGACCAGCGAGGTGCCGCCGGTCCGGTGATGAAGCTGACGGTTCTCGGTTCTGGGCAGACTGCGCGAATCAGCCGGGTGCAAGCCCAGGGCCGTGCCCCTGGTACGCGTGTCCGACTGTTCATCAGGGACGAACAGAACACTCCCTCCTGTGTCGACGTGTTGGAGCGGCTCCTCTGTATCGCCGACTACACAACCACGGCGCGTCACGGCACTCGATCGGCAGTTTGGGAACCACACGAGTGGACCAGGCAGATGGCACCCCATCACGCGCACGCCCTCAACGTGCGTGGAAGGCTGATGCGCACGCTGAAGGGACAAGTGGTCTGGTGCGAATCAGGAGGAGCGCTGTTGGTCGATGGCCTGCTCGTCCAGCCGTCTGTCCGCCACGGGCTATTGGCAGACTCCCACGGCCCGAACGGTTTGCACGGGGCGGTGATCAACCTGTCAGGTCCATCCGCGCCGGCGTTGTCCGTGGACCGCAAGCACATCCAGGACGATGTCTCCACCAAGGTCGGGTTCCTCGTAGCCTCGGCTGCCAGAGAACTCGTATCGACCAGGCCTGATTTCGTGACAGACGCTTGGCTGGACTCCCTGCATGGGCACAGTCCCAGGCTCGCTGCCATCGTCAAGCAAGCTGTATCCGAGGCCTGACCGGGGTCTGAGCAGCCTTCGGCGAAGGCGCAGGGCGGGGGGACTGCCTGACAAGGTTCTGTCTCTTCGGTCAGGGTCGGGTCCAGATGAGGATGCCCGCGAGGTGGAGTGCGGCCTGGTGGGCGATCGCGAGCTTGTCGGTTCGTGTGGCCAGGCCGCGCCACTGCTTGAGGCGGTTGATGCACCGCTCGACGCTGTTCCGCTGCTTGTCGACCTCGCTGTCGAAGCCGGGCGGACGGCCACCGAGCCGGCCTCGCCGCAGGCGGTGGCCGACTTGGTCGGACGGCTGCGGGATGACCGCGCGGATGCCCCGGCGCCGCAGGTGGCTGCGGATGGCGCGTGAGGAGTACGCGCGGTCGGCCAGAACGGCCAGGGGCCGATTGCGGGGCCTGTCTGGGCCGGTGCGGGGGCACGCGGATGCGGGACATCACCGTCTCGAAGGCGGGTGCGTCACCTGCCTGGCCCGCGGTGATGGTGAAGGCGAGGGGCCGTGCGCGGCCGTCTGCGGCCAGGTGGACCTTGGTGCTCAGCCCTCCGCGGGAGCGGCCGAGCCCGTGATCGGCGGGCTCGCCGGTGCGGGCCGCCCCTTTTTGAGCGCTCCGGCGGCGTGCTGGTGGGCCCGGACGACCGTGGAGTCCACTGACACGGTCCAGTCGATGTCGTCGTCGGCGTCCGCCGCCGCCAGGACGGCGGCGAGGATCCTCTGCCAGGTTCCGTCGACGGCCCATCTGATCAGCCGCTTGTGAGCGGTCTGGAAGGAGCCGAGCTCGTCGGGCAGGGCCCGCCAGGGCGAGTTGGTGCGGTACTTCCACGCGATGGCCTCGAGGGTGCGGCGGTGGTCGGCCCATCGCCGCCCGCGGACCGGATCCGCCGGCATCAGCGGCTCGATCCGGCCCCACATCGCATCGGTGATCACTAACCGGACGGACACATCCGATCAACTGACCAACCCGTCAAAGAAACACGCGCTAGGGGGCGCCGCCGGTTGAGGGCTTGTCCAGGACGTACGCCGTGTAGCGGGTGGCGTGCCCGATGGCCCGGTGGGCCCGGACGACGGCGATGGCCTCGTCCCAGTCCCGCGCGGTGAGTGCCCTCAGGCCGGGCCACCGCACGCACAGGGCCCGCCGGCCGGTCCGGGTGGACGCGGCGCCGACGAACAGGGCGCAGAGTCCGGCCGCCCGGTGGAGCACGGGGGTGGTCCAGTCGAGGATCCGGCGCGTGGTGAAGCCGGCGGCGGACGCCATCCGCGGGTACCGCTCGCTCGGTTCGAGGTCGCCGAAGCGCCACGTCGCGCGGACGAGGCCCGTCGGGTCGAGGGTCCCGATCGGCTGATCCGTACGGGACGTGACATCCACCAGGACGAGCCGGCCTCCGGGGCGGAGCAGCCGGAAGCTTTCGTTCAGGAACGACCTGCGGCCCTCATGGCCGAAGTGGAAGGCGGCCTCCAGGCAGTGCACGCGGTCGAAGGAGCCATCCGTCAGCGGGAGCTCCGCCGCCCGCGGCGGCAGGGCCGTGGCGTCGGCGACGGCGAAACGCACCCCGGGAACGCCACCGAAGCGGCGACGCGCCTGGTCGATCTGCGCGGGCTGTACGTCCACCCCCAGCGCCCGGCATCCCGCGGCACCCAACCGCGCCGTCGTGGCGCCGCGACCGCATCCCGCGTCCAGGACGAGCTGTCCGGGCCGGGCGTCCAGCAACGCCAGCGACCGGCGGGCCAGGCTGCGCTGGAAGGGCACCGGCCCGGTCAGCACCACGAACGGCAGCGTGGGCAGCGTGAAGTAGCCGATGTCGGCCAGGCTGTCCCAGCCGAGGTGCCGCAGCACCCGGAAGAGCACGCTGTCGTCGTTGTACGCGCTCGCGAGGTCCCGGCCGTCACCCATCCCGCAGCCTCCGTTCCCCATGCACCCCCACCGCTACCCCTACCCCTCTCACCGCCCGGACCTGCGCCTACACTGACCCCATAAGGGACGTTCGTGACGTACCGGAACCATCGTGCGCTATCAGCGGATGCTCGTGCCGGCCCTCGCCCTGGTCCTCGTGACGCTGCCCGCGCTCTCCTCGCGGGCCCGGGGCGAGGAAGTGCCGCGCGGCCCCACGTTCGCCGCGCGCGCTCTGCAGGCGCTGATCGACGGTGTCCAGTTCGGGGTGATCATCGCGATCACCTCGGTCGGGCTCTCGCTGATCTTCGGCACCATCCACCTCATCAACTTCGCGCACGGTGAGTTCGTGACGATCGGCGCCACCTTCGCGTTCTTCCTCAACGTCTCCGCGGCCGGTCCGGGCTGGCACCTCATTCCCGCCGCCCTCGCCGCGGTGGCCTTCGGCGCCCTGCTGGGCGGCGCGGTCGAGCGCGGCATCTGGCGCCCGCTGCGGGCCCGGGGCACCGGGCTGATCAACATGTTCATCGTCACCATCGGGCTCTCGCTGCTGCTGCGCCACGTCGTCCTCGTGCTCTACGGCACCCGGCCCGCCTCCTACGCCCAGTACGACATCCAGAGCACGATCGGCCTCGGCCCGGCCGGCATCACTCCGCGGGACCTCACCGTCACCCTGCTCTCCGTGCTGGTGCTGCTCGGCATCGCCGTACTCCTGCAGAAGACGCGCATCGGCACGGCCGTGCGGGCCGTCGCCGCCAACCGTGACCTCGCGGAGGCGTCGGGCATCGACGTGCAGCGGGTGGTGCTGTTCGTGTGGATGCTCGCCGGCGCTCTGGCCGCGCTCGGCGGTGTCTTCTTCGGCCTGGTGGAGATCGTCACCTGGGACATGGGCTTCAAGCTCCTGCTGCTCATGTTCGCCGGGATCATCCTGGGCGGCCTCGGCTCCGCCTACGGCGCGATGGCCGGCAGCCTCGTCATCGGGATCGTCGCCCAGATGTCGACCCTGTGGTTCCCGGTCGACCTGCAGTACGCCTGGGCGCTGCTGGTCCTCATCCTCGTCCTCCTCGTCCGGCCGCAGGGGATCCTCGGCCGGGCCGAACGCGTCGGGTGAGGGGGCGCCATGGACTTCTCCGCCATCGTCGCCGACGCCCTGCGCTCGGGGATCGGCCCCATCGCCGCCGTCTACGCGCTCGCCGCGATGGGGCTCAACCTGCACTTCGGCTACACGGGCCTGCTGAACTTCGGCCAGGTCGGGTTCATGCTGGTCGGCGGCTACGGGCTCGCCATCACGGTGTCGACGTACGACGGTCCGATGTGGCTCGGCGTCCTGGGCGGGATCGCCTGCGCGATCGTGCTGGCCCTGCTCCTCGGCCTGCCCACCCTGCGGCTGCGCGCCGACTACCTCGCGATCACCACCATCGCGGCGGGGGAGACGCTCCGGCTGTTCTACCGCTCCAGTTGGGCCGAGCCGGTCACCGGCGGGGTGTTCGGGCTGCAGCGGTTCGCGAACGACTTCTACGCGCTCAACCCCATCGAGCCCGGCACCTACGGCGTGTGGCTCGTGCGGTTCGGCTCCCGCGACCTGTGGGTGATGATCGTCGGATGGGCGCTGGTGATCGTGGTCGGAGGACTGCTCGCCCTGCTGATCCACAGTCCCTGGGGCCGTGTCGTCCGGTCGATCCGTGAGGACGAGGTCGCCGCCCGCAGCCTCGGCAAGAACGTCTACGCGTACAAGATGCAGAGCCTCGTGCTCGGCGGCGTCATCGGCGCGGTCGCGGGCATGACGCAGGCGATCCAGGTGCAGTCCGTGAACCCGGACAACTACGACCCGGGCGTCACGTTCTTCCTGTACACGCTGCTCGTCCTCGGCGGCGCCGGGCGGATCCTCGGGCCGGTCGTGGGCGCGGTCCTGTTCTGGTTCGTCCTCAGCTTCCTCGACAGCGCGCTCCGCCAGGCCATCGACGCCGAGTACATCTCGCCGGACCTCATCAGCACCTCGGAGGTCGGCGCGGTGCGCTTCGCCCTGGTCGGGGTCGCCCTGATGCTGCTGGTCGCGTTCCGGCCGCAGGGCATCCTCGGCAGCCGGAAGGAGATGCTGCTCAGTGGCCGCTGAACCGCTCGCGCCGGCACCGGGCCGGCTCTCCGCGATCCGGCCCGAGCCGGGGGTGCGCAAGCCCGATCCCCTGCTGGTGCTGGACCAGGTGACCCGCGCCTTCGGCGGCCTGACCGCCGTGCGGGTCGAGCACCTGGAGGTGCAGCGCGGGGCCATCACGGCACTCATCGGGCCCAACGGCGCCGGAAAGACCACGCTGTTCAACGTGGTGAGCGGGTTCGACCGGGCCGACGGCGGGCGGTGGTCGTTCGACGGACAACCGCTCAACGGTTCCCCGGCGCACCGGGTGGCGCGGCGGGGACTGGTCCGTACGTTCCAGCTCTCCAGGGCGCTCGCCCGGCTCACAGTGCTGGAGAACCTGCTGCTCGCCGCGCCCGGGCAACGCGGCGAGCGGATGCTGCCCGCGCTGCTGCGACCGCTGTGGCGCGGACAGGAGCGGGAGACGGAGCGGCGGGCCGACGAACTGCTGGACCGGTTCCGGCTCGGGCCCCTGCGCGACGACCACGCCGGCACGCTCTCCGGGGGCCAGCGCAAACTGCTGGAACTGGCCCGTGCGTTGATGACCCGGCCGGTCATGCTCCTGCTCGACGAGCCGATGGCCGGGGTGAACCCCGCGCTGACCCAGTCGCTGCTCGGACACATCACGCGACTGCGCGACGAGGGGCTGACGGTCTGCTTCGTCGAGCACGACATGGACGTCGTCATGGGCATCAGCGACTGGGTGGCCGTCATGGCCGACGGACAGCTGGTGGCCGAGGGCCCACCGCACACCATCGGCCGGAACGCCGCCGTCGTGGACGCCTACCTGGGCAGGCGGCACGACGAGCCGGGGGCGGCCGAGGAGAAGGGGGAGGGGAAGGAGGAGTAGCGATGTCCGCCGAGGAGCAGGTACCGGTGCTGGCGGCAGACGACATCGTCGCCGGTTACGTGCCCGGTGTCGACGTGCTGCGCGGCTGCAGCGTCGAGGTGCGGCCGAACGAGGTGGTCGGCGTGATCGGCCCCAACGGCGCCGGCAAGTCGACGCTGGTCAAGGCCGTCTTCGGGCTGCTGCCGGTGCGCGGCGGGACCGTGCGGCTGCGCGGCGAGGACGTGACCGGCCGGCCCGCGCACGAGCTGGTCCGGCGGGGTGTGGGCTACGTACCGCAGCTGCAGAACGTGTTTCCCTCGCTGACCGTCGAGGAGAACCTGCGGATGGGGGTCTACCTGCGGCCCAAGGACCACGCGCGGCGGGTCGCGGCGGTCGAGGAGCTCTTCCCCGTGCTGGCCGACCGCCGCAGGCAGAAGGCCGGCGCGATGTCCGGCGGCGAACGCCAGCTGCTCGCGATGGCCCGCGCCCTGATGACGGAACCGCGACTGCTGCTGCTCGACGAGCCGTCGGCCGGCCTGTCACCGGTCCACCAGGACCATGTCTTCGACCGGTGCAGAACGATCAACAGCGCGGGCGTCGCCGTGCTCATGGTCGAGCAGAACGCCCGCAGGTGCCTGCAGTTCTGCGACCGCGGCTACGTCCTCGACCAGGGCCGCAACGCGTACACCGGCACGGGCACGGCCCTGCTGCACGACGAGAAGGTGATCGAGCTCTACCTCGGCACGCTCGCCCGCGTCCGTTGACTCCCGCCTTCCTGGTCCTGCCTGTTGGTTCTCCCCGGTCCCGCCCTTCGGTTCTCCCGGTCACTCCGCGGCCCTGCTGGTCTCGGTCCGCAGGGTCTCCAGCCGTCCTTCGTCGTTGTAGCCGTACACCTCGATCGACGCCTGGCCGGGCTCGCCCTGGTCGGTGAAGTCGAGGGGCCCGCTCACACCCTCGTAGTCGATGTCCCTGCCGTCGGCGAGCAGCCTCTTGCAGGCGGCGAACGAGTTGCACTTCTCGCCGTCCCGGGTGATCCCGTTCATCTCCTTCACGTACGCGCCCGGGTCGTCGGACTCCGCCTTCTCGGCGGCGAGCGCGATCGTCGTCACGCAGTCGAACACCTGCGGTGCGAACTGCAGCTCCTTGAGATCCGGCGCGAACTCCTTGAGGTCCTTCACGTACTGCTCGTTCGACGCCGAGGCCGGCGCGGTCCCCTTCATCCCGGAGAGCCGCTCCGGCCGGCCCGGCGCCACCAGCGAGGGCAGTTCCTCGCTGCGCAGTCCGTCGGCGCCGTAGACACCGATCCGGTCGGGCCCGAGTCCGGACTCGATCATGCCCTGGAGGATCTGGGTGCCCTCCTCGAAGGCGATCACCACGGCGGCGTCCGGCCGGGAGTTCTCGATCTGCTGGACGACCTGGTCGAAGTTGGTCGCCTCCGGGTCGTAGGTCTCCGCGAGCGTCACCGTCGCACCGCGGTCCTCCAGCGTCTTGCGGGTGGCCTCCATCAGGCCGCGCCCGTAGTCGTCCGCCCGTGCGACCAGGGCCACGCGGTCGTGGCCGTCGTCGCGGACGACATCCGCGAGGATGGGCCCCTGCAGCGCGTCGCTCGGGACGGTACGGAAGTAGAAGCCGTCGTCCTCGTAGTCGGTGAACGTGGGAGCGGTGTTCGACCCCGAGCACTGCACGACGCCCGCTCCGGTCACCCGGTCGATGAACGCCAGCGACATGCCGGACGCCGCGGCGCCGACGATCGCGTCCACGCCTGCCGCGAGGACCCGGTCCGCAGACTGCGCGGCGACGGCCTCCTGGCCCGCCTCGTCACTGGAGACCACGGCCGGCACGGGCTTGCCCAGGACACCACCGGCGTCATTGATCTTCTGGATCGCGAACTTCAACGACTCGATCTGGGGCGGGCCCAGGTAGGCCAGCTGTCCCGTCTCCGGCAGGACGTAGCCGAACTGGAGCTCACCATCGCCCGGCTCGGCCTGGGCCGTCCCCGTCGTACCGCAGACTGCGATCACAAGAGCGGCCGCGCTCGCGAAGACCGCGGCACGCCGTGTCGGCGCTTTCATCTCCGCCTCCGCTCGTCACAGGCGGCGGAGGTCGGCTGGCCGGCCCTCCGCCCGCCACCTGTACACGAGCGTAGAACTCATACTGAGACCGGAAAAGTATGAAACGTACACTTTTTCGATCGATTGTGCTGCCCGCCTCGTCTCACTGGTCGCGTACGGGGACGCGCTCCGTCTCCCGCGGGGTGGACTTCGCGACCACGACGGACGGCCGCTCCCGCCGGGTCCGCAGGCCGGTGAGGGTGATGAGCAGGCCGGCGAGGGCGACGAGCGTCACGACGACCAGTCCGGGCCGGTAGCTGTCGAGCACGGCCTGCGGGGAGGGGCTGCCGCCCTCGGGGGAGTTCGCGGTCACGACCGCCGTCACCACCGCGAGGAAGATCGCGCCGCCCACCTGGACCGAGGTGTTGAGCAGCCCCGAGACCATGCCCTGCTCGTGCTCGTCGACACCGTTGGTGGCCTGCACGTTGAGGGACGGGAAGGTCAGCGCGAAGCCCGAGCCGACCAGCAGCATCGTCGGCAGGATCACCGCCGCGTAGACCGGGTCGAGATCGACGCGCAGGAACAGCGCGTAGCCGGCCACCATCAGCGCGAAGCCCAGCACGATCAGCCGGGCCGTGCCGAACCGGTCGATGACGGCGCCCACCTTCGTCGCGGACAGCGCCACCAGCGCGCCCGCCGGCAGGAAGGCCAGGGCCGTGTGCAGCGCCGACCAGCCGAGCAGCTGCTGCATGTAGAGCGTGACCAGGAACTGGAAGCCGATGTAACTGCCGACGAACGTCAACGCGCCCAGTTGGGCCCGCACCTGCGGCCCCGAACGCAGCACCCCGAGCCGGATCAGCGGGCTCGGGCTGCGCCGCTCCACCGCCACGAAGGCCGCCAGCAGGACGGCCGCGGCCGCGAAGGACAGGATCGTCCGGGCCGAGCCCCAGCCCACCTCGGGCGCTTCGACGACGGTGAAGACGAGCAGCAGCATCGAGGCGGTGCCGAGCACGGCGCCGGGGATGTCGTAACCGCCCTCGGCGCGCTCGCGCTCGCTGCGCGGCAGCAGCTTCAGGCCCGCGATCAGGGCGATCAGGGCGATCGGGGCGGGCAGCAGCATGGTGAGCCGCCAGCTGGCCTCCGTCAGCAGGCCGGAGAAGACCAGGCCCATCGAGTAGCCGGTGGCGCCGCAGGTGGTGTAGATGGCGAGGGCGCGGTTGCGCAGCGGGCCCTCGGGGAACGTCGTGGTGATGATCGACAGGCCGGCGGGGGCGGTGAAGGCCGCGCTCAGGCCCTTGACGAAGCGGCTGGCGATGAGCAGCGGCCCCGAGTCGACGAGGCCGCCGAGCAGCGAGGCCAGCGCGAAGACGCCCAGGGCCACCAGGAAGACCTGGCGCCGGCCCAGCAGGTCGGCGGTGCGTCCGCCGAGGAGCAGCAGGCCGCCGTAGCCCAGGATGTAGCCGCTGACGATCCACTGCAGCGCGGAGGTCGACAGGCCGAGGTCGGCGCCGATGGACGGCAGTGCGACGCCGACCATGGAGACGTCCAGGGCGTCCAGGAACATCGCGGCGCAGAGCACCAGGAGGGTGCCCCAGAGGCGGGGAGTCCAACGCCCTTCGGACGTCGGGGTGGTGAGCGGAGAGGTCATGCCCGAGAGAGTACATGCACATGCATGAGATGTAAGCGCATTTAATTCGGATGCAACAATCCCGGTTCTCTGTTACGGTGCGTCCCCATGGCGGCGAAGCAGGCCGAGCAGGCGCTCGTGGAACAGTGGCGCGACATCCTTGCGCTGCACGCGCGAACACAGTGCGAACTCGACCGGGTTCTGCACGAACACGGCCTGTGCGCCAGCGACTTCGAGGTGCTCGACGTCCTCGCCGGATGCCCGGCGGCGAAGGGCACCCCCTCCTACCGCGTGCAGGAGATCTCCGAGCGGGTCCATCTGAGCCAGAGCGCGCTGTCGCGGCTGATCGCCCGGCTGGAGAAGGACGGCCTCGTCGAGCGCTGCATGTGCCCCGAGGACCGGCGGGGCGTGCGGGTCTCCCTCACGGCGAAGGGGCGCGCGCTGCACGGCGAGGTACTGCCCGTGCAGCGCGCGGTGCTGGCGCGGATGCTGGCGGACGACTGAGCCCGGTCAGATCCCTGAGGTCTCCCGCCACAGCTCGGCGAGCGCCCGGTCGCCCGTGACCGACGGCAGGGGAGCCCGGTTCCACAGCGCCAGGTACAACTGCTCGGCCGGGCCGGACAGTTCGCACTCGGCGTCCCCGGCCGCGCCCGGCGTGGTCACCGGCGGCTCGGACGACAGCCGTACGGTCCACGCCGCACCGGTGTCGTCGGTGCGCACGCGCAGGACGCGCGGCTCGGGGGTGCGGACCCGGCTCCTGTCGCGGGCGTGGAAGCCGCGCAGCAGTTCGTCGATGCCGTCGGTCGCGAAGTCCGGGGAGAGCGCGGTGATGCCGGCTCCGCGTGCGGACTCCGCGTCGACCCGGTGCACCGCCGTCTCGTGGGCCTGCCGCCGGGTCCAGAAGGCCAGCGGGGACGGCGCGGGCAGGAAGAACCAGCACTCCACGTCGGGCGCGGCGGCGGCCAGGGTGCCGACGAGGCGGCGGTGGCTGTCGCGGTACCAGGCCACGAGCTCCGCGCCCTCGAGGTCCGGGGCGTCGTCCAGCGGACGACGCTCGGTGTACCGCTCGGTGACGTACGACGCGGCCCAGCGGTGCACGGCGCCGGTGTGCCGCAGCAGATCGCGCACCTGCCACCCCGGGCACGTCGGCACCTTCGCGTCGGTCCCGGCCTCCTCGGCGGCCTCGGCCAGCAACCGGCCCTCTGTCTCCAGCGTGTCAAGGAACTCGGAGGTCTCCATGGCGCGAGTCTGACGTACGGAGCGCACTCCGAGCGCCGGAATTTCGCGGGCACGCTACGGCAGCGGCGTCCCGCCCGTCGCGTTGACGATCTCGGCGGTGATGTACGACGCCTCCTGCGAGGCCAGGAAGACGTACGCCGGTGCCATCTCGGCCGGCTGCGCGGGCCGTCCGATCGGCGCCTGCTTGCCGAACTTCTGCGTGTCCGGCATGGTCGCCGGGATCAGCGGCGTCCACACCGGGCCGGGCGCCACCGCGTTGACGCGGACGCCCCGGTCGATCACCATCTGCGCCAGCCCCTGGGTGAAGGTGACGATCGCGCCCTTCGTCGTCGCGTAGTCCAGCAGATGCGGACTGGGCTTGTACGCCTGCACCGACGTGGAGTTGATGATGCTGCCGCCCTCCGGGATGTGCGGCAGGGCGAACTTGCACAGCCAGAACATGCCGTACAGGTTGGTGCGCATCACCCGGTCGAACTGCTCGGTGGAGATCGACTCGATGCCGTCGGGCTGCGACATCTGGTACGCCGCGTTGTTCACCAGGACGTCGATCCGGCCGAACTCGTCCACGGCACGGCCGATCAGCGCCCGGCAGTTCTCCTCCTCCCGTACGTCGCAGGAGACGGGCACGGCACGGCGGCCGGCCTCCTCGACCAGCCGGGCGGTCTCGGCGGCGTCGTCCTTCTCGTCGTCCAGATGGGTGAAGAGCACGTCGGCTCCCTCGCGGGCGAACGCCAGGGCCACCGCACGGCCGATCCCGGAGTCCCCGCCGGTGATCACGGCCTTGCGGCCGGCCAGCCGGCCACTGCCCCGGTAGGACTCCTCACCGTGGTCCGGGGGCGGGTCCATGGGGCCCGTCCAGCCCGGGTGCGGCTGGTCCTGGGAGGGAAACTCCGGTGTCGGGTGCTGCTCGCCGGGGTGCTGCTGTTCGGTCACGGGTCTGCCTCCTTGTGCATGGCTACGGCCCGGTGATCACCACGGGCGTGGCCCCGGGTACCCAGGAACACGGCAGTGCCGACCGGCCGGCCACGACGGATCGTCCGGCCGCGGCGACCGGGCCCCTCAGCCGGGAGCCGAGGTCTCGCCGAGGCCGGTGTGTGCCCGGGGATCGGGCTGCCGGCCGAGGGGAGGCCGGTGGGTGCCCGGGATCGGGCCGTCAGCCGGGGGAGGCCGGTGTGTCCGCCGCGGACCCCTGGGGCCGCGGCTGACGGTCCGCGGCCGCCCGCCCCGCCGTCGCCCCGACGAGCGCTCCAACGGCCGCCGCCACCGCCGCGAGGACCGCCACGCTGGTCAGCGCGGCCGGCAGGGTGAACCAGTCCGCCATGAAACCGATCGCGGGCGGCCCGAGGAGCATGCCCCCGTAGCCCAGCGTGGAGGCGGTGGCGACGCCCCCGGGGCCGGCGAGCGCGCCCGCGCGTTCCACGGCGACAGGGGAAGAGGTTGGCGAGGCCCAGGCCCGTGACCGCGTACCCGAGCAGGGCCGCCCACAGCGAGGGGGCGAGCGAGCCGAGCAGCATCCCGGCCGCCGCCGTGGCGCCGCCGGCGACGACGGTCCGGGTCCGCCCGAGGCGCTCCAGGAGCGTCGTGCCGGTCAGCCGCCCCACCGTCATCGCGAGCGCGAAGCAGGAGTAGCCGGCGGCCGCGGCACCCGGCGAGGCGTCCAGGTCCTGTTCCAGGTGCAGGGCGCCCCAGTCGGCCAGCGCCCCCTCCCCGTACGCGGTGCACCCGGCGATCACGCCGAACACGATCACCAGCCACCGGGTCCGGCCGTCGAGCCGGCGAGGGGCGCCGCCCTGCTCGGTCCGCTCCCGCTCGGGCGGAGCCGGGGGCTCGTGCCGCAGCAGCGTGGGTCCCGCCGCGGCCGTCACCAGCAGGCCGACGACGGTCAGCAGCAGCAGGTGCCGGGTGGGCGAGAGGGACCCCGCGACCAGCCCGCCCAGCCCCGCGCCGATCATGCCGCCCAGGCTGAACGCGGCGTGGAAGCTCGGCATGACCGGCCGCCGCAGCGCGGCCACCAGTTCGACCGCCGCGCTGTTGAAGGCGACGTTGATCCCGCCGTACGCGGCGCCGAAGAGCAGCAGCACCAGGCCGAGCGACAGGGCCGAACGGGTGAGCGGCGGCAGGGCGACGCTGAGGGAGAGCAGGACGGCGCAGACGACGGTGACCCGGTGGTTGCCGTAGCGGCGGCACAGGCGTCCCGTGAGGGTCATGGTGATGACGGCTCCTGCGGAGACGCCCAGCAGGGCGAGGCCGAGGGCGCTGGCCGAGGCGTTCGTCCGCTCCTTGATGGCCGGGATCCGGACGACCCAGCCGGCGAAGACGAAACCGTCGAGGGCGAAGAAGACGGTGAGCGCGACACGGAGTCGGGTGAGGGGGTTGCCGTTGCCCGGCACGGCACTGTGCGTTCGGGTTTTGTTTATTCGCGGCACAAACTCAGGCTAGGTGGGTGCGGGGGTGAGGACAAGGTGCGACGCTGGGACGAGAGCAATCCGCCGACGGAACGCGGGAGGGCGCATGGGACGGGACGTGCCGGCCCTGGTGTTCACACGGGAGGACCGTCGTCGGTACCGGGAGAAGATGCACACCGACCTCGAGGTGCTCGCGCGGATGCTGCGCGAGTCGGGCTTCGAGAGCGAGCGCCCGCAGGTCGGGCTGGAGATCGAGCTCAACCTGGTGGACGACGACGGACTCCCCGCGATGCGGAACACCGACGTGCTCCGGGCGATCGCCGACCCCGCCTGGTCGAGCGAGCTCGGCCGCTTCAACCTGGAGATCAACATCCCGCCCCGGCAGCTCACGGCCGGCGGCCCCGGCTCCTGGGAACAGGCCATCCGCGACGCGCTCAACCACGCCGAGGGCCGCGCCGCGGCCGTGGGCGCCCACCTGATCATGGTCGGCATCCTGCCGACCCTGGGGGAACCGGACGTGAGCGAGGCCGCCCTCTCCGGCGACCCGCGCTACCGGCTGCTCAACGAGCAGATCTTCGCGGCGCGCGGCGAGGACCTGCGGATCACGGTCGACGGCGTGGAACGCCTGTCGACCTACGCCGACACCATCACCCCCGAGGCCGCCTGCACCAGCACCCAGTTCCACCTCCAGGTCGCCCCGAAGGAGTTCCCGCACTACTGGAACGCGGCCCAGGCCATCGCGGGCGTGCAGATCGCCCTGGCGGCCAACTCGCCCTTCCTGTTCGGCAAGGAGCTGTGGCGCGAGACTCGCATCCCCCTGTTCGAGCAGGCCACCGACACCCGCCCCGAGGAGATCAAGGCCCAGGGCGTACGGCCCCGGGTGTGGTTCGGGGAGCGCTGGATCACCAGCGTCTTCGACCTCTTCGAGGAGAACGTCCGCTACTTCCCGGCCCTGCTGCCGCTGTGCGAGGACGAGGACCCGCAGCGGACGCTCGACAGCGGCGGGGTGCCGCAGCTGGGCGAACTGACCCTGCACAACGGCACGATCTACCGCTGGAACCGGCCCATCTACGCCGTCACCGACAGCGGCCCGCACCTGCGCATCGAGAACCGCGTCCTGCCCGCCGGCCCCACGGTGGCCGACATCATCGCCAACGGCGCCTTCTACTACGGCCTCACCCGCGCCCTGGTCGACGAGGACCGGCCGGTGTGGACGCGGATGTCCTTCTCGGTCGCCGAGGAGAACCTGCACACCGCGGCCCGCGACGGCATCGACGCCCGGCTGTACTGGCCCGGCGTGGGCGAAGTACCGGTGACGGAGCTGGTGTTGCGGCGCCTGCTGCCCCTGGCCCACCGGGGCCTGGAGCTGGCCGGCATGGACGACCCCTGGCGCGAACCGCTGCTCGGCATCATCGAGCAGCGCTGCGTCACCGCCCGCAACGGCGCCGTGTGGCAGGCCGAGACGGTGCACCACCTGGAGAAGGCGGGCGTCATCGACCGGCGGGAGGCGCTGCGCCAGATGACCAGGACGTACATGGACTACATGCACATGAACGCGCCCGCGCACACCTGGCCCGTGGACTGAGGCGCTCACGCCGGAGCGGGCGTGGCCTGGCCCCTCCAGTCCTGAGCCGCCGTCAGCGGCACGGGCGCGGGCACCTGGGCCGACGTCGTCAGTTCGATCCGCCGCCCCTCGGCCGAGGAGCGCAGCAGGGCCGTCATCGCGTCCAGCACGTGGAGGGCGACCTCACCGTTCGCGCGCCGCCCCTCGGCGGCGAGGAAGTCCAGCAGCCCGACGCCGCGGGCGCCGTCCTCGTAGCCCGCCGACGCGGGAAGGGGGCGCCATCCCGTGTCGCCGAGCGCGTGCAGGCGTACCTCGCCGTCGAAGCGGTTCGGGTCGGGGACCGCGAGGGTGCCCCGCTCGCCGTGCACCTCGATGGGGGCGGCCGTGGTCGCCACCCCGTCGAAGCTCGTCGTGAGGGTCGTCAGCGCCCCGTTCACATGCTCCAGCACGCCCGAGACATGGCTGTCCACCTCGACCGGTATGCGCTCGCCCGCGCGCGGGCCGGACCCGATGACCCGCTCCGTGCGCAGTCGCCCGGCCGCTCCGACCACGGCCCGCACCGGGCCCAGCAGGTGGATCAGGGACGACAGGTAGTACGGGCCCATGTCGAGCAGCGGGCCGCCGCCGGCCGTGTAGTAGAAGTCCGGGTGCGGATGCCAGCGTTCGTGGCCCGGCGTGACCATCACGGCCGAGGCGAACAGCGGGCGTCCGATGCTTCCCGCCGCCACGGCCGCCCGCGCCGTCTGGACCCCCGTGCCCAGCACGGTGTCCGGCGCGCATCCCACCCGGACGCCCGCCCGCGCGGCGGCCGCCATGACCTCCCGCGCCTCTTCCAGGTCCACCGCCAGCGGCTTCTCCCCGTACACGTGCTTGCCGTGGCGGATCGCCCCGAGGGCGACCTCCGCGTGCGCCGCCGGGGTGGTGAGGTTCAGGACCGTGTCCACGTCCGGGCTGCGCAGCAACTCCTCGACGGGCAGCGCCTCGACGCCGGGCAGCTCGGCGGCGACCGCGGCCGACCGGGCCGCGTCGAGGTCCGCGACCGCGGTGACGCGCACGGCCGGATGACCGGCCAGCGTGTCCAGGTACGCGCGGGAGATGACCCCGAGCCCTACGACGCCGATGCGGTGCGCGTCGCCCACAGCATGCCCCTCTCGATGACGGTGCGGACGGTGGGGTGCTCCAGCACGTCGACGCTGTGCCCCGGGGTCGTCACCACGATCCGCCCGGCACCCCACCGGCGGGTCCAGACCGCCGGCGAGGTCACCGGCCGGTGCCAGGGCTGCCAGGGCCGGGTGGGATGGGTGGTGGTGGCCAGGACGTCGATGAGGTCGTCGTGCAGCACCCAGTACTGCTCGGTGTCCAGCTCGAAGTCCGCGAGGCCGGCGGTGACCGGGTGCTCGCGGCCGGCCTCGGTGAAGGTGATGGTGTGCGGCAGGAAGTTGTCCGCCGCCTCGCCCCGCCGCTCGCAGGGCTCCTTGCCGGGGTGGGTGGCGAACTGGCCGCCCACCAGGTGGAGATAGTCGGCCGAGGCACGGAAGGAGTCGGCGATGCCGCCGTGCCACCCGGTGAAGCCGGTGCCGGCCACGATCGCGGAGCTCAGTCCGGCCACCTGCTCGGACGTGATCTCCGACATCGTGACGCACTGGACCACGAGGTCGGTGCCGGCCAGCTCGGCGGTGTCGGCGTAGATGTCGGTCGATTCCTCGACCCGGACGACGTATCCGTTGTCCCGGAGGAAGGGCAGGAACAGCTCCGTGGCCTTGACCGGCTCGTGGCCTTCCCACCCGCCTCGGACAACCAGGGCTCTTTTCTGCGTCATCGTGATCTCACTATGCGCAGGCCGCCCCCGCTTCGAAAAGAGGGCCGGGCCTCACGAAAGTTTCGCGGACGAGGCCCGCGCGGAGACCATCCAGCAGGCCGCGGTGAAACGGACCTCACTGCCCTGCACGAACGGGTCGAACGCGGGGCGGACCGTCTCGACGATCCGGGCCCGCGTCTCCTCGTCGGCCTCGGGCAGGATCAAGCCGACGGGACCGAGCCGGGTGAAGTAGCGCACCAGCTCCCGCTCGGGCAGGGTGCAGACCACGTCGACCGGCCGGATGTCGATCCCGGCCCAGCCGCTCTCCGCCAGGATGCGCCGCACCCGGTCCGGGTCGGCGAACGCGAACTGCCCCGGCTCGTCCGGCCGGCGGGGCGGGAGGTCCGGCAGGTACGGCGCGGCGGCGCGTTCGGCCGTCGTCATGAACGGGTTCTCGGCGGGGCCGCGCCACGCGACGAAGAACAGCCCGCCCTCGTCCCGGACGGCGCTCCGCAGATTCCCGAAGGCCCGGACCGGATCGCTGAAGAACATGACGCCGAAGCGCGAGATGACGGCGTCGAAGGCGCCGGATTCGAACGCGTGCTCCTGCGCGTCGGCGCGCACGAAGGACGCCGGCGCCCCCTCCCGCTCGGTGAGCGCCCGGGCCGTGTCGATCATCGGGCCGGACAGGTCGACCCCGACGCAGTGACCGACCCGCCGGGCGACGGCCCGGGTGATGCCGCCCGTACCGCAGCCGACGTCGAGCACCCGGCCCGCCCGCTCGGCGGACACGGCTTCCACGAGCAGCTTCTCGAAGGGCCGGAACATCTCGTCCAGCACGTCCTGGAGATCCACCCAGGCGTGCCCGGCCGGCCCGTTCCAGCGGGCGGCCTGTGCGTCGTCGGTCCTGCGCGAGGCGTCCATGTCGGTCTCTCCTTCTGCTTGCCTTCGTCAGGTCGGGATGACAGCGTTCTACTTCAAGTCGACTTGAGGTCAAGGGAATGACAGACCTGGACATCGCGGAAGTGGCGCGGCGCGCGGGGGTGCCCGCCTCGACGCTGCGGTTCTACGAGGAGAAGGGGCTGATCGCCGCCACCGGCCGCAGGGGCCTGCGCCGCCAGTACGACCCCGGCGTGCTGGAGCGGCTGGCGCTGATCGCGCTGGGACGGACGGCCGGGTTCTCCCTCGACGAGATCGCCCGGATGTTCGCGCCGGACGGACACCCGCGGATCGACCGGCGGATGCTGTCGGCCAAGGCGGACGAACTGGACCGCAGGATCCGCGAACTGGGCGTGCTGCGCGACTCCCTGCGGCACGCCGCCGCCTGCCCCGCACCGAGCCATCTGGAATGCCCCACCTTCCGCCGCCTCCTGGACGAGGCGACCGCGCCGGGACGCCGGGTCCCCGGCCGTTAGGGCCCTTCTGATGGATCTCCGCGGCGCCGCGACGCCCGGCACGCCCGCTCGCCGCACGGGGCGAAGGGCCAGGTGGCTCCGCCACATGACCCTCCGCCCCGCACGCCGATCGCACGCACCGAACGGCCGCTCCTTCTCCCACGGAGATCCATCAGAAGGGCCCTAGTGATCTGAGTCAGAGATTCGTCGTTAGTCGGGTATGAGTCGTCCGGGTCCTAAGATTCCGCCGTTGTCGGTCACTGATGCCCAACGGGCGGTGCTGGAGGGCTGGTTACGTCGCCGTACGACGGCTCAGGCTCTGGCCCATCTGGCGGGCGTTCGCCCTGGCCCCGCACCGGTCACAGACGTTCAAGCTGTCCACCGACCCGCTGTTCATCGACAAGGTCCGCGACGTCGTCGGCCTCTATCTCGATCCGCCGGAGAAGGCCCTCGTGCTCTGCGTGGACGAGAAGTCCCAGATCCAGGCCCTGGACCGTTCCCAGCCAGTTCTGCCGATGGTGCCCGGTGTTCCCGAACGCCGCAGCCACGACTACGTCCGGGCCGGCACCACAACCCTCTTCGCCGCCCTCGAGGTGGCCAGCGGCAAGGTCATCGGCTCCCTTCACCGCCGTCACCGGGCGGCGGAGTTCAAGAAGTTCCTCACGAAGCTGGACAAGGAAGTCCCGGCCGACCTGCAGGTTCATCTGATCCTGGACAACTACGCGACCCACAAGACGCCCGACATCAAGCGGTGGCTGCTCGCCCACCCACGCTTCCACCTGCACTTCACGCCGACGAGCGCGTCCTGGCTGAACCTGGTCGAGCGGTGGTTCGCCGAGCTGACCCAGAAGAAGCTCAAGCGCGGCGTCCACCGCTCCGTCCAAGCCCTCGAACGCGACATCCGGGCCTGGCTCGCCGACTGGAACGAACACCCCAGACCCTTCATCTGGACGAAGACAGCCGACGAGATCCTCGACAAAGTCGCCGCCTACTGCCGACGAATCTCTGACTCAGATCACTAGGTGCGCTCGCCCCGGCCCCGGCCCGCCCCGGCGACCTTTGGTGCAATCCTGGTCCGGGCTTTGCCCGATTCCCGATGCCCGCTGCCTAGCCTCGGCTGCGAACTTCGGGAGGCCGCAGTGCTGAATACCGTGAAAGGGCAGGCGGCGGGTCTGACGAGAGACCAGCGCAATGCCTTCGTGGCCGCCTATCTCGGCTGGGCGATGGACGCGTTCGACTATTTCCTGGTCGTGCTCGTCTACAGCGAGATAGCCGACGACTTCCATGTCTCCCTGACCGACATGGCCTTCCTCACCACGGCGACCCTGGTCATGCGGCCCATCGGCGCCCTGCTCTTCGGGATGTGGGCGGACCGCAAGGGCCGCCGCGTACCGCTCATGGTCGACGTCGTCTTCTACTCGATCGTCGGCTTCGCCTGCGCCTTCGCGCCCAACTACACCGTGCTGCTGGTGCTGCGCCTGCTCTACGGCATCGGCATGGGCGGCGAGTGGGGCCTGGGGGCGGCCCTGGCCATGGAGAAGATCCCCACCGAGAGGCGCGGCTTCTGGTCGGGCCTGCTGCAGAGCGGCTATTCGCTGGGCTATCTGCTGGCCGCCGTGGCGTTCTTCGTCATCGAGCCCGTCTTCGGCTGGCGCGGCCTGTTCGCCTTCAGCCTGCTGCCCGCCCTGGTCGCCCTGTGGGTGCGCAGCCGGGTGGAGGAGAGCGAGGTGTGGGAGAAGAGCGTCCGGCTCAACCGCACGCCCGCGCACCAGGTGTTCAGGAACCCGGCCGTGCTGCGGCGCTTCGTCTACCTGGTCGCGCTGATGACCGCCTTCAACTGGATGTCGCACGGCACCCAGGACATCTACCCGACCTTCGTGAAGAAGGGCCTGGACCTGTCGGCGAACACCTCCATCGCGATCGCCGTGGTCTACAACATCGGCGCCATCATCGGCGGTGTGCTGCTGGGCGCGTACTCGGAGCGGCTGGGGCGCCGCCGGACCATCATGATCGCGGCGGCCGGGGGACTGGTCGTGGTGCCGTTCTTCGTCCTGTCCACCACGGTCGGCTGGCTGATGCTGTCGTCCTTCCTGATGCAGGTGTGCGTGCAGGGCGCCTGGGGCGTCATCCCGGCGCATCTGACCGAGATGAGCCCGGACGCCGTCCGGGGCTTCTACCCGGGCGTCACCTACCAGCTCGGCAACCTGATCGCCGCGCTCAACCTGCCGATCCAGGAGGCCCTCGCCGAGCGGCACGGCTACCCGTCGGCGATGGCGTGGACCATCGTGCCCACCCTGGCCGTGGTGATCCTGCTGAGCGCGCTGGGCAAGGAGGCCAAGGGGGTCCGGTTCGGCAGCGGCGAGGCCGGGACGCCGAGCGGGACGGCCACGGTGCGGTCCTGACGGCCGGTTCCGCCACCGCCGCACCGCCGAACACGCCCCCCGGACGGCGACCGGCCGAAGAAGCGGAAGCGGTTCCCACGGTCCCGCCTGATCACCGAACGTCCGGCCCCGGCTACCTCGCGCGTTTTGGACGAGCCCTTCTCCTGCCCTGCACCAGCGCTGTACGGGCGTTTACCGGCCTCCCACGACAGTGGCATCACCCCCTCCCACCAGGGGAAGCGGGGAGACCGAAAGGGGACGGCCACATGGGGACCGCCGCAACACCGCAGCGCAGGGCCATACTCACCGGTGGGCTGGCCGCCGGGGCGGCTCTGCTGACCGGCTGCTCGTCGACGTCGGACAGCACGCCCACGGGGAAGGCCGCGGCCGCGCCGAGCACCCCCGCACCCTCTCCCGCGGCGGCCGCCCGCCCGGACTCGCCCTGGGCGGCGTTCGCCCGGTTGATGGACGGCAACAAGCGCTGGGTGGACGGAAAACTCCAGCACCCCGACCGGGACCCGAAGCGGCGCGAGTTCGTCGCCGAGGCGCAGGACCCGTACGGCGTGATCCTGTCCTGCATCGACTCCCGCGTCCCGCCGGAGCTGCTCTTCGACACGGGCCTGGGCGACCTGTTCGTGATGCGCACCGGCGGGCAGGTCGTGGGCCCGGTGGTCGTCGGCTCCGTGGAGTACGGTCCGATGACGTCCGGCACCCCGCTGATCGTGGTCCTCGGGCACCAGCGCTGCGGGGCCGTCAAGGCGGCCTACGAGGCGATGCGCGACGGCAGGACGCTGCCCGGCAACCTCCAGTCGATCTCCGACGCCCTGCGGCCCGCCTATCGGGAGACCGTCAAGAAGAAGCACGCCGACCCGGTCGACGCGATGGTCCGGATCCACATCAAGCAGACCGCCGCCGACCTGCGGACCAACAAGGACCTCGGCCCGCTCGTGAAGAAGGGCGACCTGGCGGTCGTCAGCGCCTACTACTCGCTCGACACCGGCCGGGTGGAAGTCCTCACCGGCGCGCCCTCGGCCTGACCGGCCACGGGGATCGGGCGACCACGGGGACCGGGCGGGAAAAACGTTCCACGCCCGGCCACGTTATACTTGCGGCGCCCATGAAGGCCACGGTCGTGCCTGGTCGCACGGCTGCAACAGCGAGGGGGTGGACGCCGTTCCGGCACGCCCCGCCCGCATCCAGGACGTCGCGGCCGCCGCAGGCGTCTCGGTGTCCACGGTGTCGAACGTGCTCAACCGGCCCGAGCGCGTCAACGCCCGGACCGCCGAACGCGTCCGCGTCGCGGTCGCCGCGCTCGACTACGTCCCCCACCCCGGAGCCGCCGGCCTGCGCACCGGGCGCGCTTCCGCGATCGGGCTGGTGCTGCCCGACGTCACCAACTCCTTCTACGCGCGCATCGCCCGGGGCGCGGCGGACGCCGCGTACGACCACGGCTACTCCCTCGTCCTCTGCCACAGCGGGGACGCCCCGGAGCGGGAACAGGGCTACTTCAGCATGCTCGTCGAGCAGCGGGCCGTCGGCGTGGTCGTCGTGCCGCTCAGCGCCGACCCGGGCCGGCTCGCCCGGCTGCGCGAGCGGGGCATCCCGCTCGTCCTGGCCGACCGCGCGATGCCCGACCGCGACGGCTGCTCGGCCTCCGTCGACGACATCGCCGGCGGGCGCATCGCCGTACAGCACCTCCTGGACAGCGGGGCGCGGGACGTCCTCGTCGTCAACGGCGAGCGGGGCATACGGCAGTGCGCCGACCGGTACCAGGGCGCCCGGCAGGCCGTGCGCAGTCGGCGCGAGGCCCGGCTGGACCAGGTCGTCGCCGAGGAGATGACCGTCGCGTACGGCGTGGAGATCGCCCGCGGGCTGGAGGACCTGCCCGACGGGGTGTTCTGCACCAACGACTTCCTCGCGGCCGGCCTGTGCCGGGGCCTCACCGAGCGCGGCGTGCGCATCCCCGAGGACGTGCAGGTGGTCGGCTACGGCGACCTCGACATCGCGAGCTTCGGCGCGACCACCCTCACGACCGTCCGGCAGCCGGTCGAGGACCTCGGACGGGCGGCGGTGGAGATGCTGCTCGACGAGATCGAGGCCCGCGCGGACCACCTCCACGAAACCCGCGTCTTCGCCCCCGGCCTCGTCCTGCGGGACTCCACCCGAACGGGAGCCCCCGCGCCCCCGGCGTGATCACAAAGACCCGCCCGCCGCGGGAATCCGCAGCGTCACGGGCCCCAACAGCCCCGACTCCAGTTGGGATTCGAAGGCCCAGGCGGTCGGCGTGGCCTCCGCGAGGTACGGCGCCAGCGTGCCGCGGACCGTCACCTCCACCCGGACGGTACGCCCGCCGGTCCCGCGCAGCGGGAAGCGGTACGGCGCGCAGAACGCCTCCCCGGCCGGTACCCCGTCGACCGACACCTCCACACTGCCCCGCACCCGCCCCAGATCCAGCACGGGATCGGGCCCGGGCGGCACCTGGAGCATCCGTGCGTACGTCACGCCCCCGCTCCAGCTCCCCAGCCCCCGTTCCCGCCAGTCGCCCAAGGACAGCGGCGCCGGGACCGTCCGCACGCGCACCGGCCCCCGCCAGGCGGAGCCGCCCCGCAGGACCGCCGTGGGCTCGGTGACCACCTCGACGGAAGCCGGCGCCGGCAGCGGCCGGTCCAGCGTCAGCAGCCCGCCGGCCGACGGCCGTTCCGCGCCGTCCCCGACCCGTACGCGCGCCCGCAGCGCCAACGGCAGGTCGAGCGCCACCGTGCCCGCGGGGACGGTGAACCGGAAGCGCTGCGGTGACGCGTGGACGCCGTCGGTGGAGCGCGACGGCCACACCGTGCCGCCGAGCACCGGCCGGCCCGTGAGCCAGGCGGTGTCCGGCAGCGGATGCGGCCGCACCGCGGCGTGGCAGTGCCGCAGTTCGCCGCGCCTGCGGTCGTCCTCGACCGTCCGCCCCCGCCGGCCGCCCGACACGACCTCCCAGCCGGCGCCGCTGACCAGGGCCGTCACCTCGGGTCCTGAACGCACCACCAGGTCGACGAAGACCGCGTCCCGGGCGCCGGCGCCGTCGGCGACGACCTCCAGCGTGTGCTCGCCCGCCCCGAGCACCGGTTCGTGGCGGAAGAACATCGGCACGGCGCCCCAGTCCGCCGCGTAGTACTCCACCTCCTCCTGCCGCGCCACGACCTCCCCGTCGAGCAGCACGGTGACCGCCGAGGCGGCACCCACGACGAGCACCGCCCGCGCCTCGCCGCCCGGCACCCGCAGCCGCGCCCGATAGGTGACCCGGCCGTCCGGCCGTACGTCCTCGGGCGGGCGCATGAACCGCGGCCGGGGCCCGAGCCCGCCCGGCTCGGACAGGCAGTAGAAGCTGCCCAGGGGCGTGCCGGCGGTCGCCGAGATCGTCGAGGGCCGGTCCTGGGCGCCGGACAGCTCGTACTCGAGGACGTTGCGCGCGCGGGACACCGTGACCCGGGCCGAGGCCACGTACCCGCCGCTCTCCGGGGCGAGCAACTCGCCGTTCCACCACACCCGCTTGACGGCCTCGGCGCCGACGTGCAGCTCGGCGGGCCCCCGGTGGTCGGTCTCCACGAGGGCGCGGACCCGGGCCGCCGTCCCGCCGACCGGCACGGGGACACGGACGAACTCCTCGTTCACCAGCCCCTTGGTGCCCAGCAGCCCGCCCTGGTCCGGGATGCCGCGGCTCGCCGAGTACACCGAGACCTCCCAGCCCGCGTCCGGCGGCACGAGCGGCAGCTCCCCGGCCAGGATCCGCTCGGCGCGCGGGCCGTCCAGCGGCTCGGGGGCCTGGTCGACGGGCACCGGGGGCAGGACCAGGACCCGGTTGCCGTACGTGGTCCGGATCCGCTCCCACGCCTCGCCCTCGCTCCACCGCATGGTCCAGATCTGCGGCTCGTCCACCGGCGCTCCCTCGGGCAGCGCCAGATCGCCCCAGGTGTTGTCCATGGTGGGGACCAGCCGGCCCTGCCACCCGGTCGAGACGTCGACCACCCGCGGGGCCGCCTCACCCACGGGAGCGGGCCGCGGCGCCGGCCTGCCCTCCCGCCAGACGACCAGGACCGCGGGGGCCCCGTCCAGCGGCACCTCGACGGTCGAGCCCGTACCGTCCCCGGCGACGGTGACGCGCGCGGGACCGCGGGATCCGGTCGCCGGGTTCCAGACCTCGGCCTCGGCGACCTCCGCCCGCACGGTGACGGACACGGTGCCGGTGGGGGCGGCGGCGGAGCCGGGCCGGAGCGGATGCGCGCCGATCTCCGGGAAGGCCGCCGTCACCAGCGCCACCGCCTCGTTCCCCCGCCGCCGGACGAGCAGCGGCACGTCATCCGTCGCGTGCCCGGCCGCGTCGGCCACCGCCCGCGCACCGGCCTCCGGGTCGGGCACCCGTTCCAGCCGGGGGTGGGCCAGCAGGGCCGCCACCACGGAGTCGTCACCGGCCCGGCCCGCGGCCGTCGCGGGCGGCCGTCCCACGACGACGACCCGCCCTCCCGCGTCGAGGAGTCCGGCCAGCCGGCGTGCCGTCTCCTCCTCCAGCACGCTCGCCGACGGCAGCAGCACGGCGGTGTACGCCAGGTCCCGGATCCGCAGGGCGCCGTCCGCGGCCTCGGCGCGCCGGACGGAGTCGTCGTCGACGACGTCGAAGGAGATGCCGTGCCGGTCGAGCGAACCGGCGTGCGGGGCGAGCCAGTTGCCGGTGCCGCACAGGTCCAGGTAGTGGCGCTGCGTCTCGTCGGTGGCGGCGTGGTCCTCGCCCAGCCGGCCGTCGCCGAAGTGCTGGACGGGCGCGTCCAGCGGGATCAGCGTCTGCATGGTGGCGGTGGGGTACAGGACCGCCACGTCGGCCGCGTAGCCGCCCCAGGACATGATCGAGCAGATCCGCGCCACCGCCCGCGAGAACACCGGGTACTGCTTCCAGTAGGGCTGGCGCCAGTCGGTGGACGGCGGTGCCCACTCGAACCAGCCGCCCGCGGTGCCGAAGTAACTGGCGTGCGGGTTGTACAGGTTGGCGCCGCTGCGCAGGAACGGCAGCAGCCAGTGGTAGGTGTCCTCCAGCGTGCCGCCCCAGCCGGAGGAGTGGAACGCCTCGATCCAGACGCGCTCGTGGCCGTAGAGGTGGGCCATGGAGGAGTGCACTTTGGCGTCGCCGTGGTGGTCGCTGCCGGCGGCGCTGTACCAGCGGTGGGTGCGGAAGTAGTCGGTGTAGATCTGCGTGGACTGGGCGGGGTAGCCCGCGCGGGCGGGGTGGCTCTGGTCGCTGCCCAGCAGCAGGCCGCGCTCGCGGTGCCAGTCGGCGAGCGGCCGGAACAGGGCCTCCTCGGTCAACTCCGCGCGGACGGCGTAGTAGTCGGCGCGGATCTTCCCCTCCGCCGGGCCGGCGTCCGTGCCGAACAGGGCCGGCAGGTGGTCGAGCAGGTCGTAGCCGCGCCGGGAGCGGAACTCGGCGGCGAAGCGGTGGCTCCACGCGTTGGTGCCGGGCAGTTCGTCCTGGAAGCTGCCCGCGACGACGGTGCCGAGGTACTCGGGCACGCGGCGGTCGTACTCGTGGTGGACGGCGTCCATCAGCAGGCCGACGGCGTGCGGGTCCAGGTAGTCGAAGGCCGTGGGGACGGCGGTGACGAGCCGCACCCGGGTGCCGTCGGCGGCCTCGACGGCCCCGTCCGCGCCGAGCGCGAGCCGCCTCCCCGGCAGGGCGTACGCGGCGAGCGGCGTCTCGGCGGCCCGCAGGGCGACCCTGCCCCGGCGGACACTCGCGTCGCGGCAGCGCAGCGCCAGCCCGGCCGCCTCGGGATGACGCCGTGTCACCGTCCCCTGCACATTGGCCCCGGAGAACCCGATCTGGTCGTAGAACCACAGGCGGGTGCCGAGTTCCGCCGCGATCTCGCAGGCATCGGTGAAGCGGTCCCACCACTCCTCACCGAACCACGCGGGGTCGTCGGCCATGGCGCCGAACGTGGGGCCGGCCGGAGCCAGATTGATCACGACGAGGTTGTGGACGCCGCCGTCCGCGAACGCCCGCAGCTGCCAGGCGAGTCGCTCACGGGTGACCTTCGCACCCGACCACCACCACAGGGGAGTGGGGCCGAAGGCGCGGGGCGGATCCTCGAACAGCTGCCGGAGCGTGGGGGAGAGCACGGACACGGTCCTTCCCCTAAAACGTTTTTAGGCCACCCTCACCGTAGGCGAGCTGGAACGGTCACGCCATATCCGTGAACGGCCCGGCCGAGGACGACGTCGTTTCACGCATGCGTGCGCGACACCTTGTTGCAACGTTTTTCTCGCCCTATATTCGCTGCGACCAGGCCCCCGGAACCGCGATGTCACCAGACGACGGAGTCGCATCATGGCCGGTACCCGCCCCATCCCCACACCGCTCTGGAAAGCCGCCGCCCTGTCGGGCATGGCCTCCTATCTCGACGCCGGGCTGATCGTCGGCATCTCCGTCAACCTGGCCATCTACCGCGACAGTTACGACATGGGCGTATGGATGGCCGGGGCGATCAGCGCGATCGTCACCGGCTGCATCGCCGTCGGATCCCTCGTCGGCGGCCGGCTCGCCGACCTCTTCGGCCGCCGCCGCGTCTACAACTGGGACATCTTCTGCTTCGCGCTCGGCGCGATCGTCATCACGCTCGCGCCGGACGACATCACGCTGCTGATCGGCGTCCTCGTCGCGGGCCTCGCGGCCGGCGCCGACCTCCCGACGTCCCTGGCCGTGGTCTCGGACGCCGCGCCCTCCTGGGCCCGGGGCAGGCTCGTGGCCTTCACGCAGGTCATGTGGATGCTGGGCATCGCCGTCTCCATCTTCCTCGGCTTCGTGCTGTCCACCACCGGCATGACCGGTGCCCGGCTCATCACCGGGCAGCTGGCCGTCGCCGCGCTCGTCACCTGGGCCCTCAGGTCCCGGCTGAAGCTGTCCGACGAGCCGGACACGGGAGAGCAGGAGGCGGACCCCGCCCCCCGCGGCGTCTCGCTGAAGAACGTCTGGAACCGCGCCGCCCTGCTGCCGATGACCGCGACGTTCGTCTTCTACGTCACCTGGGGCCTCGGCGCCAACACCTTCGGCCAGTTCGGCACCTATCTGCTCGTCACCGTCAGCGACGCCTCCCAGAGCCTGGCCACCGGCATCAACCTGGCCTTCATCCCCATCGGCGTGCTGCTCACCTTCGCCTTCGTGCGCGTCGCCGACACCCCTTGGCGCGACCGGCTGTTCCACGTGGCCGCGGTGGTGCAGATCCTCGCCTTCGTCATCGCGTCCCTGACCGCGGGCGCCCTCGTCGGGATGCTCGTCTTCTTCGTGCTCTACCAGCTCTCCAACCCCTTCGCGGGCGAGGCGAACTACAAGGTGTGGTCGCAGCTGACGCTGCCCGCCGACACCCGCGGCACCACCCAGGGCCTCACCTACGCCCTGTCCCGGGGCGTCTTCGCGGTCGCCGCCTTCTTCACCCCCGCCCTCGCCGACCACAGCGCGTCCGTCCTGCTCTGGACGATCACCGCCTGCATGACCGCGGCGGCCCTCGCGGGCGTGTTCATCATCCGCGTCCTGGTCCCGCGCTCCGCCGGCGCCGCGGCGGACAGAGCGGACCTGCGCGTGCCCAGCACCTGAGCCGCCGGACCACCCCGACAAGGAGCACCGACCATGGCAACGACAGCGGACCGCACGGCCGTACGGGCCGCCGCCCTGCGCGACCTGCTCCCGCCGGTCACCCGGCGCCGCACCCGGATCGGACTGGTCGCGGGCGGACTCGGCACGTACTGGCCGCAGTTCCCCGGCCTCCTGCCACAGCTCAAGGAATCGGCCGCCTATGTCGCCGAGCGCTTCCGGGGGATGGACGCCGAGGTCACCGACGCCGGGTTCGTCTCCGACGCCCAGGAAGGGGCCCGCGCCGCCGAGGAGTTGCGCCGCGCCGACTGCGACCTGATCGTGCTGTTCCTGACGACGTACCTCACCTCGTCGATGGTCCTGCCGATCGCCCAGCGCTCGCACACGCCCGTCCTGGTCATCGACCTTCAGCCGACCGAGCGGATGGACCACGCCTCCTTCGACACCGGGGCGTGGCTGGCCTACTGCGGGCAGTGCCCCGTCCCCGAGGTCGGCAATGTCTTCCGGCGCGCCGGCATTCCCTTCCGGTCGGTGTCGGGCTGGCTGCGGCAGGAGTCCGCCTGGCGGCGCATCGAGCAGTGGATCCGGGCCGCGCACATCCGCGCCGCCCTCCGGCACGCCCGGCACGGCCTCATGGGACACGTCTACCCCGGCATGCTCGACGTGCAGACCGATCCCACACTGCTGGCCACGACGTTCGGCTCGCACGTCGAGGTGCTGGAGTTCGACGACCTGCGGCACCGAGTGGAGCGCGTGACCGAGGCGGAGACCCGCGAGCGGATGGCGCTCGCCCGGCAGGTCTTCACCCTCGACGACAGCGTGGTGGAGGAGGACTTCGCCTGGGGCGCGACCGTGTCGGTCGCCCTGGACCGGCTGGTGGAGGACTTCGCGCTGGACAGCCTCGCCTACTACCACCGCGGCCTCGACGGCGAACTCCACGAGCGTCTCGGCGCCGGCATGATCCTCGGCGCCTCCCTGCTCACCGCCCGGGGCGTGCCCGCGGCCGGCGAATACGAACTGCGTACCTCCGTCGCGCAGTTGGCCTCCCAGAGCGTCGGCGCGGGAGGCTCCTTCACCGAGATCCAGGCCCTGAACTTCGAGGACGGCGTCGTGGAGATGGGCCACGACGGACCCGCCCACCTCGCGGTCAGCGCCCGCGACCCGCTGCTGCGCGGCCTCGGCGTCTACCACGGCAAACGCGGCTGGGGCGTGAGCGTCGAGTTCGACGTCCAGCACGGGCCCGTCACCCTGCTCGGCCTCGGCCAGGACGCCGACGGCAGTCTGTCGTTCGTCACCTCCGAGGGCACTGTCGTCCCCGGACCGCTGCTGGAGATCGGCAACACCACCAGCCGGGTCGACTTCGGTCGCGATCCCGGTGAATGGGTCGACGCGTGGAGCGCCACGGGCGTCGGCCACCACTGGTCCCTCGCGGTCGGCCACCACGCGGCCGACTTCCGGGCGGCGGCGAGCCTGCTGGGCATCGACCACCGGCAGGTGTGACAAGGCCGCCGCCTGCCGAGGACGGGTCTCGTCCGCACCCGGAAATGGGTGCGAGCACCGATGGTGAGGCGGCCGGACCGCGTGTGAGAGTGGCCACGGCCGGAGCTTCGCGTGTCGTGATGACCGCGACTTCGGGCAGACGCCGACAAGGAACACGATGTCCGGTACATCACCAGAAGGAGGAGCCCATCCACCCTCGCACGCAGAAACGATCCACCTTCCATGCGGAGGGGAAGGCGGTGACCCGTGGGACACGCTGACAGCCTCCTCGCCATGGGCGGCGCCTTCCTGGCCGCCGCGTTCCTCGCCCGCCTCGGCGGCAGGATCGGACTCCCGACGATCCCGCTGTTCATGCTCGCGGGCATCCTGCTCGGCCCGCACACCCCGGGCCTGGTCATCGTCCAGGACGCCCACGACTTCGAGATGCTCTCCGCGCTCGGGCTGGTGCTGCTGCTGTTCTACCTGGGCCTGGAGTTCCACCTCGACGACCTCAAGAGCGGCGGCCGGCGCCTGCTGACCGCGGGCGGGATCTATCTGCTGCTCAACGTCGGCGCCGGGCTGGGATTCGGCTTCGCCCTGGGCTGGGGCGTCCGGGAGGCGCTGGTGCTCGCCGGTGTCCTGGGCATCTCCTCGTCCGCCATCGTCACCAAGATCCTCATCGACCTCGGCCGCATCGGCCGCCCCGAGACGCGCCTCATCCTGGGCGTCATCGTCGTCGAGGACATCTTCCTGGCGCTGTACCTCGCCGCGCTCCAGCCGGTCATCAGCGGCGCCCAGGGCGTCGCGGACATGGCCCTGCAGGCCGCCAAGGCCTTCGGCTTCCTCCTGCTGCTGGCCACCGCCGCCCGCTACGGCACCAAGGTGGTCGGGCGTCTCATCGCCACCCGCGACAACGAACTGCTCGTCATCAGCTTCCTCGGCGCGGCCGTCCTCGTCGCCGGCGTCGCCGAGGTCCTCGGAGTCGCCGACGCCATCGGCGCGTTCATGGTCGGCCTGATCCTCGCCGGCACTCCCTCCGGGCCCCGCATCCGGGACCTGGTGCATCCGCTGCGCGACGCCTTCGCGGCGATCTTCTTCTTCGCCTTCGGGCTCTCCATCGACCCCGGTGACATCGTCTCCGTCGTCGGACCGGTCGCGGCGGCGGCCGCGCTGACCCTCGTGATGAACGTCATCGCGGGCCTCCTCGTCGCCCGCGTGTACCGCTACGGCACCGAGCCCGCCGCCGAGATCGCCACCACGCTCGTCGCCCGCGGGGAGTTCGCGCTGATCCTGGCCGCCATGGCCGCCACCGCCGGACTCGACGACCGCCTCGCCCCGTTCATCGCCGGGTACGTCCTCGTCCTCGCGGTCCTCGGCCCCATCGCCGCCGGCCGCGCCCACCTGCTCGCCCGCGCGCTCCGGGCCGGGAAGACCCTCCTGCCGGGCCGCACGGCCCCGACGCACGCCGTCGAGCCCCCGCCGGACACCACGACACCCGCCCCGCGTCCCGCCGAACCGGCCGAACGCTAGGGGGCGTCCGGCGCGGGGACGCCCGCACGTCCCGGCGCGGCGGAACTCACGGTTTGTGGGTCACCCAGAGCAGTTCCGCCGGCCAGCGGTGTGCCCAGTCGGGTGGGTCGGTTTCGTTGTAGCCGTTGGGTGTTCCGGGTTCGGGCCGCGGCTCGATGAGGTCGTCGATGACGAGACCCGCGCCGCGCAGGACCCTGACCCAGTCGCCGTACGTGAGCTGATAGCTGGTCGCGCCGTCGTCTTCGGCGATGGTGTTCAGCCCGAAGTAGTCCTGCTGCAGCGTCGTGGTCACACGGCCGGCGGCTTCGTCGTAGCACGCCTCGAACCATGGGCTGGCGACGTTGAACACCAGGCGCCCGCCTCGGCGCAGGACGCGCGCGGCCTGCGGGACGGCCAGGTGCGGGGGCGCCCAGCTGAGCCCGCCGAAGTCGCAGAACACCAGGTCGAAGCTGTCGGCGGCGAAGGGGAGTTGTTCGGCGGCGCCCTGCACCAGCGGGTAGCGGGCCGCTCCCATCGCGCGGGCCGCTGCGGCGAGTTGGGCTTCGGACAGATCGAGCCCGACCACACGGGCGCCCTCGGCGGCGAGCGCCCTGGACCACTGGCCGGCGCCGCAGCCGAGTTCGAGGACACGCTTGCCGGTGACGTCGCCCAAGGCGCGCAGGTGCGCGTCGGGGATGGAGTACATGCCCCACAGCCGGGGTGCGGCGCCGATTCGCGAGTCGTGCCTCTGCTGGTAGGCGCCGCTGATCTGGTTCCAGAGCCGCCGGTTGGCGGGGATGCTGTCCACGTGCCGACTCCAGCACCGCCTGCCGGGGGCGGTCAACACGATTTGGGCCGGGTGAGGTCCGGCGCGGGTGGAATCCGGGGGTGGGCGGGACGCGGGCGTGGACGTGGGCCTGAGCGGGGCCGAGTCCGGCGCGCTGCGTGGCGCAACCCGCCCTCGGGCCGAACACCCGTCACGGTCCGGCGTTCGTGGGGTGCCGTCGCCGGGAAGGATGAGGATTGGGCCCGATGGCGGAAGCCGGAGGAGGAGGGAGAAGCTGAAGCCCTGGTGAGAGCGGCCGTGTCGCGTCTCGGCGGGCTGCCCGTCTCCGCACCCTCACGTGGCCCTCCACCCCACGACTTGCCCTGTCCTCGGCCGTGCCCTGCCTCCGAGCGCCGCAGGGTTCGGGAAGGAGAAGCCGTGCCCCGGTCCGAAGACGAACGCCTGGTCGATCTCGCCGCGCGACTCGAGCGGGAGGACCCCAGATTCGCCCGAGCCCTGCGGACCGGCCGCCCCGCCCGGCCCCGGGAGTACCGGCGTACCGGCGCCTGGTGGGGGCTGGCCCTCGGCGTGACCGTCCTGGGCTGCGGCATCGCCCTGTCCCAGGGGCTGCTCATCGCGGGCGGGCTGGTCCTCGTCGGCATGGCGGCGCAGCTGGTCGACCCGGACCCCACCCGTACGGGGCACCGGGGGCCCGGGCCGCGGTGACGCGCCGCGGGCGCGGGGGACGCTACACGCCGGCCCACTTCCGCAGCAGCGCCTCGCGCTCCTCGCGCGGCGGAGTGCCCCCGGCCGCGTGGTCTCGGCCCCACGCGAGGAGGTCACCGACCTCGGCACGCCCCTCGGCGAGCCGCTCCAGGAGGGCGACGGACAGCTCGTACTCGGACGGCTGGTAGATCCCGCCGGTGACCGCCACGTGCGCGGTGACCTCGACGGTCTCCTCGGCCGTCACCAGTTCCACGAGGAAGGCGGGTGGCAGCTCGCCGCCGCCCGCTGCCACCGCGGCGAGCACGGCGTCGAACGCCATCGACGCCATCCTGCGCGCAGCGGACCGGACGGGTACGCCGTCGGTCCCGATCCGGACCACCTCGTCCCACGCCCAGAACCTGCCCTGACCTGCCCCGAGCGTCTCCACGCCGGCCTCGGTCAGCCGCACCCCGGAGGCCCCTCCCACCGGCTCGGCCCCCACGTACACCGAGTCCTCGCCGATCCAGAACAGGCCGACCATGGCCATGAGCGCCTCCCATGATGATCCGGGCCGGAGCGGTTCCGGCCCGCGTGTCGCCGTAGGAGACGGCACCGGCGGGCCGGAGGTTGCGGACCGTACGGCCGGAGGAAGGGGGCCCGGTGCCGCCGTCAGAGTGCGGTCGTAACCCGAGTGAACGCCCCTGGATGGTGGGACGGAGCGGCATGACTGACGGTGGTTCACGTCGAGGCCGGGTCTCGTGAGCTGGCGAGGCGTCAGCTGCCCGGCTCGCGACGGAAGGATTCACCGATGCGCTCTGCCCGCATGATGCTCGCGACGGCCACGGCCACGGCCGCCCTCGCGATCGCCGCACCCGCCGCCTACGCCGAGGCGATGGGTGACCGGGACCACGACACCACTTCCTACAGCAAGGAGCACCACAAGGACGGCAAACACCACAAGCCGCGCGGCGGAGTACACACGGGTGGCGGAGCCCTGGCCGCCGTGACCGCGGACCACGACCAGGACGGCTCCAGGCACGACAAGGACGCGTTCGGCGACAAGCACGGCAAGGGCGACGAGCACGGCAAGGGCGACGAGCACGGCAAGCACGACGACCACGGGAAGGACTTCGGGCACGGCAAGCACCACAAGCCGCGCGGCGGGGTGCACACCGGTGGCGGAGCGCTGGCCGCGGTGAACGCGGACGACGACTGGGACAACCCCAAGCACGACCCGGACGCCCTCAAGGACGGCGAGCGCGGCGACGACACCTGGAAGGACAAGCACGACGAGGACGCCTACGGGGACAAGCACGACGAGAACGGCAAGCACGAGGACCACGGGAAGCACGACGAGCACGACAAGGGCTCCTGGCACGGCGAGCACGGCAAGCACCACAAGCCGCGCGGCGGTATGCACACCGGTGGCGGCGGGCTGGCCGCCTCGTCGGGTGTGACCGCCGGCGGCCTGGCGATGCTGGCGGTGGCCGGCACCGGCCTGTACGCGCTGCGGCGCCGGAAGGCCTCGCAGGGCGCCGCATGACGGGTGCCTGACCTCATGACCGCTGTGGCCGCCGCACGCGCACTCCGCGTCGCGGCGGTCCGGCTCGTCCGCCCGCGTGCCGCGCCATGTCCGTGCCCGTGCCGTGCCCGCGTGTCGCGTCTGTGCCCGCGTGCTGTGCCGCGTGCTGTGCCCGCGTGCTGGGCCGCGTGCCGCGTGCCGCGTGCCGCGTCCGTGCCCGTGGCAGTGCCCGCGTGCCGTGCGGCGTGCCACGTCCGTGCCCCCGTGCCGTGCCGCGTGCCGCGTGCCGCGTGCCGCGTGCCGCGTCCGTGCCCGTGGCAGTGCCCGCGTGCCGTGCGGCGTGCCACGTCCGTGCCCCCGTGCCGTGCCGCGTGCCGCGTGCCGCGTCCGTGCCCCGAGTGCCCCGGTCCGCGTCCGTGCCCCGAGTGCCCCGGTCCGCGTCCGTGCCCCGCGTGCCGCGTTCGTGCCCGTGTCCGTTCCCGCTGCCGTGCCCGAGTGAGGTGGTTTTCGATGGCAGCCAGCCCTCCTTCCCCCGACGCACCCGATACCGCCCCGTCGAGGCGGCGGCTGCGCACCGCCGTGTCGGTGGTGTGGGCCGTGGCCGCCCTGGCCCTGGCCGTGGGCCTGCTCACCGGCCGCGGCGGGTCGACCGACGCCGGCGGCCCGCCGCACGCCCCGCCGGCCGTCGCGCCCGCCGCCTCGGCCGCGCCCGCCGTTCCCGAGGCGCCGCCCGCGTCCGCGGCCGCGCCGCGGTCCGCCGCGTCCGAGGCCGGCGGTCTGCCGCGGTCCCCGGTCCGCCTGCACATCCCCAAGATCGCGGTCGACGCGCCCTTCACGGATCTCGCCATCGGCCGTTCCGGCCAGCTCGACCCCCCGCCCGCCGACGACACCAACCTCGTCGGCTGGTACGCCGAGGGCCACTCGCCCGGCGAGGCCGGGACCGCGATCATCGCCGGGCACGTCGACACCAAGACGTCCCCGGCCGTGTTCGCCCGGCTCAACGAGCTGCGGAAGGGGGACCGGTTCCACGTGGTGCGAGCCGACGGAAGCAGGGCGGCCTTCGTGGTCGACGACGCGCGGTCCTTCCCCAAGGACGACTTCCCGAGCGAGCGCGTCTACGGCGACACCCCCGACCCCCAGGTCCGCCTCATCACCTGCTCGGGTGCCTACGACCGCCAGGCCCGGGACTACACCGAGAACCTGGTGGTCTTCGCCCACCTCGCCTGATTCCCGGTCTGCCGCCTGACTTGGTGTTTTACAGTGACTGCCACCAGTCCAAGTGACTGCCACCAGTTCAGGCGACTGTGGGACCTGTGAGGTATTCGCGAACCATGACGACCGAAACGTTTGAGTTCCAGGTAGAGGCCCGTCAGCTGCTCCAGCTGATGATCCACTCGGTCTACTCGAACAAGGATGTCTTCCTGCGCGAGCTCGTCTCCAACGCCTCCGACGCGCTCGACAAGCTGCGTCTGGAGAAGCTGCGGGACGACTCGCTCGACGCCGACGTCTCGGACCTGCACATCGAGATCGACGTCGACAAGGAGGCCCGTACCCTCACGGTGCGGGACAACGGCGTCGGGATGTCGTACGACGAGGTCGGACAGCTCATCGGCACCATCGCCAAGTCGGGTACGGCCACCCTCCTGAAGGAGCTGAAGGAGGCCAAGGACGCGGCCGGGGCCGAGGGGCTCATCGGCCAGTTCGGTGTCGGCTTCTACTCCGCCTTCATGGTGGCGGACGAGGTCACACTGGTCACCCGGCGCGCCGGCGAGGGCCAGGGCACCCGCTGGAGCTCCCGCGGCGAGGCCACGTACACCCTGGAGACCGTCGACGACGCCCCGCAGGGCACCTCGGTGACGCTGCACCTCAAGCCCGCCGATCCCGAGAACCAGCTCCACGACTACACCTCGCCGTGGAAGATCCGGGAGATCGTCAAGCGGTACTCGGACTTCATCACGTGGCCGATCCGGATGGTCCCGGAGGCGGGCGAGGGCGACAGCGCGCCCGGGCCCGAGACGCTGAACTCGATGAAGGCCCTGTGGGCGCGCTCGCGCGAGGAGGTGTCCGACGACGAGTACCACGAGCTGTACAAGCACATCAGCCACGACTGGCGCGAGCCGCTGGAGACCATCCGGCTGCAGGCGGAGGGCACCTTCGAGTACCAGGCGCTGCTCTTCGTCCCCTCGCACGCACCGCACGACCTGTTCACGCGGGACTTCCGGCGCGGGGTGCAGCTGTATGTGAAGCGCGTCTTCATCATGGACGACTGCGAGGCGCTGCTGCCGCCGTACCTCCGCTTCGTCAAGGGCGTCGTCGACGCGCAGGACCTCTCGCTCAACGTCTCCCGCGAGATCCTGCAGCAGGACCGGCACATCCGGATGATGCAGCGGCGCCTGACGAAGAAGGTGCTGTCCACGGTCAAGGACTTCATGACCAAGGACGCCGACCGCTACGCCACGTTCTGGCGCGAGTTCGGCACGGTCCTGAAGGAGGGCCTGGTCACCGACTCGGAGAACCGGGACGCCATCCTCGCCGTCGCCTCGTTCGAGACCACCCACGCCGACGACGAGCCGACCACGCTGGCCCGGTACGTGGAGCGGATGAAGGACGGCCAGGAGGACATCTACTACCTCACCGGCGAGTCCCGGCAGAGCATCGAGAACTCCCCGCACATGGAGGCGTTCCGCGACAAGGGCATCGAGGTCCTGCTGCTCACCGACGCGGTCGACGAGGTGTGGGTCGACGCGGTGGGCGAGTACGAGGGCCGGAAGCTGCGGTCCGTCGCCAAGGGCGAGATCGACCTGGACGCCAAGGGGGAGGAGCAGGCCGGCGAGGAGCGGGAGAAGCAGGCCGAGGAGTTCGCCGGGCTGCTCGGCTGGATGCGGGAGCGGCTCGACGAGGACATCAAGGAGGTGCGCCTCTCGACGCGCCTCACCGTCTCCCCGGCCTGCGTCGTCTCCGACGCGCACGACCTGACCCCGGCCCTGGAGAACATGTACCGGGCCATGGGCCAGGAGGTGCCGCGCACCAAGCGGATCCTGGAGCTCAACCCCGGTCACCCGCTGGTGAAGGGCCTCAACCAGGCCTACCAGGAGCGCGAGGACCGCACGGAACTGGAGGAGTCCGCGGAACTGCTCCACACGCTGGCGGTGCTCGCCGAGGGCGGTCAGCCGAAGGACCCGGCGAAGTTCGTCAAGCTGGTGGCGGACCGCCTGGAGCGCACGCTGTAGCCGGGGGACGGACAGCGGTCGTCCGGGAGGCGGGCCAGCCGTGATCCGGGGACGGATCAGCGGCCGTCCGGGGGCGGGCCGGCGGCCGCATGGGCACGGGTCGGCGGTGGTCTGGGGACGGCGGCGGTGGTCCGTGGACGGCGGCGGTGGTCCGGGGGCGGGCCGGCGGCCGCATGGGCACGGGTCGGCGGTGGTCTGGGGACGTCGGCGGTGGTCCGTGGACGTCGGCGGTGGTCCGGGGGCGGGCCGGCGGCCGCATGGGCACGGGTCGGCGGTGGTCCGTGGACGTCGGCGGTGGTCCGGGGGCGGGCCGGCGGTCGTCCGGGCGGGGGTCAGCGGTGGTCCGGGGGCGGGCCGGCGGCCGCTGGGCACGGGTCAGCGGTGGTCCGGGGACGTCGGCGGTGGTCCGGAGGCGGGTCGGCGGTCGTCCGGGGACAGATCAGCGGTGGTCCGGGCGCGGGCCGGCGGTCGTCCGGGGCGGGCCGGCGGTGGTCCTGGGGGCGGGCCAGCCGTGATCCGGGGCGGATCAGCGGTCGTCCGGGTGCGGGTCAGCGGTGGTCCGGGGCGTCCGCCGCACGGGCGCCGGGCGGGGTCGGGCCGGAGCCCGGCGGGACGGTCTCGCCCTGGAGCACCCGCGGCGCGGGGGCCGTGCCCGCCTCCTCGTCGCGTGCGGCGCGGGCCTCGGCCTTGAGGATGCGCGCCGACTTGCCGGCCGAGCGGGCCAGCTCGGGCAGCTTCTTGGCCGCGAGGACGGCTATGACGACGATGAGGATGATCGCGAGCTCGCTCAGTCCGAACATGGTGTCCTGTCCTTTCCGGCCCGGGCCGGGCACGGCGCGAGCGTATCGGGCGGGGAGCACGGCGTGACCGCCGCCTCGGGGTACGGGGTCAGGTGCCGGCGCAGGTGGGGCAGCATGCCGTGGTCGAGCAGCGCCTGCCGCCAGGCCTGCCGGGCGTGCTCCACCTGGTCGGGGGCCGGTGGGACGGCGGGTCTGCCCAGGGCCGTACGCAGCACCGCGGCCAGGGCGACGAGGCCGGTCACGGCCGCCACGAGCGCCAGGGTCCAGCCGGCCGCGACGAGCGAGCCGGGCAGCGGGCCCGGCGCGCCGGCCACCTGGAGCAGGCCGCCGAGCAGCAGCAGCGCCCCGGCGGAGACGGCCGACACGAGCGGGGTGAGCACCGCGAGGGCCGGCAGCAGGCTGCCCGAGCCGAGCGGAGGCGGCGTCTCCCGCCGGGCCGCCCGCCGTACGGCGAGATAGGTCCGGTACGGCTCGCCGGCCGCCGCGGTGATGGCGTCGGCGTGGTCGAGCGCGTGGGCGCGCAGGTGCGCGGCGGCCCGGCCGGTCGGGTCGGGGCGCAGAGCGCCGCGGATCTCCGCGCTGCTCATCGCGAGGTGCAGTACGGCTTCGAAGTCGGCGCGGTCCTCGGGGCTGAGGCGGGACGGTAGGGCCACATGGTCTCCCGGTCGGTTGCTGAGAGGCCGCCGCCGGGCCCGGCCACGCGCTGGCGGGCCCGGCGGCGCGGTCGGTCCGTGTCAGACGTTCACACCGAAGTCGGACGCGATCCCGGCCAGGCCGGAGGCGTATCCCTGGCCGACGGCCCGGAACTTCCACTCGGCGCCGTGCCGGTACAGCTCGCCGAAGACCATCGCGGTCTCCGTGGAGGCGTCCTCGGACAGGTCGTAGCGGGCGATCTCCTGACCGCCCGCCTGGTTGACGACCCGGATGAAGGCGTTGCGGACCTGCCCGAAGCTCTGGCCGCGGTTCTCGGCGTCGTGGATGGAGACCGGGAACACGATCCTGTCGATCCCGGCGGGCACGGCGGCGAGGTTCACCTTGACGCTCTCGTCGTCGCCCTCGCCCTCGCCGGTGAGGTTGTCGCCGGTGTGCTCGACCGAGCCGTCCGGGCTCCTCAGGTTGTTGTAGAAGACGAAGTGCTCGTCCGAGGGGACCTTGCCGGAGGCGTCGAGGAGGAGGGCGGAGGCGTCGAGGTCGTAGTCGGTGCCGGTGGTCGTGCGGACGTCCCAGCCCAGGCCGACCAGGACCGCGGTGAGGCCCGGCGCCTCCTTGCTGAGCGAGACGTTGCCACCCTTGGACAGGGAAACTCCCACGAGGTACTCCTTCTTGACGAGTGCGGTCCCTTAAAATCTACAGCACTGTAGAAGATCCGGGTTCCGGTCCGGCGGATCTATACGATGTCCGCACGGGCGCCGAAGGGCGGCGGAAGGGAGGCAGGGCGGTGACGGATCCCCGGCAGCGTCCCCGGCGGGGACAGGGCGAGCTGGAGGCGCTGGTGCTGTCGGCACTGCGGGAGGCGGACGGTCCGGCCACGGCCGGCTGGGTGCAGGAACGTCTTGGCGGCGACCTCGCGTACACGACGGTGATCACGATCCTCACCCGGCTGCTGGGCAAGGGCGCGGTGACCCGGGAGCGGGTCGGCCGGTCCTTCGCCTGGACGCCCGCCTCGGACCAGGCGGGCCTGGCCGCCCGCAAGATGCGCAAGGTGCTGGACGCCGAGAACGACCGCGGGGCCGTGCTGGCCAGCTTCGTCACCGGCCTCGACCCGGACGACGAGCGACTGCTGCGCGACCTGCTGGATCAGGCCCACGGCGAGGGGGAAGACTGAAGCCTCATGGGGGTGTTCGTCTTTCTTCCGCTGGTGCTGCCGCTCACGGCCTGGCCGGTCGCGCGCCTGGCCGAGCAGCATCTGCATCCGCGTACCGCGACCCGGCTGCTCACCGTGCTGGCGGTGGTGCTGGCGCTGTGCAGCACCGTGTGCCTGGGGCTGGTGATGGTGGTCGGCACCGCCCAGCTGCCCGGCAACCCGCTGCCGGACGGCTGGTCGGACCCCGAGGTACGGGCGGCGGTGCCGTACGACGAGGTCGTCGGCAAGGCCGCCATTCCCGCCCTGTGCGCGGTGGTCGCCGCCTGCGCCCGGACGCTGTGGCGGCACGCCCGGGTGCGCCGCCAGGCCCACCGCGCCCTGACCGGCCTGCCGGACACCGAGGTCGCCGTCCTGCCCGACGGCGTCCCCTACGCGTACGCGCTGCCCGGCGGTGGGCGGAACGGCGGCGGGCGTACCGGCGAGGGTGCTCCGCGCGGCAGGGCCGGCCGCCGCGCCCGGGGCCCGCGTGGGGGGCGTGTCGTGGTGAGTACGGCCCTGCTGGACCGGCTCGGGGCGGCCGAGCGGCGGGCGCTGTTCGCCCATGAGCGGGCGCACCTCGACGCCCGGCACGACCGGTTCCTGCTCGCCGTGCAGCTCGCCGCCCGGGCCAACCCGTTCCTGCGGCCGCTGCGCACCGCCGTGGCGTACACGGCCGAGCGGTGGGCCGACGAGGAGGCGGCCCGGGCGATCGGCAGCCGCCGCACGGTGGCACGCGCCATCGGCACGGCCGCTCTCGTCTCCCGGGGCACCCCGGTGTCCACGCTCGCGGGACTCGCCGCGCCGGGGCCGGTGCCCCGCCGCGTGGCGGCGCTCCTCGGCCCGGCACCGGCCGTGCGCACCTGGCCCCCGGCGTTCACCTCCGTCGGCCTGGCGGCCTGGGGCGCGGCCGCGGGAACGGCCGTGTCGGCGATGTCCTCCGCGAACTCGGCCGTGACGATGGTGCTCATCCTGCACGCGGCCACGCCCCTGTGAGGGCCCCGCCCCTGCGGCGTCAGCCCTCCTCGTCCTCCTCGCCCTCGAAGAAGTCCCCGACCTCGTCGACGACTTCGCCGGCGACCATGCCGCCGACGACCCCGACCGCGAGTCCGGCCGCGCCCGCCGCGACGGCGGTGCCCATGCCCGGGCCGGAGCGGTGGCCGTCGTGGTGGTGCGCGTCGTGCCCGTGACCGCCCGGGCCGAACGCGGCGGGGGAGCCGTGGCCCAAGGGGGCGGCGTAGCCCGTGGGGGAGCCGTACGACGCCCGGTGCGCGACCAGCTGCCGCATCCAGCCGTCGACGATCGCCGGCCAGTCCTGCTGCCCGACCCCCTCGTGGGAGACGGTGAAGCGGGTGAGCGCGTCCTGGCCCGGCGACAGGAAGCCGCCCCGCTTGTCCGCCTCCAGCACCACGTCCACGCCCCCCGGGTTCGCCAGGAACGTCAGCTCGATCTCGTTGACCTGCTGCGCGTAGGCGGGCGAGGGGACGAGCTCGATCTCCTGGTAGAAGGGCAGCCGCTGGCCCGTGCCGCCGATGCGCCCGTACTCCAGGTCGGCCGACCGGAAACCGAACCCGAGCCCGCCGAGGGCTTCGAGCACGGCCTCCTGCACGGGCAGCGGCGCGACGGTCAGCTGGTCCAGGTCGCCCTTGTCCTTCGCGCCCGCCACCGACAGCTCGGTGCGCACCCCGAGGACGATGCCCAGGCTCTGGCCGTGCAGTTCCGTGACCGGTGTCTCCCACGGCACGGTCACGCTGAACGGCACGCTGCGCTGCTCGCCCTCGGCGAGCCGGAAGCCGCCGCCGACGGTGAAACGGTCGAAGGCCACGACGCCCTCGCTCTCACCGCCGTCGTGCTCGGCCTCGACCCGGGCCACCAGCTCCAGGGTGATGTGCTCGATGTCGAAGTCGGCTTTGCCGCCGGCCAGGTGGACCTGGCCGGTGAGCGTGCCGCCGGGGCGGACGGGGGCCGGGTCGAGAACCGTGTCGACCGTGGGGCCGCCCACACCGAGCGCGCCGAGCAGTCGTTTGAACACCATGGTGGCGTCCACTCCTTCACGTGCGTGTACTTGCTTCTACAGGCATGTAGAAGCATAGGGGTGCGGGTGACGGGATGTCATGCGGGGCCCCCGGCGGGGCGCGCGGACGGCCGGAACACGACAGTGCCGCAGCCCGCCTCCTCGGCGGACTGCGGCACTGTCACGGGCCGACCCGAGGTCAGCAGTTGCGCACCGGATCGGTCTCGCTGTAGATCGCGGTGTCCTTCATGTAGCCGAGTTTGCCGTTGTCGGCCACGGTCAGCAGCCAGCGGGTCGGGTGCGGCCCGCCGACCCAGGCCTGGCCGTCCAGCTTGCAGTAGAACCAGCTGGGGTTGGAGTGCATGTATCCGACCACCTTGGTGGGGTCGGGGTAGATGCGGTTGTTGCCGATGTATCCGTACACCGCCGCGCCGGACACGTTGCGGCACCAGGAGCGGATGCCGTCCCCGTCCGCCCAGCAGTTGTCGGCGGCGGAGGCGCTGGGCGCCATCGCGACGCCCAGGCCGGTCGCCAGGACCGTCGCCGCCAGGGCCGAGCCGAGCTTCGTGCGCATGGGACTCCCCGTTGTCGTGGCCCGAACCGGGCCGTCGTCATGGCCGCCTGGTCGTGCGGCGGCCATGACAACAGACGGTGCGTGGCGGCAATCCGGTTGCGGAGGACGCCATTCGATCCTCCGCAACCGTCACTCCGTCAACCGTCGCCCCGCACCGCGGGAATCAGCCCGCGACCCGGCCCAGCTCGATCCGGTCGATGTTCGGCGCCCAGGCGCTCGCGTTGCCGAACGTCACCGTGTTGGCGCCCTTCTTCAGGTCGACCGGGACGCCGACGGTCCAGTAGTCGTCCCAGCTCCAGGTGTTCTTGAAGGTGACCTTCACCGGCGCGCCGGACCCGACCGTGAGGTCGGCGGTACGGGACATGATGTCCGTGTTGTAGGCGTGGCCGTTGTCCCGGCGGTCGTTGTGCGCGTAGTGGACGACCAGCAGGTAGCGTCCGGAGCGGGGCGCGTCCACCGTGAACGTCGCGGTGCTGGAGGGGCTGTTGCCGAGCCAGCCGATGTACGAGCCGGCGGAGGCGTGCGGGGATTCGACGAGCTTGGCCCCGCCGGCGAGCGTCGCCGAGGCGCCCTCGTAGGAGAGGGTGCCGGTGGCCGAGCCGTCGCCGGTGACGTCCAGGGAGCGCACGGCGGCGTGGCCCGACGTCATCGCGATCCGGTTGTTGCCCGCGACCAGGTAGAGCCGCAGCGGCCGGCCGGGCGCCGCCGTGACCGTCTCGCCGTGCAGCGCGAGCTTCACCGCCGCCGTGGAGCGGGGCGTCACCGTGTAGTAGCCGTCGCGCGGGGCGTGGACGTCGAAGACCGCCTTGTCGCCCGGGCGCAGGACCAGGGCGCCCGTGCCCACCCCGGCCGACGACGCGTAGTCGTACGACGGCCGGCCGCTGATGTCCGCGAGCGTGGCCTCGTACGAGGCGGAGGCCGCGCCCGTACGGGTCGTCAGGTCGATCCGGTCGAGGGTGACCTCGGCGTCGCCCTTGGACAGGGTCAACTGGTGTGTTCCCGCCTTCAGTTGGAGGGTGACGTCCTTCTTGGCGCGGTAGGTCCAGTTCTCCGTGGAGGGGTAGGAGACCGTCACCGGGTCGGCGCCGTCGACCGACAGCTTCTGGGTGGCCGGGCCGCCGGACTGGTTGCCGTACAGGATCGCCAGGTCGTACGTGCCGTCCTTCGGCACCGTCACCGAGAAGGCCACCTTGCTGCCGGGCTGGTTGAGCGAGCCGACGTCCTTGGTGCCGGAGGCCGCGTAGCCGTTGGCGTTCTGCACGGTGCCCTGCGTGTAGACCTTGCCGTCGGTGATGGCCGCGTCCTCGGCCTCGTACGACGCCGACCACGGGACGGAGGCCGCGGCCGGGGTGCCCGAGCCGCCCGGGGTGAGGACGATCCGGTAGGCCGACATCTTCTGCATCCCGCGCAGCGGGACGGTCACCGAACCGTCGTCCGCCACCTTCGCCTTGGTGCGCGCGAGGACCCGCGGCGCCGCGTGCTGACCCTCGTAGCCGGACCACGCGGCCTCGGCGACGGTCGCGGTGACCGTGCGGCCGAACACGGAGCGGGGGACGTTGCGCACGACCACGTCCGCGTCACCGGCGGAGCCGCCGAGCAGCACCTGTGCCTGGCGGCGGGAGGTGTCGAGGGAGGCGAGCCCCTGGAGGGTGTCGATGGTGTTCGGCTGCGGCGGCGTCACCTTCACGGTGTTCCCGGTCAGGCCCGCGTACCAGCGGAACAGCCACCAGCCGCCGTTGGGGATGTTGGAGCGCACCACGTGGCCGCTGAGGTTGCCGGCGGCGTCCCAGTAGGCCATGTTCGCGTACACCTTGTTGCGTTCGAACATGGACACCCACTGCACGAGCTGCCCGGGCACGGACAGGTCGCGGCGGTTGGCGTACTCGTCGATGTTGATCTTCAGCGGGGCGACGCCCGCCTCGCGCTCCAGCTTGCGGTAGTCGTCGTAATGGGCCTGGAAGTCGCGCAGTGAGCCGGAGCCCAGCTCGTGCCAGGTCATGATCTGGGGCAGCACGTTCTCCCGCTTGGCGAAGGCGAGGAAGTCCTTCAGCAGGCGCGTGTGGTAGGCGGCTTCGTTGGGTCCGGCGACGCGCGCGTCCGGGGCGATCGCGCGGATGCGGTGGTACACCGTCTTCCAGTCCTGGAAGAACCGGTCCCGGTTCTTCTCGTACTGCGCCTGGTCGGCGACGTCGAGCTTGTACCAGATCTGGTCGGGCTCGTTGAACGGGATGTAGACGAAGCGGTCGCTGTTCGGGTCGGCCGATATCTCCTTGACGATCTTGTCGACCTTGGGGAGGTAGTCGTCGATGCCGAGGTCCTCGTAGGGCCACTTGGCATAGACGTCCTGCATCATCACGTTGATCTCGCCGCCGCCGTTGCGGAAGAACGACTTGGAGACCGTGAGCGCGTCGCCGTTGGGGTGCTGGGCGCCGCCCTCGGGCTTCTGCGAGACGCTGGTGATCTTCAGGGGCGCCATCGCGGCGTCGCTGGGCACGCCGTCGTCGCTGAGCCCGTAGAGGGAGCCGTTGGCGCCGAGCATCACCGGGCCTTCGGAGGACTTGAGGTCGACGGTGAGGCGCTGCGGTTCGGCCGCGGCTGCCGCGGATCCTGCCGCGGGGAGGGTGGCTGCCATGGCGGCTGCTCCAAGTAGTGCTGTGATCAGGGCGGTTCTGGTACGGGATCTCGGACGGACTCGCGTGCGGGTGGGGGTGATCACGCTGCTGGACCTCCAGTCACTTGACGGCTCCACTGGTGATTCCGGACACGATCTTTCGCTGGCCGACGAGGAAGACGGCGACCATGGGCAGGCTCATCACCACGACGTACGCGAAGACGAGGTGCCAGTTGTTCAGGTAGAGCTGTGCGCTGGCGACCTGGTAGAGGTTGAGCGGCAGGGTCGCCCGGTCTCCGCCGCCGAGGACGAAGAACGCGTAGAAGACGTCGCTCCAGGCGTAGAGCATCACCATGATCGTCGCGGTGGCGATCACCGGCCGGAGCAGGGGCAGCACGATCCGCCAGAAGATCCGTGACGGCGACGCCCCGTCCATCCGGGCCGCCTCCTCCAGTTCCATGGGGATGGCCCGGATGAAGCCCGTCATGAAGAAGATCGACGTGGACAGGTACATGCCGGTGTACACGGCGATCATGCCGGGGCGCGTGTTCGCCAGGCCCAGTTGCCGCAGCTCCATCACGATGGTGATGACGGCGGGCGGCAGCAGCAGGCCGCTGATGCACAGCGCGTACGCCGCCGAGACCAGCTTGGACTTGCGGCGGGCGAACACCCAGGCGGCGCCCGCGCCCAGGATCAGCACCAGGACCACCGAAGGCACCACGACCAGCAGTGAGTTGAGGAAGCCGCGCAGCATCTCGCCCTGGCCGACGGCGTCCGCGTAGTTGGCGGAGGGCTGCCAGTGCCGGGGCAGGTCGAGGTTCGGCCTGATGGCCTCGGCCTGCGGCTTGGCCGAGGTGACGGCCACCAGCCACAGCGGCACGCCCACGGCCAGGGCGGCGAGCAGGACGACGAGGGACGGGCGGCCGTACCGCCACAGCGCGGTCACAGCAGCTGCTCCCTTCGCCGCAGCCCCACGACCAGCGGGATCGCCACCGCGACCACCACCAGGAACAGGACGAGGCTCATCGCGGAGGCCTGGGCGTACAGGCCCTGCCCGAAGATCCGGAACATGTAGATGTTGAAGACCTCGGTGGAGGCCGCGGGGCCGCCGCCCGTCGTGGCCTGCACGATGTCGAAGGTGTTCATCGAACCGATCAGCGCCGTGGTGACGTTGAAGGTGACGGCCGGCGCGAGCATCGGCCAGCGCACCGACCGGAAGGTCCGCCACGGCCCGGCGCCGTCCATCCGGGCGGCCTCCAGCATGTCACCGGGAATGCCCTTGAGCCCCGCCAGATAGATCAGCATCGACAGACCCATCCACTTCCAGCCGTGGATGAGCGTGACGATCACCAGCGTCCAGGTCGTCGACCCCAGCCACGGGACGTCCGTGCCGAGCAGGGAGTTGAGCGCCCCGTCCTGGTCGAGCAGCGCCTGGAAGACGTAGCCGGTGGCCAGGGCGGAGATCAGCACCGGCAGGAAGAAGACGGCCCGGAAGAACCGGTTGAAGCGGCTGTCGTCCTCCAGCAGCAGCGCCAGCGCGAGCCCGAAGCCGTTCTGGAACAGCGCCGCCAGCAGCGCGTACACCAGGGTCGTCCGGATCGCCCGCAGCAGCGAGCCGTCCTCGGCGACGGTCCTGAAGTTGTCCAGGCCCGTGAACGCGATGTCCGCGTGGTACGAGGACCAGTTGGTGAACGGGTAGTAGAAGTTGAGCAGGTTGGGCACCAGGAAGAAGCCCGCGAAGACGGCGATCGCGGGCAGCGCGAACCACCAGGGGTGGTGCACGGCCGCGCGTGGCAGCCGCCCCACCTTCTTCGGCGCGCCCCTGACCGGCGCGGGCTCGGTACGTACGGCCGTGTCCGCCATCGTCAGAACCCTGGCGCGCCCTGGGCCTTGGCCACCTGCGCGAACTGGTCCTGGATCGCCTGCGCGACCTGCTGCGGGCTCTTCTTGCCGAAGATCATGTCAGCCAGGTAGAGGTGCGTGTCCGGGGCGACGATCGCCTTGGCCTGGAAGACGCCGATGGCCTTGGGCAGGGCCGCCACCTGGGCCTTGGACGTCTCGGGCAGGCCGTCGGGCGTGGGCACGGACGGCTGCACGGAGGGGATCTTCATCGTCCTGATGTAGTCCGGGTAGTCCGGGCCGAGCCAGAAGGCGAGGAACTGCCGGGCCGCGTTCTGCCGCCTGTCGTCACCGGTCCTGAAGGCGACGACACCGTTGGTCTGGTCGGGGGAGTACAGGCCGGTGGCCGAGGAGTTGGCGACGGGGAACCAGCCGATCTTCTGGTCGATCTCGGCCGTGGAGTACTTGGCCTGCAACTGGCTCTGGAAGGAGGTGACGTTGAGGACCATGCCGGCCTCGCCCTTCCACAGGGCGTCGGCCTGCCCGGTGAAGGTGCCCGTCCGGTAGTTCTTCTGGGCGAGCCCCGCGTCGAGCAGCTTCTCCTTGTACTTCTTGATCGCGCCGACGACGACCGGGTCGGTCCACTTCTTCTTGCCGGCGTTCAGATCGGCCCACCACCGCTGGTCGAGGTCGGTGAGCTGGACCTGCATCTGCCACTGCAGCGGCCACTTGTCGCCGCCGGCCTCGTAGAAGGCGGCCGCGTCGGTCTTGTCGACGACCGTGCGGCCGAGGGCGAGCAGGTCGTCGTAGGACCGGGGGAAGTCCTTCTCGCTCAGCCCGGCCTTCCTGAAGACGTCCTTGTTGTAGTAGACGCCGAGCATGGCGGGGCTGGTGACGATCGCCGCGTACCGCTTGCCGTCGATGACGCCGAGGGACCTCTCGGTGTCGCCGAGCTCGGAGACCCACGGCTCGCCGTCGAGCGTCAGGAGGTTCTGCTTCGGCTGGATGAACGGCAGCGTGGAAATGGACGGCTGCCAGAACATCAGGTCGGGGCGGTCGCCGGAGGCCAGCTTCGTCGGCACGTTCTGCTCGTAGAGGTCCGGGATCGCCTGGGTGTCGACCGTGGCGCCGGTGGCCTTCTCGAAGGCGTCGATGACCTGCTGGGGCGCGTTCACCGTGTTCTGCGCCGTCCACATGGTCAGCTTCACGCCGTCGAGGCGGGCGGTCGGGTTCACCGCCGTCTGTTTCGCGTCGTCCGAACCGGAGTCCCCGGCGGTCGGATCACTGCACGCGGTGGCGGCCAGGCCGGCGGCGCAGACCAGCGCCAGGGCGGGGAGAGCTCTTCTCTTCATCACGTGCCTTTCCGAAAGCAGGCGGTTCGGATCAGGAACAACTGCTGGACTGGATCAGGGTGTTCGGCGACCGGCGGGCGGCGGGCCCGAGGTCTCCCGCACCACCAGTTCCGGCACGGACACCGGATGCGGGGCGACCGGCGCCGACTCCTCCAGCGCCCCGTGCAGCAGGCCGAACGCGGCCCGCCCGAGGCCGGTGAAGTCCAGGCGTACGGTCGTCAGGGACGGGGTGAGGAACGCGGAGTGAGGGGCGTCGTCGAAACCGGCGACGCTCACCTCGCCCGGCACCGGGCGGCCCGCCTCGTGCAGGGCCCGCAGCACGCCGAGCGCGAGATCGTCGTTGCCGCACAGGATCGCGGTGACGGACGGGTCCTTCGCGAGCTTCAAACCCGCGGCGTGACCGCCCGCCGGGCCCCAACTGCTCTGCACAGGGCGGGGTTCGGGAGCGCCGGCCTCCTTGAGCGCCTGCCGCCAGCCGCTGGTGCGGGCGCTGGTGCGGCGGGTGCTGGACGGGATGGCGACGTAGTGCACGGTCTCGTGGCCGAGGGCGAGCAGATGGCGGGTCGCCTGGTAGGCGGCCTCGCGGTCGTCGGCCCACACCCAGGGACTCTCGCCGGCGGGCGGGCTCGCCGGGGTCTCGACCACGCCCACGACCGGCAGCCCGGCGGGCACGGCCTCCAGCGCCCGCACACCGGCCGGATCGTAGGCGATCACGATCAGTCCGCCGCCCGCGTCCGCCGCGCGCTGCACCTCCGCCGCCACGGCCGCGTCCTCGGCGGACTCCAGGACCCCGATCCCCACCGCGTACGACGCGGCGCGGGCGGCCTCCTCGATGCCCTGCAGGATCGAGGCGTAGCCGTAGTGCGTGGTGTTCGCGGTGAGCACGGTCACGGCCCGGCTGCGGCCGCTGGCCAGGGCGAGGGCGGTCGCGTTGCGGCGGAAGCCCAGCTCGTCGATGGCGGCGAGCACCCGCTCCCGGGTGGACGGCCGGACGCTGGGATGGCCGTTGATCACCCGCGAGACGGTCTGGTAGGAGACGCCCGCCGCGGTCGCGACGTCCCTGATGCTCGCCGGGCGCCTTGTGTGACCGGTCACATTCATGCGAGGATTGTGACCGGTCACACATGGGTCGTCAAGAGACCGTAACGAGGGATTCACGCGGACCGCCGCCCCCGGCAACGGGGCGGGGCCAGGAGGGGGAGCACCTTGACCGGCACGGCGGATGCGGCGCGCACAGCCTCCAACCAGCGGCAGGACGAGTTCACTTGGGGGCACGAGGCGCTCGGCGCCCGGTTCGCGGTGGCCGCCGACGGGACCCTCCGGCTGGTCCGGCTCGCCCGCCCCGGCGACGAGCGGCCCGCCGACCCGGCCGCCGCCCTCCCGCTCGTGGAACTCACCGCCCTCGGCCACGGCAGCGGCTGGTCCGGCCCCCGCTTCACCGGCACGGCCTTCGGGTCGCGGCTCGCCTACCGGACCCACCGCACGGGCAGCCGGGACGGCTGGGAGTGGCTGACCGTCGAACTCCACGACCCCAGCACCGGGTTGACGGCCTTCGCCGACCTCACGTCACCGGCCGGACTGCCCGTCCTCCGTTCCCGCGTCCGGCTCCGCAACGACGGCCGCGAGCCCTTCGTCGTCCAGTCCGTCAGCAGCCTCCTGCTCGGCGGCCTGCCCGCCCCGGACGCCCTCGACGTCCACCGGGCCCGCAACGACTGGCTCGCCGAGTGCCGTTGGTACACCGAGCCGCTGCGCGCCTCCGTCGCCGACATCAACACCGACGTCCACGAGCACGACAGCCGGGCCGCCCTCCTCCTCACCGGGCGCGGCAGCTGGCCCACCGACGGCCATCTGGCCATGGGCGCCCTGACCGAGCGGTACGGCGGCCGGGCCTGGGTCTGGCAGGTGGAGTCCCCGGCCGGCTGGCGCTGGGACCTCGGCGAACGCGCCCACGGCAGCTACCTGGCGCTGAACGGGCCGACGGACGCGGAACACCAGTGGCGGGTCCGGCTCGCCCCGGGCGAGGAGTTCACCACCGTGCCCGGCGCCCTGGCCCTCGGCCCGGACCTCGACGCCGCGCTGGGCGCCCTGACCTCCTACCGCCGGGCGATCCGCCGCCCCCACCCGGACCACACCGCCCTGCCCGTCGTCTTCAACGACTACATGAACACCCTGATGGGCGACCCGACCACGGCCAAGCTGCTGCCGCTGATCGACGCCGCCGCCGACGCCGGAGCCGAGTACTTCTGCATCGACTCCGGCTGGTACGACGACGACACCCGGGGCTGGTGGGACAGCGTCGGCGCCTGGCAGCCCTCGCCGCGCCGCTTCCCCGACGGCGGCATCCAGGCGGTCCTGGACCGGATCCGGGAGCGCGGGATGGTGCCCGGGCTGTGGCTGGAGCCCGAGGTCGTCGGGGTGCGCAGCCCCGTCGCGGCCCAGCTGCCCGACGAGGCGTTCTTCCAGCGCGACGGCGTGCGCCTCACCGAGCAGGGCCGCCACCAGCTCGACCTGCGGCACCCGGCCGCCCGCGCCCACCTCGACAAGACGGTCGACCGGATCGTCGGCGACTGGGGGGTGGGCTACCTCAAGCTGGACTACAACATCGTCGTCGACCCGGGCACGCAGGCACCCGGCGACCTCGCACCGGGAGCGGGGCTGCTCGGCCACGCCCACGCCTACCTCGACTGGCTGTCCGGCGTCCTGGACCGCCACCCGGGGCTGGTCGTCGAGAACTGCGCCTCGGGCGGCATGCGCATGGACGGCGCCACCCTCGCCGTCGCCCAGCTCCAGTCCACCAGCGACCAGCAGGACCCGCTGCGCTACCCGCCCATCGCCGCCGCCGCGCCGACCGCGGTCCCGCCCGAACAGGGCGCCGTCTGGGCCTACCCGCAGCCCGGGTTCGACGACGACCTGATCTCGTGGACCCTCGGCGGGGCACTGCTCGGCCGCATCCACCTCTCCGGCCACCTCGACCGCATGGCGGACCGCCAACTGGCCCTCGTCCGGGACGCCGTGGAGGTCTACAAGTCGATCCGCGGGGACCTCGCCCGGGCCCTGCCGTTCTGGCCGCTCGGCCTGCCCGGCTGGACGGACGAGTGGCTGGCCCTCGGCCTGCGCGTCCCCGGCGAGGCGGTGACGTACCTGTCGGTGTGGCGGCGCGGCGGGCCGTCCGGACGGCGCCTGCCGGTCCGGCACCTCGCGGGCGGCGCCGTCCGCGCGGACGTCCTGCATCCCCGTGCGGCGCGGGCCGGCCAGGCCGTCTGGGAGGGCGACGCCCTGACGGTGAACGTGCCGGACACACCCGGAGTGCTGCTCGTCCGGCTCACGCCGGGGGTGTAGGCCGGGTGGCTCGACCGGTTCTCCGGCCTTGGGTTGTCCGGCCTTCGGTCACGGCTCCCGGTCCTCCGGTCTCCGGTCGCGCGGTCGGCTCGACCGGCGGGCGTGCCGGAAATTCGTTCGCCGGCGCTCGGGGCCTTGGCCGGCCTCCCGCGCGTGGGCACCACCGATCCCAAGGACCTGGTCCGGCGCGGGTATGACGCGGTCTCCCGGCGCTACGACGAGGTGGAACGTGTCCTGCTGGTCAGTCCGGAACCCGCCGACGTCCTGAGCGCCATCATCACCCGCATCCACGATCCGCGTATCGGAGCCGTCCCCTTCGTCGTCGCTTACGACTACAAGGAGCACGTGTGGAACCCGCCGGTGCCGCTGCTGTTCCACTACGACCGCAGCGGCCTGCCCACCCCACATCGCCCAGGTCATCGCCGGACACGCCGACATCGACACCACCATGGGCTACAACGCGAGCTACCCGGTCGAAGCCATCGCAGCCCACCGCGCGTTCATCGCCCGCCGCCGCTCCCTGCGGCCCAGCGAGGAACACCGCACCCCCACCGCAGAGGAATGGGATGCCTTCCTCAGCCACTTCGAGCGCCGCAAGCTCTCCATCGGCATCTGCGCTCGCGCGTTCGGTACCTCGTGCATTCACGAACACGCCCGCGTCCGCTGACGAATGCGAGGGCCGGCTGGGCGAGTTGGAAGGACTACGGCACCCCACCCCACGGCCCGAGTGATCAGCCCTCGTGCCGGCACAGTTCAGTTGGGAATGGTCACCAGGACGCGACCTCGGCCGCCGGTATCGACACGGTCTTGCGCTTGGGCGATCTTCTCCAGCGGATACACGTCGCCGATGGCGACGGTCAGCATGCCGACCGCGGCTGCGGCGGTGAGGTCGCGGGCCGCCTGCCGTTTCGCCGTTTCGGCGAAGTCGTCGCTGCCGAGCATGCGCAGCGTGACGTCGTTGAACAGCATGGGCCAAAAGGGGAGTAGGGGCCGGTCGTCCCGGGTGGCGTAGGCGGCGATCACCGCGCCGTTCGCGGCGACGGCGTTGTCCAGGTCCGCATTGTCCGACAGGGCCACCTCGATGATTCGGTGCACGCCGTCGGGAGCGTGCGCGCGGATCGCGGCGGCGGGGTCGTCCCCGTCGAGCGCCACGGCGTGGGAGACCACGGCGGGGTCGAGGCGGTTCAGGTCGCTGCCATGGCGCACGGTCCCGATCACGGTCGCGCCGCCCCACCGGGCGAGCTGCGCGGCCAGGGAGCCGACGCCGCCGAGCACCCCATGCACGAGCACGAGCTGTCCGTCGACAGGCCCGTCGCTGAACACGGTGCGGTGGGCGGTGACCCCAGGGATGCCCAGGCCTGCACCGAGTTCGTCGCTGAGGTGGTCGGGTAGCGGGACGGCCAGATCCGCAGGCACGACGCTGTACTGGGCTGCGGTGCCGAAGGGGCGGTAGGACTGGGCGCCGTACACCCATACCCGTTGTCCCACGCGGTGGGCGTCGACTCCGTCGCCCACCGCGTCGATGACTCCGGCGGCATCACTGTGCGGGATCACCCGCGGGTAGGGCATCGAGGAGCCGAGCCAGCCGCGCCGCTTCTTGGTGTCGCCGGGGTTGACGCCCGACACGGTGACGCGGACGCGGACCTCGCCGGGGCCGGCGGTGGGGTCGGGTAGTTCGCCGACGTGCAGGACATCGGCGGCAGGGCCCTGTTCGTCGTACCAGGACGCAAGCATGGACGTACCTCCAGGGCCGGTCAGCTCGCGGGTTCGTCGAGCGGGAAGGGAATGCTCTCGGTGGGCTCGTCACCGTCCAGAACGGCGTGCAGCCAGGCGCGTTCGGCGCTGCTGATGGCACGGGCGGTGAGCAGCATGCCGCGCCGGTAGGGGTCGGCCACCTCCTCGGCCCGCAGCGGCCTGTCACCGTCGTAGAAGAAGCTCGCCGGCTCCTCCAGGAACTCAAGCCGTCTGCGCAGCACCGCGTGCTGTTCGGACACCTCGGGCAGGTGCGAGAGGAACGCCAGGATAGTGAAGAAGCGGGTGAAGTCGGTGATCTCGTGGTCGGCCGGCTTGCGCAGCCTCTTCAACAGTTCGGTGCGCCCTGCGCCGGTCAGGCTCACTACGTAGCGCGCTGGGCCCGCAGCCGGGTCGGCGCGCCGCTCCAGCAGGCCCGCCTTGGTGAGACGGTTGATCGCCGGATACAGACTGCCGTCGCTGACCGGCCGCGTGTACCCGGTCAGCTGCGAAACCCGCCGGCGCAGCTCGTGCCCGGGAAGAGCACCCCCGGCCAGGAAGCCCAGTATCGCTAGTTCCAGCATGCCTTCAGTATCCCACAATCACATCGAAACGATGTACACATCGAATCGATGCTACCTTGAGCGGAACACCACCGCCAGGAGGAGAGGAACATGCCGCCCGAAGCCGTGAAGTCGCTGATGAACCGCTTCGTCGAGTTCATCAACACAGCCGATGAGGATCTTGGCCGCGAGGTCATCTCTCCCGACGCGGTGTTCCACGCACCGAGTCATCCGGAGCCGCTTCGAGGTCCCGAGGGCTACATGGAGGTCATCGGCATGATGCGCAGTGGATTCCCGGACGTGCAGTGGAGCCTGGAGGAGATGATCGGGGAAGACGACACGGTGGCTGCACGGTTCACCATGCGCGGCACGCACGACGGTGAGTTCTTCGGCATCCCCGCAAGCGGCAACAAGGTCTCGGTGCAGGCCATGAATTTCTACTACCTGGCCGACGGCCGGATTGTCGGCGAACGAGGTCAACCCGACCTCCTTGGAGTCATGCAACAGATCGGTGCGGTACCGGCACCATGAAGCAGGCAAGGAGTATCCGGCCTCGAACTGGTCGAGCGTCGAGGGGGGCAAGTGCGCTCGCTGCTCGGAGCCGTGCGAGAAGTACGGCTTCAAGGCCAACCCGCTGTGCCGGAACTGCTTCGCTGCGGTCGCCGCAGAGCGGGGGCCGGGCGTGCGGCAGAAGGGCTGCAACGCCTGAGACCGTCTCGTGCCGGGCGAGCAACCCGACTGCCGGTCGACGGGCGGCGCCCTCCGGCCCACAGGACGCGTACTGGTACACCCTTCCGCTCTGCGTATGCGACCACGTCCGCTGTCCCGCCGTACCCCCGGGCCGGTTTCCCGTCCCACACCGCGATCAGGTCGTCGACGCGGCCCACGAGGATCTCACTGGCGGCCTGGTGTGCCTCGGAGGTGGACTCGGGCATGCCGGTTTCGCGGACATCGGCGGCGCTGCTGTACAGCCCGTCGTGGACGGGGTGGTGTCACTCCGGGGGCTCTCGCGGTACTTGGAGGCGGGAACGGCCACTTCAAGCCGCCCGCCGCGGGTCGGGGAGCCGACCGGGCCGGGCTGGCATCTGCCCGTCTGGCCACGGCAGACGAGGTGCCCCCGGCCCCCGGATGGCGGCGAATCGCCTCCGGCGTGTGGCTCTTCGAGGGGAGCCCTCGAAAGACACGGTCGACGGCGTGGTGCGCGGCGGGCTCTACGGCTACAGCGAGTAGTCCGTCGCCCACTTCGTGAAGGAAAGGCAGACGTGAGGAAGGACCGCCGGCCCGCGGTGACCGCGTGCGGCGCGGTGAGCCGGCCCCGGCGCCCGGGCCGCGGCGGTCGACCGTTGGGCCCGGACCCTGGATCGCTCGTAGATTGGTAGGGCGGGCAGCCGGGCTCGCGGACCGAAGAGAGCGCGCCATGGCAGCGGACATCGACTTCACGGCCTTCTTCGACGCCACCCCGAGCCCGTACCTGGTGCTGGACACGGACCTGGTGATCCGCTACGCGAACCGGGCCTACCTGGAGGCCACGAAACGGACCGGTCCGGAGTTGATCGGGAAGTACTTCTTCACCGCCCTCCCCGCGAACCCCGGCACTGCAGCCGACGCGGAACGCAACCTCAAGGCGTCCCTGCGCCGGGTGCTGGACACGGGATCCCCGGACACCCTGGTCCTGCAGCGGTACGACATTCGCGCCCCCGGCCGGCCGAGCGGGTACGAGGAGCGGTGGTGGTCCACCATCCACACCCCGATCCCGGCCCCGGACGGCACGGTCGCCTGGATCGTCCAGCGCTCCGAGGACGTCACCGCCTTCATCCGGTCCGGCCGGGCCCGCCGCCTCACCGAGGAGTTCACCGAACGGGAGAAGGGCATGGCGGCCGAGCTCTACGTGCGCGCCCGCGAGCTGCACCGGCTGAACCAGGAACTGCGCGAGGCCCACAGCCGCGCACGCCAGGTCGCCGTCGCCCTGCAGGAAGCCATGCTCCAGGACCGCGACCTGACCCGGCACGACGACAACATCGCCGTGCGCTACCTGCCCGCGACGCGATCGCTCAACGTGTGCGGCGACTGGTACGACGTCGTCGACCTGCCACCCGACCGCTACGCCGCGGCGGTCGGGGACGTCGTCGGCCACGGCCTGCAGGCCGCAGCCGTGATGGGCATGCTCCGCAGTGCCCTGAGCGCGGCCATCCGGGCCATCCCCAGCCCCGCCCAGGCCCTGGAGGTCCTCGGCCTGTACGCCCGCTCCGTCGACGGCGCGATGGCGGCGACCGCGGTCAAGGTACTCATCGACACCCGCAGCCGACTGATCATCTACAGCAACGCCGGGCACCTGCCCCCGGTCCTGGTCCATGCCGACGGAACCTGCGAGCTGCTGGACCAGGCCACCGACCCGCCGCTCGGCGCCCGGCCCTACCACGTCCCCCGGCCCCAGGCCGGGGTGTCCTACACGCCGGGCGACACCCTCGTGCTCTACACCGACGGGCTCGTCGAGCGCCGCGACGAGGACATCGACGCCGGCCTGGGGCGCCTCACCTCGGTCCTCTCGCGGCACAGCGGCCTCGCCCCGGACCCCTTGGCGGACGCCGTGCTGGACCGGCTCGGCGTCACGAGCGGAGCGCCCGACGACATCGCCCTGGTCGTCATCCGCCTGTGACGCCGTGAGGCCTGCCGGCGGTGTTCCGCTCCCGTGCGCCCTCGCGCGCGTCCCGGCGGAACGCCCACGCCAGGTCGGGCTCCACCACCCAGCGCAGCGGCCGGCGCACCGGCGGGGTGCACAGCGCCGTCACGACCACGGCGGCGACGGCCGTCACGACGATCTCGCCCACGGGCCGGTGCACCCACGCCGGGTCGTACCAGCCCCAAGTGTACTTGGACCCCTGGGCGACGAAACCGTGCAGCAGGTAGCCGTACAGCGTGCCCGCGCCCAGCACGGTGAACCAGGTCCGGCGCCCCGGCACCCAGGCCAGGAAGCAGGCCGCCAGGACCAGCGAACAGCCGAAGGTCACCAGCGTCATGACGGGCCCGTACCAGGACGGCGCGGCGAGTTCCGCGGCGCTGTCGCGGTGGTAGAACCAGGCGCCGGTCATCCGCGGGACCGCCCAGTAGGCCACGGCGACCGCGCAGGCGAACACCGGCACGGCGAGGATCCGCACCGCGCGGCGGCGCACCAGCTGGAAGTGCTCCGGCTTCAGCACCAGCCCGAGCACGAAGTACGGCAGGAACTGCAGCGTGCGCTGCAGGTCGAGGTCGTTGCCGATGGACGGGGAGAGCGTCGCCAGCATCGCGACGACGAGGGCGAGGGGCAGCGGCCACCGCACCTGCCGCCACACCGGCGTGGTCAGGCGCCAGATGAACAGCGCGGCCAGGAACCAGGTCAGGTACAGCGGATCCAGCAGGCTGACCGGACGGTCGGGCTCCTGGTCCGTCCACCGGGTGAACAGGGTGTACGCCGTCTCGAACACGACGTACGGAACGGCGAGCCCGGTGACCAGACGCCTGATCCGCCCCGGGCCGGCGTCGAAGGAGCGCGAGAAGTAGCCGGAGACGATGATGAACGCCGGCATGTGGAACGCGTACACGACCATGTACAGCGCGCTGACCGTACGGCTGCCGTCCCGCAGCGGCTCCCAGGCGTGCCCGACGGCCACCAGCACGATCGCCAGGTACTTGGCGTTGTCGAAGAAGGCGTCGCGCTGCCCGGCCGGCTCCCTCGCGGGCTGCGCCGTCCGTTCGGCCGCGGTGGCCGGGACCGGGCGCATGCGCAGGGTGTCCTCGCTCATCGGGCCCCCTGAGCGGTGTGCCGGGAACCCGGAGGGGTGCGGACGCGTCTTGCCGGAGATACGGCTGCGGGGTGCCGGTGCGACATCCCCGCCGCCTGACCGCTGCGGAGCGGCGTAAACCGCCCACGGGGGTGGTGTAGTACGGATCACACGGATCACACGGATCACGCGGATCACACGGATCACGCGGATCACGCGGATCACGCGGATCACGCGGATCACGCGGATCACGCGGATCACACGGATGGCGAGGGTGCCGCCGGGCCCGGGGCGCACGGGTCCGGCGGCACGTCGCGCGGTGCCGTGTCAGCTCACGGAGCAGTCGGCGCCGTTCAGCGTGAACGCCGTCGGGCTCGGGTTCGCGGTCCCCCGGGTGGCCGTGAAACCGAGGGTGACCGAGCCCGCCGCGGGGATCGTCGCCGTGTACGAGGCGGCCGCGACGCTCACCTGGGAGCCGGTCTGCGTCGCCGTTCCGCCCCAGAGGTTGGTGATGCGCTGGCTGTCGGGGAAGGTCCAGCGCAGCGTCCAGCCGTTGATCGCCGACGCGCCGGTGTTGCGAAGGGTGATCTCGCCCTGGAAACCGCCGGGCCAGCTGCTCGTCACCCGGTAGCCCACGCCGCACGCCGACGGCGACCCGCCGGGCGCGGTCGTGACCGTCACCGTGCCCGAGCGGGGCGAGCGGTTGCCGGCGGCGTCGCGGGCGTAGACGGCGAAGGTGTGCGCGGTCGCCGGGGACAGCCCGGTGACGGTCGCCGTGGTCGTCGCCGTGGTGGTGGCGACCGTCTCCGTGCCGCCGCTGATCCGGACGACGTCGTAGCCGGTGACGCCCGCCGTGTCGGTGGAGGCCGCCCAGGTCAGGGTGACGGACGAGGACGTCACCCCCGAGGCCCTCGGGGTGCCGGGGGCCGTCGGGGGAGTGGTGTCGCCTCCGCCGGAGGAGTAGATCGCGGCCTCCTTGGCGGTGGCGGCGATGCCGTTCGCGCCGTTGAAGAGCCGCTGACCCCAGGACGTGAGCTGGTTCGGGTCGAAGTTCGTGACCATGTCCAGGTACTCGACCCCGCCGCCGTTGCCGCTCCACGACCAGCCGAGATAGCCGAGGCGGAGCTGCTGGGCGACGGCCAGGATGGTGTCCTCGTCCGGGTTGCCGTCCGAGTGGTCGTGCCCGAACTCGCCTACGACAATGGGGAGTTCGGCGGTGACGAAGCGGTTCAGGTAGTCGGTGATCTCGGCGGCCGTGTCGAAGACGCCGTACATGTGGATCGAGAAGACGGTGTTGGCGTCCGGGTCGGCGGCGAAGACCGAGGCGGCGTTGTCGCGCATGGTGAACGCCCAGTCCTGGCCCCAGTTGGGCGCGTCGACCATGATCGTGTGGTCGAAGCCGGCGCCCCGCAGCTTCTGGATCGCCGCCTTGGTGTCGGCCGTCCACGCCGAGTAGTTCGTGTTGCCGTACGGCTCGTTGCCGATGTTGACGATGACGTAGTCCTCCTGACCGGTCAGCGCGCTCTGCACGCTGATCCAGTAGTCGGCGGCGCGGGAGAGCGTGACGGCTCCGCTCTGCTCGCCGTAGCCGGTGGTGTCGTGCACCTCCAGCACGCAGATCAGCCGGTTCTGCTTGCACTGGGAGACCACGTTCGCCACGTCGGCGGTGTCGTTGCGGGTCCAGCGGTCACCGCTGGAGAGGACCACGCGGACCGTGTTGGCGCCCTTGGCCTTGATGTGGGCGAGGGAGCTGATCCGGTCCGCGTACCAGGTGTGCGCGTGGTTGACGCCGCGCATCACGAAGTCGTTCCCGGAGGCCTCCAGCAGCCGGCCGTTCTCGACGCGGAAGCCGGTGGGGGCCGCCTGCGCCGGGGTGCTGAGGGAGAGGAAGGAGAGGAGGAGTCCGAGGAGGGCGGCGGCGACGACGGCCGGCCGGGGGACGGAGGGCGGGCGGGGTCTCATGGCGGCTCCAGAGGTGGGGTGAGGTAGGGGTGGGGCCTGTTGCCGTGTCAGTTCCTGGTCGTCTTCGCCGTGTCAGTTCCCGGTGGCCTTCACCGTGCACGTGACGGTCGCCGCCGGGGTCCCGGCCGTTGCCGGTGCGGTGGCGACGAAGCCGAACGTGGCGCTCGCGCCGGGGGCCAGCGCGCCGTTCCACGCCGCGTTCGTGACGGTGGCCGTGCCGTCGGCGGCCGTCGTGAGCGTGCCGTTCCAGACCTGGGTGAGGCGTGCGCCGCCCGCCGGGACGACGGTCGCGGTCCAGCCCCGGACGGCAGCGGCGGAGGTGTTCGTCACCGTCACCTCGCCCTGGTGACCGCCCTGCCAGGACGAGACGGCCCGGAAGCGCGCGGAGCAGGCGGCGGGATCCCCGCCGGGACCGCCCGGGCCCCCCGGGACGCCCGCGTCGAGGACCGCCGCCAGGGCCGGGAACCAGCGGGCGGCGATCTTCGCGTCGCCCGAGGCGTTGGGGTGCACGCCGTCATAGGTGTCGGTGGCCGTGCTGAAACCCGTCCACTGGTCGACGACGGTGACGGGGGAGCGGTCGGTGCTCGTCGCCCGCGCCCACGCGGGGATCCGCGCGTTGAAGTCGGTGACCCGCTGCGCGCAAGCCGCGCAACTGCTCGGATTCATCGGGATGAGCTGCGCGACGAGGATCCGCATGTCCGGGTTGGAGGCCCGCATCTGCGCCACGAGCTTGGTGTAGGCGGCCAGGATGCGGTCGGGGGCGATGCTGCTCCACACGTCGTTCGTGCCGAAGTGCATGACAACGATGTCCGGGCGCGTGGCCGCCAGCCGTCCGGGCAGCAGGTCCCGGTCGGCGACGTTGGTCACCAGTTCGCCGCCGTGCCCCTCGTTGTCGCCGTCGTGCGCCTGTCCGCAGCCCTGGGGCGGGAGGGTGCCGACGAAGTCGAGATCCTTGTAGCCGCTGTCGGTCAGCCGGTTCCACAGCACCGCCCGCCAGCAGCCCGGCGAGCCGGTGATCGAGTCGCCGAGCGGCATGACCCGGACGGGGTCCGCCGCGGGGGCCGCCGTGGCGCGCGGGGCGAGCGTCAGGCCGAGGGGGAGGAGCAGGGTGGCCAGGAGGCCGAGGAGCGGGACGAGCCGTAGGTGCGAGGACGAGCGGCGGGTTCTGGGCATGGTGGTCCCTTCCCTGGGAGGTGGGAGCGCTCCCACATCATCAAGCCATTGTTGTCATTGACGCGTCAAGAGGAGTGAGCTGGAACAGCCGGCGGCTGTCGCGCGTACTTTTGCCGGGCCATGAGGCATTCATGACCGGATGCCCAGAGTTCCGAGGTCATGATGGTCCGCGTCAGTAAGGCATGCCTTGGCTAAGTCACTTGAGGGTGCGTCGGGGCACGGGGCCGGGAGGGTCGCGGTACATGTGGGACGACGCGTTTCCGAGTTTCCTGATCGGACTCAGGGAAGGACTGGAAGCCGGCCTCATCGTCTCCGTGCTGGTCGCCACCCTCGTGCGCGCGGACGCCAAGTCCCGTCTGCCGCAGGTGTGGACGGGGGTGCTGGCCGCGATCGCGCTCTCCCTGAGCTTCGGCGCGGTCCTCACCTTCACCGCCGCGTCCCTGTCCACCACCGCCCAGGAGGCCTTCGGCGGCACGCTGAGCATCGTGGCCGTCGCCTTCGTCACCGCGATGGTGTTCTGGATGCGCCGTTCGGCCCGCAACCTGGCGGGCGAGATCAAGGAGAAGGTCACCGAAGCGCTGGCGATGGGCGCGGGTGTCCTGGTGCTCACCTCGTTCCTGGCGGTGGGGCGTGAGGGCCTGGAGACCGCGCTGTTCCTGTGGACCACGGCCCGTGCGGCGAACGAGTCGGCCGGGCCGCTGACCGGCGCGGGCGTCGGACTCGTCCTCGCGGCCGGCCTGTGCTGGGGCCTGTACCGGCGGGTGCTGCGCATCAACCTCACCCGCTTCTTCACCGTCACCGGCGCGGTGCTCGTCGTCATCGCCGCCGGCGTGCTCGGCTACGGGCTCCGCGACCTCCAGGAGGGCGGGGTCCTGCCCGGCGGGACGGCCTACGCCTTCGACCTGAGCGGCAGCATGGACGCGGGGTCCTGGTACAGCACCCTGCTCCAGGGCGTGCTCAACCTGACGCCGACGATGACGTGGCTTCAGGTGGCGGGGTACGCCGGGTATCTCGCCGTGGTGATGACGCTGTTCGTGCGGGGGGTGTCGGGGGTGCGCACCGCCCGCGGCGCGGGGGCCGCGGGGGGTGCGGGGGTCGCTCCCGACGGGCGCGCGGTGGCGGCCGGACCGGTTCCTGCCGAGCCCGTCGAGGCTGCCGCCCGGAGCGCGGCGGTACGGCTGCGCGACCTCCTTCGGCCCCGGGCCGCCGCACCGCAGGCCGAGGCCGGCGCGCCGGTTCCGCGTCCGTCCGACGCCTCGGGAGAGGGCGAGGCCGCCGCACCGCTCCAGCCCTCCACCCCGCCCCGGCCCCCCGCCCGTCGCCGCCCCGCCTGGCTCGTCCCCGTCGCCGTGGTCGTCGTGCCCGCGGTGCTGGCCGGGCTCGTCGTCGCCCTGGCGCGGCCGAAGCCCAGCGGGGGCGAGACCGTCGCCGTCTCCGAGACCGACTGCGGTCAGGGGTTCACCGCGCCCCGGCCGGGACGGCAGACCTTCCAGATGCGCAACACGGGCGACAAGACGTCCGAGGTGTATCTCATCGACCCGGCCACCCACGCGGTCTACGGCGAGATCGAGGGCCTGGCCCCCGGCACCACGCGGGACCTCGTCGCCACCGTGGCGGGCGGCAGCTACGCCTGGCGCTGTGTGCCCACGGACGGCAAGGCCGTCACCTCCAAGGCGGTGCGAGTCGCCGGCGCCGCCGGCAGCACGGCCGTCGTCCCCGTCTCCGAGCGGGACCTCGCGGCGCCGCTCAAGGCCTACCGCGCGTACGTGGACCGCGGGTTGGCCACCCTGGTGCGGCAGACCCGCAAACTCGACGACGACATCCGCTCCGGCCACCTGGGCACGGCCCGCGCCGACTGGCTCACCGCCCACCGCACATACGCCTCCCTGGGCGCCGCCTACGGCACCTTCGCGGACTTCGACCAGAAGATCAACGGCCGGCCCGACGGTCTGCCGGGCGGGGTGCGCGACAAGGACTTCACCGGTTTCCACCGGGTCGAGTACGGCCTGTGGCACGGGCAGTCCGCGGCCCAGCTCAAGGGCCCGGCCCAGCAGCTGGCCGACAACGCCGAGGGGCTGTGGAAGGCCTTCCCGCACCAGGACTTCGACCCCTCCGACCTGCCCCTGCGCGCCCACGAGATCCTGGAGAACACCCTCCAGTTCGAGCTGACCGGCGACACCGACCAGGGCAGCGGCACCGGACTGGCCACCGCCGACGCCAACCTCGCCGGCACACGCGAACTGCTCACCGTCCTCAGGCCGCTGCTCACCAGCCGCGCCCCGCGCCTGCTCCCCACCGTCGACGCCGACATCGCGCGTCTGCAGGCCCTGCTCGACTCCGAGCACCGCGCGGGCCGCTGGACCCCCGTCGCACGGCTCGACCGGACCGCGAAGGCCCGGATCGACGGGGCCACCGGTCAGCTTCTCGAAGACCTCTCCCCGGTGCCGGACCTGCTCGAGATCAGGAAGTCCGCGTGAGCACCGAACGCCACCCGCACCGCTCGGAACACCCCGAAGGGAACGCCCCCATGCCGTCCGCCGACACGCCCCCGCCGGGCTGCCCCGCCCACACCGGCCGCCGTTCCTTCGTCAAGACGGCCCTGGGCGCCGGAGCAGCCGGAGCCGTGCTGGCCGGAGGCGGGTTCGCGCTCGCCGAGGCCGGCAGCGGTACGGCCCGGGCCGCCGAGGGGTCGGCCGCCGGCCCGGTGGCCTTCCACGGGCCCCACCAGGCCGGGATCCTCACCCCCGCGCAGGCGGCCGCCACCTTCGTCTCCTTCGACGTGATCGCCGACGACCGCAAGGAACTCGCCGAGCTGCTGCGGACGGTGACGCGGCGGGCCCGTTTCCTCACCTCCGGCGGCACCCCCACCGACCTCGGCGTCGGCGCCCCGCCGTCGGACAACGGCATCCTCGGCCCGGTCGTCCCCGCCGACGCGCTCACCGTCACGGTCGGCGTCGGCGCCTCCCTGTTCGACGACCGCTACGGACTCGCCAAGGCCCGGCCGCGCCGGCTCACGCCCATGCGGACCTTCCCGAACGACAACCTGAACCCGGCCGAGTGCCACGGCGACCTGTCGCTGCAGCTCTGCGCGGCCCGGCAGGACACGGTGCTGCACGCCCTGCGCGACATCGCCAAGCACACCCGGGGCGCGATGCAGATCCGGTGGCGGATCGACGGCTTCCAGAACGGGCCCCGGCCCAGCGGAACCCAGCGCAACCTGCTGGGCTTCAAGGACGGCATAGCCAACCCGGACGTCGCCTCGGCCCGGGAGATGGACCACCTCGTGTGGGTCGGGGCCGGGCAGGGCGAACCCGGCTGGGCGACCGGCGGCAGCTACCAGGTCGTCCGGATCATCCGCATGCTCGTCGAGTTCTGGGACCGGGTCTCGCTGAACGAGCAGGAGCTGATGTTCGGCCGGCGCAAGGACACCGGCGCCCCGCTGGACGGCGCCAAGGAGACCGACAGCCCCGACTACGCCAAGGACCCGCACGGCACCGCCATCCCGCTCGACGCGCACATCCGCCTCGCCAACCCGCGCACCGCGGCGACCGACGACTCCCGCATCCTGCGCCGGGGCTACAACTACGACCGGGGCGTCGACGACGTCGGCAACCTCGACATGGGCCTGGTCTTCTGCTGCTACCAGCAGGACGTGCGGCGCCAGTTCGAGGCCACGCAGACCCGGCTGATCGACGAACCCCTCGTCGACTACATCTCCCCGACCGGCGGCGGCTACTTCTTCGCCCTGCCCGGCGTACGGGACTCCTCCGACTGGCTGGGCAGGGGCCTGCTCTCGGCCTGACCCGGTGTCACCCGACGGGAAGTCCCGTGTGGTCAGAAGTGTTGACCGCGCAGTGAAAGCGTTTTAACTTCCCCTCACCGGACACGCCGAGGTGAGGGGGCGCCGTGGCAACTGCCTTACGGGAACCAGCAGGTGTGAAGGGGGTGAACCCGGATCGCCGTCGCCCCGCAAGGACGAAGCGCTCGCGTAAAGGTTTTCAGAGCCGGTCGCTGTTCCTGCTCATGCTGCCCGGTCTCGCCTACTTCCTGCTCTTCCACTACGGCGCCCTCGCCGGCAACGTCATCGCGTTCAAGGAGTACGTGCCGTTCGACGGCCTGTGGGGCAGCCCCTGGGTGGGGCTCGGCAACTTCCAGCGCATGTTCGACGACGCGGCGTTCTGGGACTCGGTCCTCAACACCCTCTGGATCGCCGTCCTCCAGCTGGTCTTCTACTTCCCGGTGCCGCTCGGCCTCGCCCTGCTGCTGCACACGCTCACCTGGTCCTCGGTGCGCCGGTTCGTGCAGTCGGTGGCGTATCTGCCGCACTTCATCTCGTGGGTCATCGTCGTCGCGCTGTTCCAGCAGGTGCTGGGGGACACCGGCCTGCTCAACAGCGGCCTGAGCGGGGCCGGGCTGCACACCGTCGACATCATCGGCAACCCGGACGCCTTCCAGCCGCTCGTCGTCGCCCAGGTCATCTGGAAGGACGCCGGCTGGGGCACGATCATCTTCCTCGCCGCGCTCGCCCAGGTCGACGAGCAGCAGTACGAGGCCGCCGCCATCGACGGCGCCGGACCCTGGCGGCGCTTCTGGCACGTCACCCTGCCCGCCATCCGCCCGGTGATCGTGCTGCTGCTCATCATGCGGCTCGGCGACATCCTCTCCGTCGGCTTCGAACAGATGCTGCTGCAACGCGACGCGGTCGGACCGGAGACCGCCGAGGTCATCGACACCTTCGTCTACTACCAGGGCATCGTCGGCGGCGACTACGGATTCGCCGCTGCCGCGGGCCTGTTCAAGGGGCTCGTCGGCGCCCTCCTCGTCTACGCGGCCAACAAGGTCGCCCACCGCCTCGGCGAACAGGGGGTCTACCGGTGAGCGCGTCAGCCCGCCCCGGCTGGATGGAGAGGCCCCGGCCGCTCACCCAGGCCGCGAAGGCCCTCGCCCTGGCCGCCGTCGTGCTGCTGGTCTGCGTGCCGTTCCTGGTGATCGTGTCGACGTCCCTGGCCTCCACGCAGGAGGTCGTCGACAACGGCGGCTGGGTGCTGTGGCCCACGGAACCCTCCCTCGACGCCTACCGCGACATCTTCGACGGCGGCATCGTCACCCACGCCCTCGGCGTCAGCGCCGGTGTCACGATCGTGGGCACCCTGCTCAGCCTCGCCTGCACGGTGACCCTGGCCTACGCGCTGTCCCGCCCCGGCGTCCTCGGCGGCAAGCCCGTCCTGCTGCTGGTGCTGTTCACGTTCCTCTTCCCGCCCGGCATGATCCCGAGCTTCCTGCTCGTCAAGGAACTCGGCCTGCTCGACTCGTACGCCTCGCTCGTGCTGCCCGTCCTGGTCAACGTGTTCAACCTGGTCGTCCTGCGCGGCTTCTTCCAGTCCATCCCCGAGGAGCTGTACGAGGCGGCCCGGCTGGACGGGGCGGGGGACTGGCGGGTGCTGGTGTCGGTGGTGCTGCCGCTGTCCAAGGCCGCACTCGCCGTCGTCGGCCTGTTCTACGCCGTCGCCTACTGGAACTCCTGGTTCTACGCCTCGCTGTACCTGGAGAGCGACCACTGGCCCCTCCAGCAGGTGCTGCGCACCTATGTGGTGGCGGGCGCCGGGCTCACCGACGCGACCACCGGCGAGGCCACCGTCACCGCTCCGCAGACCGTGCAGATGGCGGTGCTCGTGATCGCCACCGTGCCGATCCTGCTCGTCTACCCCTTCCTCCAGAAGTACTTCACCAAGGGCGTGCTCACCGGCGCCATCAAGAGCTGACACGAGGTGGTTCACCCATGCCCCGCATGTCCCGACGCACCCTCCTGCGCTCCATGGCGGCGGGCGGTGCCGCCGTCTCCGTCCCCGGTCTGCTGACCGCCTGCTCCTCGGAATCCGGCGACGGCGACGTCTCCAACGCCGGGAAGAAGCTCGCCCCCTGGCCGGCCTACCGGCCCGCCGCCGGGCCCGAGCCCGACCTGGCGCCCACCGACTCCGGTGTCCAGGCCGGCTACACCTCCTACCCCTCCGACCTGGTCACGTCGGTCTCCCGCACCCCGGGCGACGGCTCCACCGTCCGCGTCATGACCGTCTCCTTCGGCACCCCGCCCAAGCCCGCCGCGCAGAACCGGTTCTGGGCCGCCGTGGAGAAGGCCCTCGGCGTCAAGATCGAGTACACGATCATCTCCCAGGCCGACTACCAGAAGAAGATGGCGACCGTCATGGCCGGCGACGCCGACGCCCTGCCCGACATCATCAACATGTTCTCCGGCTTCACCCTGCCCCGCGAGGCGCAGTTCGTGCGGCGCCGCGCCCAGGACCTCACGCCGTACCTGTCGGGCGACGCGATCACCGACTACCCCAACCTCGCGGGCATCCCCACCCACGCCTGGCGCGACATGGGCCGCATCGGAGGACGCATCTACGGCATCCCGCTGGAACGCCCGCTGCCCGGCTCGACCCTGTGGATCAACCAGGACATGTTCGCCGACGCGGGCATGAAGGAGGGCTGGACGGCCGAGGACTTCACCGCCGTGGCCAGGCGGGGAACCCGCGGGAAGACCTACATGCTCGGCGCCGCCAACGGCTCCCTGTTCGGCAACGCCTTCCACTCCGCCGCCCACAACGCGCCCCAGCGCTGGGCCGTCACCAAGGACGGCACCTTCCTGCCCGGCGCCGCCGACGAACGCTACAAGGCGGCCATCGCCTTCCAGGCCCGACTGCGCAAGAACGGCTCCTACCACCCCGACGCCACGTCCATCTCGCAGATCGACCTCACGACCCTCTACTACAACGGCACCGTCGGCTCCATGCAGGACGGCTTCGGCGCCTACCTGCCCAAGTACCGCGAGTCGCAAGGCAAGATGACCCCGGCGGCGGCCCTGCCCTACAGCGTCGGCGGTGAGCCCGGCGGCATCGTCGCCGCCCGCCGCTCCTTCGGCTACACCGTCCTGAAGCAGGCGAAGAAGGAGTGTGTCGAACTGCTGCTGCGCATCCTCGACTACCTCGCCGCGCCGTTCGGCAGTCAGGAGTGGGAACTCGTCCACTACGGCGTCGAGGGCGTCCACTTGACCCGCGGCAAGGACGGCTCGCCCGAACCCACCGCGCTCGGCGAGGTCGAGAACAACACCAACCTGCCCCTGAAGTACCTCGCCGAAGGCCCCCAGGTGCTGTTCGTCCCCGGCATGCCCGACGCCGTGCGCGCCCTGCACGCCTGGCAGCGGAAGGTCGTCCCGCACGCCATACGCGACGCCTCCTTCGGGCTCCAGTCCGCGACGAACAACGCCCAGGGCGCCACCCTCAAGACGTTCCTGGACGACACCGTCACCGGGATCATCGCCGGGCGCCTGCCCCTGTCCGAGTGGGACGCGGCGGTGAAGAGGTGGCGGAGCAGGGGCGGCGACAGAATGGCCGAGGAGTACGCGAAGGACTACGCGGCCAACACCTGAACGGCGGTGGCCGGAAGAGGGGATGCGGGGGATGGGGAACGACATGGTGCCCAAGGGACGGGTCACGATCCGCGAGGTCGCCGAGCGGGCGGGCGTGTCCACGGCCACGGCCTCCCGCGCGCTCAGCGGCAACCACCCGGTGCCTCCGGCGACCCGGGCCCGGGTGCTGCGGGCGGCCCGCGACCTGGACTACGTGGCCAACGCGCACGCCCGCGCCCTGGTCGGCGGCGGCCGCAAGATGGCCGCCGTCGTGGTCCGCCAGGTCACCAGCCCCTTCTACGCACAGGTCGCCGAGGGCGTGGAGGCCGAGGCCGCCGACCGCGGCTGGCTCTGCGTGGTCGGCGCCACCGGCGGCGACGCCCAGCGCGAGATGGAGTTCGTGCAGCTCATGCGGGAGGAGGGCGCCCGGCTGGTGATCCTCGTCGGCGGGGTCGTCGAGGACGACGCCTACCGCGAGCGCGTCGCCCACTACGCCCACGCCCTGGACTCCTCCGGCGCCCGGCTCGTGCTCTGCGGCAGGCCCGCGCCCGACCCCGGCATCCCCGCGCTGGTCGTGGAGTTCGACAACGAGGCAGGCGCCCGCGCCGCCACCGGCCATCTGCTCTCCGCGGGGCACCGCCGGATCGTCTTCCTCGGCGGGCTGCCCGGCAACACCGCCCTCGACGCCCGCGTGGCCGGCTACCGGGCCGCCCTCGCCGAGCACGGCCTGCCGCCCGAGGCCGCGCACGTCGTCGACTGCGGACTCGGCCGCGCGGCCGGTCATCGGGCGATGACCGAACTCCTGAAACACACAGGGGAGTTCACGGCTGTCTTCGCCGGGGACGACATGGTCGCCGCCGGTGCCCTGCGCGCCATCGCCGACGCCGGGCTGAGCGTGCCCGGGGACGTCTCCGTCGTCGGCTACAACGACATCCCGCTCGCCGAGGACTTCAACCCACCCCTCACCACCGTCCGCACCCCCGCCGAGGAACTCGGCCGCGCCGCCGTGCGCATCGCGCTGCGCGACCCCGAGCACGCCGCCGGGGCCCACCACCTGCTCGGCACCCACATCGTCGTCCGCGACAGCGTCGGCCCGCCCCCGCCCGGGCGCGCCCTGTGACCAACGGAGGAACCGCACCCGCATGAGCGCGCCGCACGTGTCGCTCCCCGACCCGACCCCCCTCCCCAACCTGCCGCACCTGCCGCCCCCCGACCCGCTGACCTCGCCGTACACCGGCTGGACCCGCGCCCACTGGGAGGCGGTCGCCGACCGCCTCCTCGACGCCCTGACCCCCTACGCCTCCCCGAACCTGGCCCAGTACCGGCTCCCCGGCCCGCCCAGCCACTCCGGGCCCTGGTCCGACGGGCTGGAGGGCTTCGCCCGCTCCTTCCTGCTGGCCGCGTTCCGCATCGCGGGCGCGGGCGGGCAGGGGGCGCCCGGCCTGATCGAGCGGTACACGGCCGGACTCGCGTCCGGCACCGACCCGCGCAGCCCCGACCACTGGCCGCCCATCACCGACCGCTCCCAGCCCATGGTCGAGGCCGCGTCCCTCGCGATCGCCCTGCACGAGACCCGGCCCTGGATCTGGGACCGGCTCGACGACCGCGTACGGCAGCGGGTCGCCGACTGGCTGGGCGGTTTCGTCGGAGCGGTCGTCAACGACTCCAACTGGCGGCTGTTCCAGGTCATCACCGAGGAGTTCCTCGCCTCCGTCGGCGCCCCGCACCGCCGCTCCGAGATCGACGCGGGCCTGGCACGCCTGGAGGACTGGTACCGGGGCGGCGGCTGGTACACCGACGGCGACGGCCGCAAGTTCGACTACTACAACGCCTGGGCCCTGCACCTGTATCCGGTCCTGTGGGCCCGCATCGCCGGGCCCCGCGCCGACCCTGGGCTGGTCGCGGGACACCGGGCACGCCTGCGGTCCTTCCTCCACCACCACCAGCACTTCTTCGGCGCCGACGGCGCACCGGTCCACCAGGGCCGCTCCCTCACCTACCGGTTCGCCACGACCGCGCCCCTGTGGGCCGGGGTCCTCGCCGACGCCACCCCGCTGCCGCCCGGCCGCACCCGCCGCCTCGCCTCCGGCGCGCTGCAGCACTTCGCCGAGCGCGGCGTGCCGGACGCCGAGGGGCTGCTCACCCTCGGCTGGTACCGGCCCTTCCTCCCGGTCACCCAGCGGTACTCGGGACCGGCCTCCCCGTACTGGGCGAGCAAGGCCTTCCTCGGCCTGCTCCTGCCGGAGGACCATCCGGTGTGGACCGCCCCCGAGGAACCAGGCCCGGTCGAGACCGCCGACGTACGCCTCGGGTTACCGGCCCCGGGCTGGCTGCTGCACTCCACCGCGGCCGACGGGATCGTACGGCTCGTCAACCACGGCAGCGACCGGCTGCCGCCCCCGCCCGCGCGGGCCGACGACAGCCCGCACTACGCGCGGTTCGCCTACTCCAGCGCGACGGCACCCGAGACACCGGCGGACCGGGCCCCCGACAACCACATCGCCCTGCTCGCCCCCGACGGCACCCCCAGCCCGCGCGGCCGCATCCACCCCCTCGGCGTCGAGGCCGGCCGGGCCGCCTCCTGGCACCGGGCCGTGCTCCCGGGCAGCGCCGAAGGCCACCGCATCGAGACCGTCAGCGTCGTGCGCGGCCCGTGGGAGGTGCGGGTGCACCGCGTCGACGCGCCGCCCGGCACGCCCGTCCGCGAGGGCGGCTGGGCCGTCGCCGACGACACCGCGCCCCCGGCCGCCCGGACCGGCTCCGGCTGGGCGCTGGCCCGGCGCGCGGACGGAACGACCAGCACGATCGCCGGCCTGCACGGCTGGCAGGACGCCCGGGCGGCCGTGGCGCACGCGGCCGGCACCAACGCCTACGGCCACCACTCGGCGACCCCGTACCTCACGCTGCCCGCCCACCCGGGCGGCACCCACCTCCTGGTGACCCTCGTCGTGCTGAGCGCCGATCCCGAGGTGAACGACGGTGACCCGCACGCGCGGTGTTCAGGAACGCGCGTACGGGTCACCGGGGCAGGGGAGGTGGAGATCCGCTTCCCGGACGGCACCCGGGACCGGGTGCCGCGTTGACCGGGTCAGGCCGCGGCGCGGCTCCGCGTCACCGCCTTCTTCAGCAGCGGCCAGGCCAGCAGCACCACGATCACCGCGTACACCGTGACCGCGAACGGCGTGTTGACCAGCCCGGTGACACTGCCGTCGCTGATCTGGAGCGCGCGCCGCAGCTGCTGCTCGGCGTTCGGGCCGAGGATCACGCCGATGACGGCGGGCAGCACCGGCAGCCCGTAGCGGCGCATGCCGAAGCCGATCAGGCCGATGATCAGCAGGATCACCAGGTCGATCACCTCACCGCCGACCGCGTACGCGCCGATCGCCGCGAAGAACAGGATCCCCGCGTACAGGTACGGCCGCGGGATGCGCAGCAGCTTCGCCCAGACCGGCGCCAGCGGCAGGTTGAGCGCCAGCAGCAGCACCATGCCGACGAACAGGGAGGCGATCAGGCCCCACACGAGGTCCGGTTCGCGCTCGAAGAGGAGCGGGCCGGGCTGGATGCCGTACTGCTGGAACGCGGCCAGCATCACGGCCGCGACCGCCGTGGTGGGCAGGCCCAGGGTCAGCATCGACACCAGCGTGCCCGCCGCCGAGGCCGACGCCGCCGACTCCGGCCCCGCCACGCCCTCAATGGCGCCCTTGCCCCACTCGTCCTTGTGCTTCGACAGGCGCTTCTCCGTCACGTACGACAGGAAGGTCGGGATCTCCGCGCCGCCCGCCGGGATCGCGCCGAACGGGAAGCCGATGAACGGGCCGCGCAGCCACGACTTCCAGGTGCGGTTCACATCCCCGCGCCCCAGCCACGGCCGGCCCACCGGGATCGGCTCGGGCGGCCTGCGCCGCAGGTGCGCCGCGACCCACAGCGCCTCGCCGATCGCGAAGAGGCCGACCGCGACGATGACGACGTCGATGCCGTCGGCCAGTTGCAGCGAGCCGAAGGTGAGGCGCTGCTGGCCGGTCATCTGGTCCAGGCCCACCAGCCCCAGCGTGAGACCGATCAGCAGGGAGGCCATGCCCCGGACCCGGGACGAACCCAGCACCGACGTCACCGCGATGAACGCCAGCACCATGATGGCGAAGTAGTCCGGCGCGCCGATGTCCACGGCCAGCTCGGCGACCGTCGGCGCGAGCGCGACCAGCAGGATCGTGCCGACCAGGCCGCCCGCGAAGTGACCGATCGCCGCGGCCGCCAAAGCCTGGGCGCCGCGCCCGGACTTGGCCATGGGGTTGCCCTCCATGGCCGCCACCACCGCCGCGCTCTCGCCGGGCGTGTTGAGCAGGATGGAGGTGGTGGATCCGCCGAACATCGCGCCGTAGTAGATGCCGGCGAACATGATGAACGCGCCGGTCGGATCGAGCCCGTACGTCACCGGCAGCAGCAGCGCCACGGCCATCG